>NZ_CP139301.1:338736-677473 GCF_034092395.1 Prochlorococcus sp. MIT 1307 | reverse complement strand
TGGAGAGAATCAGTGTCTTGGAACTCATCTATAAGTGTCACTCGGTAGCGAACTCTTAATCGTTCTTGAATTGATTGATTTTGAGACCTATGACCTTTACTTTCCTTGATGCTTGTAGTAAAGGGGTCTAGTGCTTTAAGAAGTCCACCATAACTAATAAGTCCTTGTTGATGTCTTCGCTTACTCAGATTTGTTAATATCATACCTATGGCATGCTTCCATAGTTGTTCCGCCGGACCATCCCATAATTCAGCAATAGCTTTTTGAAGTTTAGGTTTGACAAGAACAAAATTATTGTCACCACAACGTTGGGCTACTTGACTTATTGCTGCCGGGTGATAGTAGCTCTCTAAGAGTTTTTGGGTTCGAATTACTTCGTAGAATGGAGCGCTATTGAGCCCGTTGCTCTGTCCTTTTTTAGAGATAGTCTCAATCCAGTTGTTGAGGATTTCAAAACGGTTCTTAGTTGGATTGGGACTAAATGGCTTGGTGTCTTGAATGCCATTGGCACGCCATTCTGAAGCTTGGCTTCTTAGACAATCTTCTAAGGCACTCCCTTGTTTCTCCCAAGCTGCAACAAATCTGTACCAGCGCTCTTCAATCCAAATATTAAATTGTTCTCCTAGTGGTTGTGATGAAATGAAGCACGCATCGTCAACTTCAAAAATAAGACTTGGATCCTTATCTACTTTTAGTAGTGCCTTATATAGATTTTCTGGACTGAGGCCTGCATTTTGAACTCCTTTCAAATTGCTTGGGTTGAGTGTCAGAGCATGATGTTGCCAGTAATTCTGAACCTCTTCCAATACTAGTTCTGAGTTGTCTTCTTCAAGTTGTGGTTTGATAGGGGCATTGCTATCTAGCGCTTCTCTTTGCAATGTGCGTTTGCAGAAGCCGTGAATGGTTGTGATATCTGCACGATCAATACTCTCTAATGCTTCTAATAGCAGGCTTTGCCAATGGCATCTAGTGACTTCATTTTGAGCTTTGAGATCTAGCCATTCTTGGAGCACTTCATCAGGCATTTCTTGTTTAACTCTTGTTTTTATAGATTCGAGTCCCCCAAGGGCTGCTTCAATGCGATCACTAATTCTTGCTCGTAACTCAGCGGCAGCTGCTTCTGTAAAAGTAACGACAAGGATCTCATTAATTCTGTACTCTCCTTCTGTTAGTAGCCTTAAAACAAGGTGAGCGAGAGCAAATGTTTTTCCTGTCCCTGCACTAGCTTCTATTAGACGAAGCCCCGGATCAAGAGGGTAGTCATTAGGGGAAAATTTAAATAGACATTTGTTTGTTTTCCCCTTCATTCTAAAAGGCTCCTTTTTATGGCTTGCTTCGGAAATTAGTGAGTGGGATCCATCTGTACTGGTTTTTCATTACGGTATTGGCAGTGTTTGGTTTTCATGCGTTCACCTTATACTCGCCAATCTAAGCAAGGAAGACCAGCAATAATTGCTGGAGTATTTGTTAAATAATTTTTATATTGGGAGTGCCTTTTGATTAATTGGCGCTCTTCTCTTTTCGCTTTGCCTATAAGTATCGCGCATAAACCAATAAATAGGACAATATGAAAGATACTTCCCAGAGTAACTATCATTCCAAATGAACTAATTAAAAGGCCTTGATATAGAGGGTGACGACATCTTTTATAGCTATTGATAGTTACTAGCTTGGCTCCTAATTTTGGCTCAGGGAGGGGTGACAGACTTGATCCAAGTGATAAAAAGGCTCTTGCTGCAAGAGTTATTCCTATTAATACAATAAAAACACCAAAATTTGCAAGAAACTTAGGCCAAGTTAAGTTAAAACTATGCAATGAAGGCCAAGCTGGCATTATATGGGCAGTAATAAAGAGTAACTGGCCAATTAGCCACCACTCACCTTTTTGATTGTCAACTATCCCTTTCCAATTAAGTCCCCAACCGGAAAATGCGTGAATAAGAGATCTAGACGAAATTTTTATCATAGAACGCTTATTTCCACTTTTTGGAAAGTAAGAGGCAAATGAATACTAAAGCTATTAGTAAGTATTAAGGGCATTTGAACTTAATTTTTAGGATTATGTAAAGTGATTATAATGAAGTTAACTCTATTAAAAGCTGGAGAGGCTCAATGAGCTTTATTGCTTTTTTTTTTATATTTCGATTTTTGAACAGAAGATGGGTTGGTTTCATAGGTTAGGACTGTCAACGAAGACCTTTTATTGTTTTCAACTAATATTTCTCTAACCCATTTTCTTAGTAGAGCATTGATAGGAGTGATTGCAGTCAATTACTTGTTAATATAAAATCAAGTTAATTGAAGCATGTAGAGGAGATCTTTACCTAGAAGACACGTAGAAAATCGACAATAAATTGTTACTAAATTTACAATCGAAGAAAAAGCTTAATTGTTGCTCTTCATCTATAATCTATGGTAGGTAATTGCTTCTAATCGTATATTTTATTAATACATAAATGATTTCCTTTTAACTGTTATCTTATATATTAAAAAGATTAAAATCTACTCCCATCTTTAGACATATGAGCTTGAAAGATCACTTAATTACTTCTCGCTTAGTACTTCTATTAATGGATCGTATAGGCTAGAGAAAGCTTCTATAAAATCCTTATTGTTTGTAAACATATTAGCCTCGAAGTCTATTCCAAAACAAAGTTGCATTTCAGTTGTTTCACGCTCTCCTGGAATGTTGAAGATACCATTCCAATTTTGTTGAAAGGCTTTCATTCCTTTAGAAGAGTCTTTAAGCTTAGCTTTTGCAAATGCCCACCCACTTTCTGGAGGGACTGGCCAGCAATGCTGAAGGCCATGTAATGCTATTGCTTTTAGCTTATTTAATTCTTCTCTTGCCTGCTTTTGAGGTAGTGGATCCCATTGAAGGGCAACCTGGAATTGGTCTCTTTTTGATTTAGAAGAGTTACGGGAAATAACTAAAGTTGCTGTTGGAGGTGTTGAGCTTGCACAAGTTTGCAGATGGTTTACCCAACCTTCCATTACATTCTTCGATTTTAATTTCCCTAGTTCAATCACTATTACGAAATCACCAGCCCAAAGTATTTCCTCAGGTTCACCATCAAACAAGAGTAGTCGTTTCCTGCATGGTCCAAGTTTTGTCAGAATCGATAAAAGGTTTTGCCAACGGTTTTCTAAAAGTTCGCACTCTATGCGAGCTGCTGATAAAGGAGGTAATTTCCCTTGCCCTTCATACTTGGTTTCCCAATCTTCTTCTCTTTGGTTATTGAAGAAGTGAGCCTGCTTCTCAAGTGGAATTTCTAGCAGCTCTTCGAAACGGTTCCTAAGTAAGTGATATCGTTGCAACTCATTTAGATTAAGGTCCTCAAAATCTCGAAGTGGATTAATCCATTCTCTGGGTTTTAGTTGTAATCCTTCAAGCCAAATACGTTGTGGTGACTTTAGCCATGACTTCAGCAGATTAGTGGAGATAAGAGGGACTTCCTTATCCTTAGGTTGGTCCCATTTTAGAGGCAAGGCCAGTGCTAAAGAATGTGGTTCCAACCTTTTATTTAGCCATATGCGAGCTTCTAGGTTGCGTTGATCACAACTAATTGGTAGTTGGTTGTTTAGAGGTACAAAATTGGCACGTGCTAGAGGATTGGGGTGGGGCTCTCTAAGTAATCCTTCTACGCTTTCTTTCCCTAACTGAGATTCCAGTTGTGTTAGCCATTGTTGGATAGGACTTGCGGCTGGAATAGGCTCACCAGTGTGCTCATTTCTGCTGTTCCAGGTGATCATTAAATGTTGCCTGGCTGATATCAATGCCTCTAAAAGTACATAACGATCTTGATCACTAGGCATAGGGTCTCCTAGCTCTCGCTTCTGCCCTAAAAGATGAAAGCCTGGCCGATCTTTATGTCGCGGGAAAATATTTGAATCGAGGCCCATCAAAACTATTGCTCGGTGAGGAATTGCTCTCATAGGTTCAAGAGCACTAATTGTGATAACTCCACTTCGGTGACCAAATCGACCAACTTCAACTGCGAATATTTGGCTTAGTATGTCTTCGGCAACAGATACGTCTATTTCGAGTTGAGAATCTACTGAGGATTGTCTCCATACCTCAAGAGCAGAGAGGAATCCTTTGAATTCCAAAGCCCAGTTGCCCCCGTCGCCAAATAAATCCTTTACATATGATCGTAAAAGCTCTACCCATTTCTCACAAGTACGTGGATACCGTAGCTCTCTTAGTTGATTACATGTAAGAGATAGGAAATTCCACCATTGTGTTAGGTCATTCAGCTTAATTCCTTTTGAAAATGGTGCTATACCTCCAGGTGCAAGGCCTGGTGTACTTGGCAGAACTAGACCTAATAGCCAACGATCTAGGCACCAACTTAAGCTATGTACTTCATTTCCATCTCGATCCTCAGCATCAAGCCCCCATCGAAAGCCTGTAACTTGGAGAAGGTCGCTAATGTTAATTACATCTTCTTGAGTCAGGCATTGTTGCTTTTGAATTGCTGGATTAGTCAAGAGAGAATTTATAGCTGTTGCATTTATCCTGGTACTAGCTAGCTGAAGTAGCAGCAACATGTATTGAGTTAATCCTGGACAATCCTGCTGACTACGATCTGTAATTTTGTAAGGGAGTTCAAAGTTAGTAGCTGTCTTGTCATTAAAAGCAGATGAGATTAGTGGACTATATAGCTTGACTTGAGGAGTCATTATTAGTATGTCTTTAGGTTCTAGACTTGAATCACTAGCAAGCCATTGAAGGATTTGATCTCTAACCAACTGAACTTGACGCCTTTGTCCTGGACAAGCCATAAAAGTCAACGAGGTATCATCTTTTTTTCTGGTTATTGATGTCCCTTCACTGGGGGTCACTAATTGTTGTTGCAGTTGCTCTAATAGTGTGGGCTCTCTTTTTAGTTGAATGGATATGTTTGCTGGAGCAGCAAAGAGGTCACCTTCTTTCCACTCTCCCAATTGACTTTCACCACTCCCTTCCAGAAGTTGTTGGAATTCAGCTCCCATTCGTCCAAGATTTGCTTCTAGTCTGGGTGCTTGTAGCAACCAATATCCATCAAGTGGGTTACTCCAACTTTTGCCTAGTCGATGTCTTCTGAGTTCACAACGTTGCCATAGATCACGGCAAGGAGTTATGAGGTACATTTTGATGTCTATGAATCCAGAAAGAGCTTGAATTAGCTCCACTTGTACAGGGGCAAGACTGCTTAAACCAAAGATGTGAAGTTGGGATGGAAGCTTTTTGGCTGGGGGGGTGCCATGTTTAAGTTGATCTATAGCGCGTTTAACTTGCAGCCCGAATGGTTCACGATTAATGCGTTTGGAAAGAAGATTGATTAATAGTGGTTGCCAATTTGACTGGGCGTTTGTCTCAAGAAATTTAGAAGAATTCTTATCAGTGCCTCTCAACCATTGAGTTATCTCATTAATTCGGTAAAGAGCGTAGTCGTCAAAAGCATCAGCAATACTGCTCGCAAGTTGCCATTCATCTCTATTAACTTCCCCAGGTTTAGAAGAACGTTGTTTAAGCCACTCTCTTAAAAGAGACGCTTCATCTGTTTTAAGAAGTTCAGGCAATACTTCAAGTATGTGCCATACCAGTCGGTTTGCTTTCCAAGGATCTTCATCTTTTTCTTCTAACCCAAGCACTAATTTCACCAACTCTTTAAGACGTGTGCCTGGGAAGGGGAAACGAATCAAAGCACTGATTCCGTTTACAGTTGCTAGTTCTTCTCCTAACCACCTGCTTACAGGCCAAGTATTGACAATTACTTCAACGGTTTCAAATGGACTTGGCGGTTTTAGTCGGAGGTGTTCCGACAAAACGTTGGCTAACCACTCAGCTCGATTGCTTCGATAGATAGTTAGCAAGGTTTATCCGCCCATTGTTTGTTGGTTCTTCATCTCTCAAGTATTGATCTAAATTATGCTTAGTAGTGATGTGGTTTCAAGTTTCACATGAACTTCGACCATCTTCATAGTAAGTAATTAGCCTGCTATTGCTTCATCTAGTTGGTATGGATGTTAAAAAACTTCCGGTTAACAAAAGGGTCAAATTGCTTGTTGATGCGCTTGACGGCGCAGAAAAAACCAATGAGACCTTATCTAGTTGTGAGACAGGTGAAGAAATGTTAGATGTGCTTTTGGAGGTTTCTCTCAATTTGAGACTAGGACTTACTCGAGATGATTTGATGCGTACTCCTCCAATAAGGGATTGGATTTGGTGGAAAAATAAGCAAGCTTTAGTGATGTTGGGAGAGGGAACTCTGCGCCACCAACAGGATGTATCCACTAGAACAAGATGGGATTCTTGGACTATTAGTTTTTTTCAATTCTTCCGTATTAAACGCTGAAAACTTAATTTCTATTGATGTTACTTGCCGAATAGATATTCGGTGCGCGGGTTTTGCACCAGACTCTTCATTTCTCGTACTGCTTCTGTTAGTCCAACGGCTATTGAACGAGCAATTATTGAATGTCCGATGTTCAATTCTTCCATCCCTTCTATTAGAGCTACGGCTTCAACGTTCTGATAGGTAAGTCCATGACCTGCATTGACTCGCAGTCCAAGACTCCTTGCTATCGCAGCTCCTTCCTTGATTTTTGATAGCTCTAAAGGTTTATTTTGCCTAGATGCTTCAGCATAATGGCCTGTATGAAGTTCAATCCATGTTGCTCCAACTCTTGCAGAAGCCTCTAATTGCTCTTTGTCTGGGTCAATAAATAAGCTCACAGGAATGCCTGATGATTGGACTTGCTCAATAACATTCTTGAGATATTTTTCATTTGCAGTAATTGATAGACCACCTTCTGTCGTTACTTCTTCACGCTTCTCTGGGACTATTGTGACCATTTCAGGCAACGTATTTAATGCTATCTGAACCATTTCTTCAGTTGCAGCCATTTCTAGATTCAGACTACTTTTGACGGTTTCTCTTAAAAGCTGTAAGTCTCGATCTTGAATATGACGTCTATCTTCTCTGAGGTGGACTGTAATCCCATCAGCCCCACCAATTTCAGCGAGAAATGCCAATTGAACAGGGTCAGGTTCAATAGTTTGACGTGCTTGACGCACATTTGCGATGTGGTCAATGTTTACTCCCAGACTTGCCATGAGTGAATTGAAGTGGATGTGCTTTTTTAGTTGTCTATTTTGATTTCTTGTGAGAGCTTATTTAGACGCAAGGTTAACTGCCCAACCCATAGAGGAAAAACCAATCTTCAAAAGGTAAGTTCAGATGAATGGAGGTTATAGTTCAAGTGCCCTCGGCTCTTGCTAATCGCGAAACAAACTTGTGTCTTGGGATAGATCCGTTTTGGAGTCCTCTGGCAATGGTCACTACTCAGGACATTGTCTTGAGAAATTATTTTCGTGAAAGGATTGTTCTAGGTATTCACAATTTGCCATTGAAAGGAGCAGTTTTGTTAGCTCCAACTCATCGTGCTAGATGGGACGGCCTGATGTTGACAATGGCTGCAGGGCGACGAGTTACAGATCGAGATTGTCGTTTTATGGTTACTCGCACTGAGATGAATGGTTTGCAAGGATGGTTTTTGGAGCGTTTGGGTTGCTTCCCTGTAGATCAGGTAAGACCATCATTAACCTCATTAAGATTTGCTATTGATCTGATGATTGAAGGGCAGCAGCTTGTGGTCTTTCCTGAGGGAAGGATAAACCGTACAGAAAAGCCAATAAGACTTAAGCAAGGTTTAGCTCGTCTTGCGCAATTGGCTGAAGTAAAAGGTGTTGATGTCCAAGTAGTGCCTGTGGGACTTGGTTATAGCAATATGACGCCAAAGCCTTTCTCTAAAGCAGCTATTTGCTTTGCAGAGCCTATGAAAGTAGAGGGGTTTGGTAGAAAAGCTGCTATTAGCTTTAATACCGCACTAGCAGCAAGCATGCATTCAGCTGAACAAGCTGCCCTAATGGCAGTAGGCCGTAAGAACAAAGCGACTTAAAGTCTTAATCACTTTTGTTTCTCTACTTCATGCGTTGTCGCCTCCCGATGACGGCATTTGCCCTCACGACTAGTTTGATTTTTTGTCCTGGTCCATCATTCTCTGAGACAGCTCCTTCCTCTAACTACAAGGTTTTAGCTAGTGAAGAAGTGGGGTTTAATGTTTCTTCTCTTGAAAAGCTCTTAGAAAAAGGTGATGAAGCAGTTGCTCAGGAGAATTTCGAAGAAGCCAAGCAGAATTTTAAAAAAGCTAGGGAAGCATCCAAGTTATTGCTTTCCTTTTATAGAGATTTGTCAGGTGCTTTTCGAGGTCTTGATGCTCGTATCCCTCGTGAAATGGATGCAAAAGGGCGAAAAACTCTCATTCTTCTTTCAAAAGCAAACCTCAGACTTGCAGCACTATTACGCCGCCAAAATCAACCTGAGGTGGCAGTCCCATTACTCGTTGAAGTTGTGAGGCTTACAACTCCGGCTAAAAAAGAGGGGCAGAAGGCTTATCAAAGTTTGGTTGAGTTGGGTTTTGTTGATACCCCTTATCTTGGTGCAAGGTAAAGCTTCTTTCGGTATTCACATTTTTGAGTAGTTTTTACCAAATCTATTTTCCTGACATCTATTCCCTTATGGTTGATTTTGACGAAGTAGGAGCCTCAATTAGGCGTGTAATACCTGACGCTCATGTCACTATTGAGGACATGAGTGGAGGGGGTGATCATTTGCAGGTGAATGTTGTTTCTCCTGTGTTCGCTGGCCTTTCTTTGGTTCGTCAGCATCAATTGGTATATGAGGCCCTTAAGGATGATTTAGCTAGTGAAGCTATTCATGCATTGGCCTTGAACACTGCTACACCTAATTGAACTTTTCTATCTTTTTTTTTAATGGATTCAAATACACGTACTCGAATTGAGGCCCTTGTTAATTCAAGCCCAATAGTGGTCTTTATGAAGGGCACAAAATTAATGCCGCAATGTGGCTTTTCTAACAATGTGGTACAAATTCTCAATGCTCTTGGCATGACCTTTGAAACTTTTGATGTTCTTTCTGATGAAGAAATTCGTCAGGGCATTAAGGATTTTTCAAATTGGCCAACAATTCCGCAGGTTTATGTCAAAGGAGAGTTCATAGGTGGTTCAGATATTCTCATTGAGATGTATAACTCAGGCGAGCTTCTTGAAAAACTAGAGATTGCTTTGGCTTCTTAATCAGTTATGACCTGGCTACCAAACTTCTTTTTTATAAAACAGAGTACTGATGTCATCATTTGGTCCAATAAAGCTAGAAGGGTCAAGGATCCATTTTTCTATAAGTTTTTCTAGTTTCTCTTGCTCTCTTTGTTCGAGCTCTCCGGACTTTCTAAGGGCATGTAAATACCCTTCTGCGTAAAGCCTTAGTTCGGCTGGACTTAGGTGACGACTGGTTAATTCCTGGCAGGCATCACAAATTGATTGGAAATGCCTTATGGCTGCAGGATGATCTAGTGATGTCATGGTCTGAGAGCAAGACCGTTTCTTTTCACAGCCTGCCATTGAATTGCTTTATCGTAAGCGTGCTCTTTTAAGGCATGTGAACACCATCTCTTCAGATTTGCTTTCAAACGAGCAAAGCCCATCATCATCTTTGGGGTCTTTGTCCTCACAGGCTACTGCTCAAAGCCCTGCCAAGGTTCTTGTTGTGGAGCCCCATCCGACCCTCCGAACTGTGTTGGTTCAGAGGTTGCGTCAGGATGGCCATCTCACTGCTGCAGTGGCTACAGGCATAGAAGCTGTAGACCTTTGTAGAGAACAAACTCCTGACCTTTTGGTCAGTGCAGAATTGCTCGAGAAAAGTTCAGCAATAGGCTTAGCTCAACAATTGGGATGCTCAGTAATTGTTCTTACAGCGCGTCCAGGAGTGGAAACCCTAGTAGGGCTTTTAGATGATGGGGCAGATGACGTGCTGCGAAAGCCATTTGGCCTTGAAGAATTGGCCGCTCGTTGTAGAACTCTTCTGAAACGAGGAAGAATAGGTTTGCAAGAGCGCGTAACGGTTGGCCCTCTAGAAGTTCATTTATTGTTGAGACAGGTAACTTTGCAAGAAAAGCCAGTTGAATTAAGTCCTAGAGAGTTTGCTCTTCTTTGCGCTTTATTAATGCCTCCAGGAATGGTTCGCAGTCGTCAGGAGCTTTTAAGGATGGCCTGGCCCCCATTTAGCGGGGGACCACGGTCAGTAGATACACAGGTTTTAACTCTTCGTCGTAAACTTGAACAAGCTGGTCTTGGAGAAGGTGGAGGAATTACAACAGTTAGACAGCAAGGATATCGCTTTAGCCTAGATACTTTACAGGGGTAATTCATTTACTAAAGATCCTAATATCTTTTGCTCTTAATAGAATTTAGGATCTCAACTATCTCTTAAGCAATTACAATTAAGATAAAGCGTTAAATGAAAAGTTGAATAAAGCAAGGGCCCTCTAGCTTTGCTTTTTGGTGCGCTTAAATCAGTTTTGCTGTTTGGTCTCTATTTGGGCAGATTCCAAGGGTTTATCCCTAGTTCTGCTCCAATACGATGTGCGCAGGCAAAACCACTGAAAGCAACGGCATTTAGTCCTTGTCCAGGGAAGCAGGAGTCTCCTACACAAAACAAATTCTTGATATTTGTACTGTTGAAGGGCATTGGTAGTAAGCCTGGTAGTCGCATTGAAGGAATGGGTCCATAACTCCCTTGATGCCGCCCTAGAAATCGTCGGTGACTACGTGGTGTCCCGATTTCTCTATGAGTGACTTCTTGGCTTATACCTGGCAAAACTCTTTCGATCTTTTCTATTAGACGGTCTGCGTGAGAATTTTTTCTTTTAATGTAGCTTGAGGTTGTTAGGCCTTTCCATCCTTTAATGGAAGAGGGGGTAAAAGCATGAAGGATATGTTTCCCTTGAGGGGCTAGAGAGGGATCTAGTAATGTAGGTATTGAAATAAAAATGACACCTTCTTCATTTTCCATTTCATCCCACTTATCCAAAATTAGGTGATGACAATGGGTCCCTTTAGGTATAGAAGAGCTATTTACACCAAGATGTAGAGATAGAAAAGATGGTGATGGAATATAACGATCTCGCCATTTTTTTTCAGAAGCTGGTGTTTTTTTTGGATCTATTAAGGCTTGTCTACAACCCTCTCCACCAAAAGTGTCCCAGCGAGTTGCATTTGAAATAACTTTTTTAGCAAGAATATTTTCTCCATTTGCCAGCTGGACACCAATAGCTTGGTTACCCTTTAAAAGAATCTTTTTAACACGTGATTTGTATCTGATTTCACCATTATGATCCTCTAACCCTTTTACAAGCTTTTGGGCAATTACGCCTACTCCTCCCCGAGGGTAGTTAATTCCCCCAGCATGACGATCCGAAAAAACCATTCCTGCATTGATCATTGGTGTGCGGTCTGCGGGCATTACAGACCAACAAAAGCATTCAATATCGATAAATCTCAATAACTTTGGATCTTTTATGTAGCGTTTGGCAACGTCTCCAACATTTACTGGTAGCCATCTCGCTAAACCTAGACATGCTAAAGGTGCCTTGAAAAATACTTTTGCTAAATATGCAGGATCCTCGATGGATAGTAACGGCATTGAATCTAGGCAATTAAAAACTTGCCAGCAAATACCATAGAAGCGTTTGATTCCTGAGGCTTCATGTGGAAAGAGGGAGGTCAAGTCGGAGATGAATTGCTCATAATTCCTATCAACGGCAATATTGAAGTTGTCAGGGAGATGATATGCCAGTTGAACGGGGTCAGGAATTGTTTCGACTTTCTTCCCTACATCTGCTAATGCACGTGTAAGCAAGTTTGTATAACCATCTTCTCCAAAACCGAAGATCATTGATGCTCCAACGTCGAAGGTGTATCCATTCCTTTTGAAAGATCCACCACTTCCTCCTGGAATTGTGTATCTCTCTAAAACGAGCACCTTTGCGCCCTTCGCAGCTAGCTGGCTAGCGGTAACTAACCCTCCAAGCCCTGACCCAACTATGACTGCATCCCAACTTTTTTGGGTTGTACTTACAACATCCATAGCGTCTTACCAACTATATGAACCTAAGTGCTCACAAGTAAGCCTTAAATTTCTGCTTTTAGAGTAGATGCTTTTTTTGATCAAAGTTTTTGGAAAGGGTGAGTGATGCTTCTAAGATCTTTTAGTGCTCTATCCCTGTAAGCACCATAACGATCGCGTTTGTTTTTGATTCGTGCAGGGAGTTCCGGCATTAGCCCAAAATTTGCTGGCATTGGTTGAAAATGACCGTTCCTCCTAACTTTTTTCATACTTTCAACATTACTAATAAAGTTTGTAAGGGCTCCAATCATGGTTGTTGGAGGAAAGGTTATTGGGACTCGGTTTAGAGCCAGTAATGCGGCATTAGTCCCAGCCAGCCAGCCGCCTGCCACCGCGGCTGCATAGCCTTCTGTTCCTGTGATTTGACCAGCGGCTAAGAGTTGTGCTCGTTGTGTGAATTGGAGAGTAGGTTTCAGTAGATTTGGCGATTCAATGAAAGTATTTCTGTGCATTACTCCGAAACGTACAAATTCTGCATCTTTTAGTCCAGGAATCATTCTCAGGACACGACTTTGTTCTCCCCATTTCAGATTGGTTTGAAATCCAACTAAGTTCCAGAGGCGTCCAGCACGATCTTCTTGGCGTAATTGAGCCACTGCATAGGCACGCTTTGCTTTCCTGACTTCTTTGTTATTGAGGTCACCCCAACGCTCATCCCAGAGTCCAATGGGTTTTAGTGGTCCATATCGCATAGTATCTTCACCTCGACGAGCTAGCTCTTCAATTGGGAGACATCCTTCGAAGTAATTAGCTGAAGCTTGATCGAAGTTTTTTAATTCAGCCACTTCGGCTTTCAGAAGTTCTTCTCTCAGGGCAACATATATATTCCTTTCCATAGGACAGTTTATATAGTCTGCATCGCCTTTGTCGTAGCGGCTAGCTTTAAAGGCTATTGATAGATCAATACTTTCCCCAGTGACGATTGGGCTTGCAGCATCGAAAAAATGGCAGTATTCAAGACCTGTGAACTCTCTTAGGTCATTTGCTAAATCATCGCTTGTTAGAGGACCAGTAGCAACAACTGTGATTTGTTCTTCTTTGGGTAAATGCTTTATCTCTCGCCTTTCAATAGTGATTAGTGGATTGGAAGAAACTTTTTCAGTGAGATTTTGACTGAATTGACTTCTATCAACTGCCAGAGCTCCACCAGCTGGAACTGCATGTTTATCGGCAGTAGCAATGACTATTGATTCCAACTTTCTAAGTTCCTCTTGTAATAGACCTGCTGCACGATCACTCTTAAGCGAACCAAAACTATTGCTACAAACGAGCTCGGCAAAATGGCTTGTGTGATGAGCAGGAGTTTTGGCTACTGGACGCATTTCTATAAGTTTTACTTTGACGCCTGCTCTTGCAATCTGCCAAGCAGCTTCTGTGCCTGCTAACCCTGCACCGATTACTAAAACTGAAGGTAAGTTGGCCAATGAATTTAGTTTTTACCTTTAGCCTGAGCTTAGTGAGCTTGGATGTGAACACTCTGTTTAGTTGCTTTTTCGCATCTCTTCACTTGGAGAAGGTTGAGTGGGTGGTGTTGAAGAAAAAAATACTAAATCGCTAGGGATACCTTGATTTATTAGTTTTTGGAAGTCTAGATGTCTGAAAAAGTCAGCAACCATTCAATTTTTGGTAGGCCGCATGATAATTTCCTTTCGTGCCTTTATGGCATTTATGGGGGTCGCTAGCTCAGCGGTAGAGCATCCGGCTTTTAACCGGCTGGTCCTGAGTTCGAATCTCAGGCGACCCATACATTTCCTTATTCAAGACTGATTCCCATCAATTTTTGTATAGACCCAACTTCATTCAGCCTGATCAGCATCCAGGCCCGATCTGTTGCCTCAGTGGTTTTAGAGAGCTTTTAAAGTCTTTGAATAAATGATTTTTGTGATATCCATGCTTTAGTCAAATCTTTTGTTGAGTAAGCTAGAACAGTTAAATAATTTAAATTTTTTCAATGCTGTTTGGCCTATCAAAGAAGCAACTAGTGGGGTGGGGGCTTCTTGCTACTGGAGTAAAGGTGGCTTTTGGTTTGTGGCTGTTTGGCCGTTTGGGATGGCATTTGCCTTGGTAATTGATTGTTTTATCCAGTCTTCCAAGAAATCTATGATATAAAAGGATTTCTTTAGTGAGAGTTTTATATTCAATTTAAATAGTTGAGCTTCCTCTGACTTGTGCTTATCTTATTTGAAAAGAGAGTGGTTTTGATTATTTAATTTTCAGCAGGCAAATTACACATAATTTTGATAAACTAATAACTTCAAATAAAAACTTTTTGGATCCTACCCTTCCTTTTTGTAAATAGAGGATTAACTAATTATATGAATCTATGACTATGCATTTGTTATGAAAACTGCAATTCCTAAAGCTATTGAAGCAACTATAAACTATTGCTTTAGTATCTTCAGATATACTTTAGAAGTCTTTTGTAGATATGTATAAATCAATCCTAATACTAGTTACTCTTTTGATTTGCCCTAGAGGGGTCCAGGCGGGCTTAGATAAATTCAGCTTTTTGGATCAGGTTGAGAATTGGATTATTGAGCGTAAATTCAACTCTTCAAATGAAACTATTTCTTGTAGAGCCTCTATTCCGAAGAATGGGACTTGGTTTGGTGCTCGAATTCGATTGGATGGCAATGATCAATTGCTTTTTCCTTCGGAACACTTGAAAAAAGCACTTAGCCTGAAAACAATAAAGAGTGTTAGAAAAGCTCTAAAAGCTTGCCGTACTGGATTGATTTACCTTCCAAACGAAATTGGCCAATAATTAATATTTTGCCCTTTTGTGATAAATAAAAAAACTTTTCAGTAAAATTTAAGAAAATCTTTTACCCTAAAAGTAGAATTTTTCTCTCTTAAATGTTAGGGAAAGCTTACAAGCACTGGCAGAATAAGAACTTTTCTTGCTGAATGGATGTGGCTCTATCTGTTCAGATCAATGAACAAATTTGCTTTAGTAGGAGTTGCTATCGCATTTAACGTATCTCTTTATGTTTGGGCTTTAATAAGATTGCCATTTGTTTGATTAGAAACATAAGCCCTCTTTTAATAGTGCTTTGGAATAAATTCGCAAGATCTTTTCAGGGCGCTAACCTCGGATTGTCGAATTAATTTTGGCGAAATCTGTTAGGCAGGATGGATTTATGGCAATGGACAAGAAATCTGCAGCAATCACCAAAGCCAAGAAAGGTTGGTTGTGGAGTTGGGCGGAGCCTGAAACAAGACCGATGGTCTTGCCTAAGTCAAAGACGGAAAGATTGGCTTTACAGGCCAAACTTGCAAATATTGATGCTGAGCGAGCAGTAAGCCGAGCTTATCAAATTGAATTAACGAGAACAAAGGCCGTCAGTGAGGCAATGTTTAAGTCAGGCAAGGCTCTGCGTTATAGCCTTATTAGTACTGCTCGACAAATTCTTTTGCGTACTGAAGCGGCACGTCGAGAATTTGAACCTGGATATCGGCAAAGGTAAACTCTTTGTATTTATTCTGCCAGAGATCCTAAAATTTTTTGAAGTGCAGAAAAATTGAGTTTTAGGATTAATTTTTACAAACCAATGTAATTTGGAAGTATTTATCAGCAAGGACTAAAGAAAAGATAAATATGTCTTTCCCTTGATGCAATAAATCTAAAACACCTTAAATCATGATTCCAACATAAAAAAACTTTTTATTAAAAACTCGAATTCTTCCTTCGTTCTTTTAGATTCTGTATAGATAGATCATTTATATTAGGAATAATAGTTTTTGCATATTTTGGACCTATCAAGTTCTCTCTTGTGGATTTCTATTCCTTTTGTTCTTGCTACTGTCTACTTTGGGACTAGAAATGGATATTACGACACCGAGAAATACGAAGGTGATGGCTGTGCCCATGATGTAAAGAGATAAATTAGATCAGGTTCTGATCTAGAAATGATTTAGTGAAAATGGTTCTTTTAAAAAGAAAATACAACTGATCTAAGGAGATTCGCTTTTAAATGTTCTAGCGAAAAAAAACCTATTACATATTTCAAGATAAACGTGATAAAATAAGATTTAAAAATTTTATTTTTTCGTGGATGAGATGGCCTCCTAATAAATCTTGGACCAGTATATATTCCAGGAATGGTTACCGACATTTTGTTGCTATTAATTATGGCGGCAAGAAAAAAGAACGCTGGGTTGCTCTTGTTTCAGTTTTGGATGGGAAGTCACGCTTTGTAGTGCCATGGAGTGAGATGCAAGATAATTCTAAATGGATTTCTGGCTGGTTATCATTAGCTAAAGATGAGGCTAATTCTTGCTCGGAGGAATTTGGAAACATTGAGCTTGCAAAAGCTTGTCTTCATCCTTCTAAAGATTCTGGCCTTCTAATACCATCAGAAAAAAATTTGATCAGGCCATGGGATTATGACTAAATTTCCAAGAATGAAAGAAATATCTCAATATACATATGAATTTTATTTGAAAGATATTTTTTCTTTTAGGTGAAGAAGCCTTAATTAACAACTTATAGATAAAAGATACAATTCCATCGTATTCGCCTTGACTTTTGCTTCAGCTCTTTCTTTATTAGATATTGCCAATAGAATATGTCTAGAAGTTTTAGCTTTATTTTGCATCGCTCTTCTTACCCTTCCTAAATTTTCAAATTACGTTATTAATAGGGAAATTTGCCTGAGCTAATGAGCGATAGTGATAGCCCGTGGGTCTCTGGGAAAGAGGCAAGTCATCACCTTGGCGTTAGTGAAAAAACCCTTCAACTTTGGAGGGAAATTGGATATTTAAAGCCTGGTACTCATTGGAGAAGCGCTCTGACATCACATCAGATGCCCTGGAAGCCCGAAGTCTTATATCATTTGAGATGGTGTGAGGAAGAAATTAATTATTGGCTTGCTCAGGATGCTCCAATTAATGATATGGCAGCATGAAGACCATCTAGTAAAAATATTTGGTCTTTATAAAAGAAAATTCATAAGCCATAGATTTGGTAAATCTGTTTAATTTAATGGCTCCTTATAAGAATTTTTTTGCTATGAATTTTTTTAGCGCCCATCTGGTATTGATCAATACTGCCTAGTAGCTTTATTCAGCCAATATCAATAGGAAGGTCAGGAACAAATCTTTTTAAAAAATATAAAATAAATACAACTGCTACTATATTTCCCACCATTGCTATTGCAAACCGGACCTTGAGATCTTTGAGCACAGGATTAGCTAGTGCTGTTTCCCAAAACTGCAGGATTGGTCCACCAGCCATTTTTCATTTGAACGAACTTATCCATTGAAGTTAGTCCATTGAGCGGTTGTTAGTCAGGTGAGATAACGTTGAAATTAGTTTTTTTCTACAAAAAAAAGACTTTTTAAAGCTTTACATCCCTCATTTTGTCTATAAGGAAATTATAAGAAGAAAAACCATATTGATTTGGCAGAGGTTTTTGCTTGGTAAATCAGAGATTCTTTAAAGGTTTCAATGCTGAAATAGGCTAGGTTTTTAGCTGCCATTGACCATTGCACTCATTTTGGACGTGTTGGACCTATAAGAAGTTTGCTTTCTTGAAGATGGAGTGATGAGTGATCAGAGAGGTCGACCAGAAATGAACTGATGGGCTGCTGGGACGTATTGATAAAGCAGGAAAGCAATTAGGAGTAGGAGGTTGCCACCTAGGACAACGCCTCCAGTGATCATGTTTTGCTTATTGGAGGTGTAATCCCACTTTGGTTGACTTTCAGGTGCTTGTTCTTCTGGGGACACGGATATCAGGAGGGGTTTTCTTGCATTCGAAGTTATTTTACGGCAAACCCTCGCAATCATTATGAGTGAAGGGGATGAAATAAAAATTTAAAATGGTTTTTTACTTTTTGATCGATTATTGGGGTTCTTCCCCTAGATATGGATTTTTTTTCGAAGATAGATTTATGAGCTGACCTTCAAGTCTTTAATCTCTAGAAAATGAGTTTGATAGAAAGCTTTCTAGTTTGATTTAAAATACGAAAAGGCTGAGAACATGCCGCTTAATTATTTGAATGATCTGTCTTTCCTTGAGCAATAAAAATTTTTGACAAACTGCTTAGTACTACCTAGCTTAAGAGCTCAATTATACCAAGAACGCTATATATGGCTATATATAAAAGGACTCGCCCTTCATATGGTAGTTGCTTGAACCTTTTTTTTAAGGCTCAATAGATCTGTATCTAAAAATAAATGACTAATATTCAAATTCGAGCCAGGCCTTCAAAAGATATTCATCTCGCCACCTTGAGCGAGGCTAGTGGTAAAAATATTAAAATAAAGTTAGGCCTTGTTGAGCTAATCTTTCAAGGCTTAATCTTACTCTTACTTGTTTAAGTCAAGGTTGATAATTACTCAAAGGTTAGGTTGAGATTCTTTTAGGCAGATAATTTGACTATAGTTTTTTTAAGTAAATGTTTTTATGGCTGGATTCATTCCTATTGGAATCACGCTTTTTTGACCTTTAGCTTTGCATAGTTCATATTCCTTGATTTTGAAATTTATCTTTGGATTAGTTCTATAAGGCTTGATCGGCATAAAAGTAATATTATTTGTGAGCAAAAAGTTCTCCAGATATCGAGGGATGGATTTACTCCTGAAAACGATTAATGGAATCCTTTCTTTAAATATATTGTCAAGTCATAGCCTAGCAATAGGGCTTTTTTGCTTGCTGGGATTGCTTTTGGGGTTTAGCCGAAGCTTTAAGCCTGCATTGAATTTAGAAATGGTTGGCATACCTATCGCTTTAATAGTCGGAGTTTTGGTCCTAGCCATTGGCCCATATGGTCAATTTCCTTTATTGCCAGAAAGTGTTACTGAGACTTGGATTCAATTTCCAGCGCCTTTACTGACTCTGGTTTTTGCCACTTTGATGCTTGGTCGCCCTATCCCAAGAGGACGTGGTGTTTGGAAGCCTATTGCCTCGCAATCATTGGTTGGGTTAATGCTTGGTTTTGGTCAATACCTAGTAGGAGGCTTAGCTGTTTTATTGATTTTAATTCCTTATTTAGGAGTAGACCCTTTAATGGGATGTCTAATAGAAGTGGGCTTTGAAGGTGGGCATGGGGCGGCTGCAATTATGGGCAAAAGCTTTTCAAGGCTTGGATTCCCTGAAGGGCTTGATCTTGGCCTTGCAATGGCAACAGTGGGACTACTTTCATCAACAGTTTTAGGCAGCGGCCTCGTTGTTTTAGGCCGTTGGCGTGGGTGGATTGCTATTCAATCCTCTGAAGAGATTAAAAACGCCACACCTTTGGCAGATTCCAATAGCTTCATTGAAAGGTTTCGTGAGGCAGCTGTAAACTTGGCATTTGTTGGATTGGCCGTACTTTTTGGGGTAGGTCTGTTATATGGCTTAAGACTTTTAGCACCTTTTTTGGGGGATCTTTTTCAAGAAGTTCTTTTGGTCTTTCCTGTTTTTCCCTTGGCATTATTGGGTTCTTTGTTTATTCGCTATTTGTTAGAAATAACTGGTAATACAGATTTGATTTCTGCTTTGCTAATGAGAGGTATAGGCATTCTGGCGACTGATCTTCTAATTACGACAGCTACAGCTAGTGTGAACTTGCCACTCCTGATCAATGATTGGGTACCATTGACAATCCTTGCAGTAACAGGACTTACATGGAATCTTGCAGGGATGTTTGTTGTCGCCAGATTAACTTTTCAAGAAGAGTGGTTTGAGCGATCCATAGCAGAGTTTGGTAATGCCACTGGTGTAGCTGCGAGTGGGGTATTGCTTTTGAGGCTTGCAGATCCCAACAACGTCACAAGCACTCTCCCAATTTTTTCAACCACTAGATTATTTTTACAGCCATTACTCTCAGGTGGGCTTGTTACTGTTATTGCCCCAATCGCAGTTGTAAAGCTAGGACTACTTGGATGGACTGAAGTTTGCGGATTACTAACGATGGTATCTATTTTCCTTGCATTTTTCATGCAAGGGAGCTTTTCTGAAGAAGTGAATTGACTGGCGCAGTGTTTTTTGCCTTATTCATTGAAGTAACTGCTGCTTTAGTCTAATATTTTGAAGCAATTCCCAATGAATCCAAGGCCTTATCAGGATATTCCTTCTCAAGAATCAAGAGAAAAGTGGTTTAAAAGTCATTTATTAGGGCGCGAAATTGAATTAAGGGAGGTGTATGAATTACCGCAAAATGAATTAGATTTACTTATGGCCGAAACTGCTGAATTTAGAAGTGATCCTGATAATCGAGATAGAAACTTGGGAAAATATTGTACTGCTGGTTACTTCTTAGAACTCTCTAGGATTGTTGATAAACGCAGATCAGGGGATGATTAAATAATTTTATTATAGACTTCTTATAACTTAGATATTTTACATGAAATACTTAGCTTTTTGAGCTTTCATGGGAAAGGACAATAGAAACTTAATTCAAGATTCTTTATAACGCATAACAAAGCACCTATTGCAAAGCATACTAATAGGCCGCATAAATGGAATGAATGTTTTGGCATCTTCGGTGCCAAAAACTCAAGGACTTCACCTTATTTAGAAATTAATCATGAACCTTATCAATTATTTGCAATTTCTTGAGCCAATGCAAGACCAATTTACCAAGGTCTATTCAACAATGTCGGGAATAGTTGCTGTACTATTAATACTTTGGATTTTAAACTTCATCGTAGGTATAATACAGAAAACATATTCAATTGGCAAAGCCTTTGGGGGGATCTATCGAAATTATCTTCACAGGCATTTTAAAAGTGCTGTGATTAAAATGATTTCTTTATTTAAATCTCGTAGGCCTGAATCAACAGTTTTGTGAATAAAAACAGAATTTATGCTTAGGGCATATGCTTTATTTCAGAACTTTAATATGCCTGCAAAAAAAATTACCCCCTAAGTAAAGACAACCATTTAAGTCTTTGCTCTAGAGGGTAATTAATTGTTGTTTTTGGGATTTTAGAAACTAACCACCGGTAAGGCTCGTAACTACAGTAACTACAGCGATAATAAGCCCCCCCCACTTGATCACTGGCTGAGCATTGTCATATGAGACCGCTACTAGGATGGCAGCTAGGCTGATAACTGGAAAGTTAATGTCCATGGAGAACTTTTAGAACGAGTCTTCAGTTTTGTAGCAGGAAATACATTCTGTGTCCATATTTATTAAGCAAAAAAATGGTTACTGAGACTCAGATTAGGTTAAGGCATTTCATTCTTTGCAAGTATTGAGAAAGTCAACCTGCTTAAGTCTTTTCTTTATAAAGGTTCATTCTTGATGTGTGATGTGATTAAAGCGTGCACTCCGTTTTTGTTTGCTTGGGCCTTGATTGTGGAATTTTGGGTTTAAGAGCTTATAAACCACAGTATTGCAAACTCGTTAGATAAAGCTTTTTTTGTCAACTTCTTGGTTTGATATGGACTTGTTAACTAATTCCTGATGCTTTGATTAAATAGTGATGGACTTCTACTTAATTGGTTTATTGCTTATGCTTTTGAGCTTTTCCCTTTTGGCGAGGCTTAGGCTATATATTTATTTTTATTTATCCTGTTGAAGGGTTATTGAATGGACTTATTTCTTTAAAGTTATACGGGATCTTATTTCTCAAGGTTGCAATTGACCTCTATTTCAAATGGGATGCAAGTATTTGGCAATGTTAATAAGTTGCTGACAATAGAAGCAAGATCATTAGGTTGAGTCATTTCCTCTTGACTTATAGATTTTATGCCTGAGGCCATATCTGTATTGACCCAACTAGGACATATAGCAGTTACTCTTATTCCACTATCCCAACCCTCATTCCTGATTGTTTGGCAAAGACCCATTAACGCAAACTTGCTCATGCAATAACCAGCAAGGTTGCTTTTGGATCTTTTCCCACTTAAGGAAACTAAGAACATAACTCTACCTTGCCCATCTTTTGATATCTCTCCCCAAGCCTCTTTCGTCAAAAACCATGGTGCCATCACATTGACTCTCCATAACTGTTCTATTTCACCTTCCTCACTATCAGAAAATAGAAATTTTGTTCTATTAAATATTCCTGCACAATTTATTAGGCTATCTAATTTCTGAAAATGATCTAAAGTTGCACTTATCCAATCTTTTGCTGTCTGAGGAGAATTACCTTCATAATGGTTCAAAATAACCCTATTTGAGCCGGAAATATCAGGGTCTAGCTTACTTCCTTTTACAGAATTTAAATCCCTTATACCTAAGCTAATCCTATGTCCATCTTCAAGTGCCTTTAATGCAATAGCTCTACCAATCCCTCGACTAGCACCGCTAATAAGAATAGTTCTCAATGTTCAATTTAGTGGTTTTAGGAATTGCCAGAGAAGATATAGTTCCCTTCCTTGCATACCCATTAACCCCCAACGTACACTCCAAGGTGCTTTTACGAACATAGTCCACATCGCTTGTACCAGTTCACTAAGACTTAGCGTGTTAGTAAGGAATCCATACCACTGATCACTCTGGAGCGCAAAAAATCCTTTAAAAAAGTCTCTCAATTGTGCTTCCTCGAAACGCATCAACTTCTCTAATCCAAATTGATAAAGGGCTTGTTTGCGTCTGAGGTCTGGTGGCCAAAGAACAGCCCACCCTTTTTCAGCTAATGCAGCAGGCGATGCATTTTTATCACGCATTGCTTTAGCTAGAACCTTTGCTACAGAGGGTGATCTTCTCAGTAAGCCACCAACCATATATCCAGAAGCGGGATGAACCATTGCAGCAGCTCCACCAAATCCTAAAACTGGTTGTTGTAAGTCTGGAAGTGGCATGTTCATAGGGAGATACAGGCCTAGTTCTTCATGTTCTAATGAAGTTAATTCAAGCTTTCGATGTGCTAAACGCTGCTTAAGTCGAGATTTTAAAGTCTCTAGTGTTACTGGTGGAGCTAATCCTAGGGAAGTTTCTTCTAGAAAGAACCTGCCATCCCCTAGGTCCATGGCGTACAAAAATGTTGGTGGCTCTTCTTTCTCTTTTGAACTTAAGTGATCGCACCTATAGTCCATTAAAACGAATTGCCCCTCTTCAACAGGTGGGGTATTGAATCGTCCCACTACTCCATAACAAGTTTGAATTGCAATTGGCCAATTTTTTCTGCTTTTGAGAAACACGGGCTCATAGCCAGTTGCATCTATAAGAAGCCTAGCTTTGTGCTTTTTTCCTTCCGCTGTAGTAACGGTGCAAAGGTTTTCGTCAATTTCTAGCTCAGCTGCATATCCTCTATGCCATTGAACTGATGCGGCATCACATTGCTTTATCCAATAGCGTTGTAATTTTTTCTTGTCAAAAAGTCCGTAGTCCCTGCCATGGTGGGTAGCTTTATTTGCATCAGCTTTTGGCTCACTTGCTCCTGAGCCGAAAAAACTGACTGTGTTTTTCCATCGATGCTCTAAGAGATGTTGGAGGCCCATTTCGTCTACTTCCTCTCCCCAGATGCCATAGGTGTATGGCCATGGATCTGTATGGTTGCTTGCCGCAAGGACTTCAACTCGGAGGTTTTCTGCTCCCAGTGCGGCTGCAATAGCCAAGGCACCCGGTCCAGCTCCGAGCACTAGGACATCGATAAATGCCCTAGTGCTCATTTTGACGCTGAGTAATGTGCACTACCTTGACTCTATGCTTCGTTTTTGGCTGATGAGTACAAAAGTATCGTGAAGCAAAGTGGAAAGTGTCATCGATCACGATTGTTACGTCCTCTGCTCACTCTTTGAGGTTACCTCCTCTCGACCAAGCTAAATCAAATTTCTAGCTGCATCAGCGTAGCTTTTTAACCTTCTTCTTTAGAAGAGGGTAGTGGATCATGGAATAAAAGCATTTTTAAATTACTTTTTTATGATTTATCTATGTATGTTTTGAACTCTCTACGATAAAAGCTGATTTATTTATGCCTAAAACTGCTACTTAATTATTAAGATAGCCTTTTAGATTATTTTAATAAAATCCTGGATGACTAAAGTTATCTAATCATAAATCTATTATCCTTAGTTTGATACAAATTCTTTTTAAGACATAAATAGTATACTCTATAGTTGATTTTAATTTATTTAAAATCACTTTAATTCTTTTGGAAGGAATCTTGCTGCTTTGATTTATGAGACAACTCCCCGCTCCAAATAATAGAAATATACTGGTTACTGGCGCAAGTTCAGGAATTGGTTATGAAGCTGCCCTAGGCATGCTTAGAAATGGTCACAAGCTCATTCTTCCTTGTCGTAATGAGAGCACCTCTAAATGTTTATTCAAGAGATTAGAAGACAAGTCTGAATATAAGTCAGACTTGTCAGAGATGATATTCACTCCGATTGTTGACTTATCAGACTTGAGAGATATAGAAGATTTTGCTAAACAACTACTTGCAAGAGATAAATCTATTGATACTCTTATTCTTAATGCTGGCTTGCAATATACTGGATCTAAATCAATTAGGTGGTCCTCACAAGGGTTTGAATTAACTTTTGCGGTGAATCATCTTGCACATCAATACTTGACTGAAAGCATCTCTTCTCTCTTGTGTAACTCTAGATCACCTAGAGTGGTAATTACTGCTTCAGAAGTGCATAACCCTGAAAGCCCGGGTGGGCGAATTGGAAAACCAGCTGGCCTGGGAGAAATGTTAGGAATTAGGCGAGGTAAAGGATTCTCTATGGTTGATGGTATTTCAAATTTTGATGCAGATAAAGCGTATAAAGATACTAAACTTTGTAATATTCTTTTCGGCCGAGAATTATATAGACGTTTGAATCTAATGGGATTCCCTATGCCAGTAATTGCATGGGCTCCAGGTCTCGTAATTCCTCGCACCAATAAAGGTTTTTTTAGATATAGCAGACAATTTAATGAGTTAGGTCAACGTCTATTTTCTTTAGTTGCAAGAGATTTTCTTCGTATTACTGAGAGTCCAGAGAAAGCGGGTGAACTCCTTTTTAAACTGGCTACAGAGCCTGAATACAATGAAGTTGGATTTAGCTACTTTAGCAATAGAATTTTGAGCCCAGGAAGGCGTAGTTTTGATAGGAGCGAAATTAGCAATGAGGCAAATCAAAATAATAAGGCTGAATTGTTATGGGAATATACAAAAGAACTATATAATCTTGCTTGATTTAGATTGAAAAACTAGTTTTTAAAGTATTATTTTAAATATTAATCTTGACCATTACTTGTTAAATGAATTGTCTGAGTTGGGTATGCAAAATCAATACTTTTCTCTTCAAAGATCTTCATTATTTCAAGATTTACTTTCTGCTGAGCCTCCATTGCACGCAGATAATTATTTGTAGGAATGTAATAAACCAATTCGAAATCTAGGCTAAATTGACCAAACTCAATAAAGTGACAACGGTCAAAAATAACATCTTCGGTTGAATCAACAATTGTTTGAATAATACTTGGGATATGTTGCATTGTTGAATGCGGTGTTTCATATACAACTCCAAGTTTATGAACTAGTCTTCTATATTCCATTTCTCCATAGTTAGCAATTTTTCCATTAGTTAATGCACTATTACTCATTACAATAATCTCACCATTAATACTTCTTAGGCGAGTTGAACGTACGCCAACCCTTTCAACAGAGGCCCAAATACCATCAACGTTGATAAATTGACCATTTTCAAATGGCTTATCGAGAAGAATAGTTATGTACTCAAAAAACTCTTGTACAGGTTCTTTTAAAGCCAGTCCTGCTCCAATACCACCAGCACTTAATAGTGCCCAAATTGCCGCCATTTGGACACCCATATTTTGAAGGTAAAAAATAAAACCTATGCACCAAACAAGTGCACGAAACATGGGACTTAATGATCTCAGCATCGTACTAACTGAACTATCATTAATCTTTAAAGACCATCTTTCTATTAGTCTAAATACTATTTTATTAATTAACCTTACTAAAAGGATAAGGCATATTAGTTTTATTATTCCAAGTACTGCATTACTTATTTCATTTTCAATAGGTAGAATTTTCCATGCAATTGAAGCACTTATAAGGAGACCTAGAGGTTTTATAGCATTTGCTATAACTTGAAATATGAAATCATCTGTTTTAGTTTTAGTTCGTGCTGCTATTCTTCCAAAGATAACTCTACTGATGCGGGCAGCTAACAATGAAAGTAGGCTGCCTATAATAAAAGCAGCAGCGGATGTTAGGAGGAGCCTATAAAAATCATCCATTACTTATGAGCAAATAGTCAATTACTACTTTGCCGCAAATTAAGGTTTTTGCTAGTCCTTAAACACAATCTATAAAATTTAGCTTCTAACCCTTTCTCCTTTTTATAAGCTCACTAATTCCTTTGAATTCGCTCCTTTCTGCATTCCTACACCATTCAAAGATGATTGATTCTGTGGTTGATATTATTGCCCCAGCTTTTTCTAGCCTTCTAAGTGCGGTTATATGATCGATATTATTTCTACTTCCGACAGAGTCAGCTGCGATAAATACATTAAAGCCATTAGCTATAAAGTCTAGCGCTGTTTGTTGTACACATATATGTGTCTCGACTCCACATAAAAGTATATTCTTAAGACTTAAATTCTCTATTTTATTTATTAGCGCTGAACATTTAAAACAACTAAAACTCATTTTAGAGAAAGTATTTTTATTTTTATAATCACCTAGCAACTTCACTGTTTCTCCCAACTTATGAGGGTTTTGCTCTGTAAAGAATTGAGGTATGTTCAAAATTATTCCCGCATCAATTAATTTTCTGATATTAAATAAGATATCATCTTTATTTTCGATAGCTTTTGCAAGCTTCTCTTGTACATCGATGACTATTATTGCAGTACTCTTCTCCTTCATTCTTAATGGCGCCATGTTTGAGTTGTTAAAAACTGTTTTCTTATCTTATTCAATTCTTCCAAATTTATGAAATAGTTGCTTTCCGCCTTATTGCTTAACATCAATCTTGCCTATTGCTCTCATTAGTGATTACTATTGAGAAAAAGTACGCGGTTGTAGCTTTGCTTGGTTCTTCGCCTTTTAATCGCTTTGAGAGGCCTTTAGAAACTGGCTTACATCAAGAAGGGCGCCGTTTAACACCTCAAAGAAGAAAAATACTAGACCTGTTTGAGAATATTGGAGCCGGGATGCATCTCAGCGCTGAGGATGTACATCATCAATTAATGGAAGCCAAGTCTCGTGTATCTTTAGCGACGATTTACCGAACGCTTCGTTTGTTAGTAGAGATGGGCTTTTTGCATGAACTTGAATTGAGTGAAGGTGGGCACAGATTTGAACTGGCGAGCGATGATCACCCTGACCATCATCACTTGGTATGCGTCACGTGCGGCCGTACTGAAGAATTTGAGAATGATCATGTTGTTCAAGCTGGGAGAATCGCGGCAGAAGCAAATGGATTTAAACTTATAGAATCAACGCTAAATGTGCGCGCAATTTGTCCTGGTTGCCAATAAAGTTATTCGAAATAATTATGAATCAATCTATTTGGCTTCTAAAGAACCACTACAACTAGAGCCACTTCCAGCAGTGCATCCATAGCAGTGCTGTCCCACCTCAATGGACTCTCCTTCTAAAATAAGTTTTTGATTTAGTAGATCTTTAATGTGATATCGACCCTGCATATGTAGTCCTAGTTGCTGATTGAAGTCACAGTCGTATAAGAGGCCTTGCCAATCAACACTTATTAAAGTTTTACACATCACATTTTCTAAGTTTGAGCTATTATATTTCTCAATAAGTAGCTTCTGATAATTGCTTAATTTTCCAGAAATTTCTAGCTGTGCAGCAAATCGCTTGATTGGCATATTAGTTATGGTATATAAATTATTAAATGAAATACCATATCTCTCGTTTAATTTTTCCCTGTAATCAGCTTCTAGCTTTGCTTGTGGAGGAGGTAAGTTATCTCCCTGCGGATTAAATACTAGGTTTAATATTAAACTATCGTTATTTTTTCCATAACCCAAACTATTTAATTGCCTTAGACCCATAAGGCTTCTTTCGAAGACACCTTTCCCTCGTTGCATATCCACATTTTCTTTTTGATAACAAGGCATTGAGGCTGTAACAGTAACTTGATTTTCAGCTAAGAAATCTGCAAGACCTTCATTACCTGGCTCATTTAAAATAGTTAAATTGCATCTGTCTATAACTTCTACTCCAAGGTCCCTAGCCGCAATTACTAACTTCTTAAAATCTGGATGAAGTTCTGGCGCTCCACCGGTTATATCTAGTATATTGAGATTGTAATGTTTAAGGACCTTAGGGATTAGTTCTAAAGTCTTTTTGTCCATCATTTCCTTCCTTTCTGGCCCTGCATTTACATGACAGTGACCACACTTTTGATTGCAGCGATAGCCAAGATTGACCTGTAAAGTAGTTAGCTGACTTCTGCTTAACTTAGGGAAAGTACAAACTGCCACTTGGAAAATTAGGAATCAATATGACATTACTGGCTACTATCATAAAGCTCTTTTTAAAGCATTCTTTCATACTTTAAAACGTGTAAAGATTGTCATTTGAATTCCTTAGAAAAAAGCTAGAGCTTTTTAAAGCATGTTTTGTCGTACCACTCTTTGTTCTTCTGCTAACTGGCTAAACCATTTAATATAACCTTTTGGACCGGTTCTGAAGTATGTATTAAACTTAAGAGGATCATCCGGATCACTTATGCCTTTTAATTGATTATTTGAAAGGCTTGGACGATCAACTTCTCCAAAACTACTATCAACTAAGACCACCCTATTTCTCTTGTTATATAGGGTGCCTAGTTCTTGAATTAATGTTAGGAAGCCTCTGTCACTTCCCCCTCTTTGCCAACCTTCTCCTGTCTGTGATGGGTGCGATGTGACAGTATCACCAACTCCAATTATAAGAGGCATCTCATCTCCTGATATCTTCTTTTGACATAGATCTTTTAGTTCTTGAATTGTCCTTGGCGCATTTCTCACATTAAAATCTTGTCCTAATGGAGCTTTCCCAAATCTATTTTGGATAAATTTATTGATTAATACAAGAAGTCCTGCTTCTTTTACTGCTCCACTAAGCATAAATTGAATATCAGTTGTTCCTACATCTCCAGCTGAAGAAAACTTTATTGCCTCTTTATTATCTCTTTCACCAAGATTTGGAGCTATATGTAAGAAGAATGAACTATTTAATCCTTGACTATTTGCCAAACTTAATAGATTATCCATTATATTCATAAGCATGATTTGTATCTTTTGTTGCAGCTTTATGTCATTTGGTATTAGGCTAAATATTCCATTCAAGTTAACTGTTGGAGAGAATCTTGTTGCAAGAACAGCTGCTCTTGCAAAATTTTGAGCTTCCCCTTTTTCTAGCATTGGCAAAATTTTAGTAAGATTTTTTGTTAGAAGATCTTCCATTAATTCTGTTATCCTACTAAGAAATTGTAACTCTTCGTTAGATACACCAGGATACTCTACTTGCCCAAACTTATTTTGATATTCAATACCACCGGCAGCTAGTCCAGGAAGATATATATCTGAATTATGGGATAAATTTGCACTTTTATATGCTTTTTCAATCACTCTATTTACACCTCTAGTTCCTTCATGCTCTCCATTTGTTAGAACAGCAAATTCACCATTGAATTTTCTAGCTGCTTGGACATAAGTGATATCCACCTTTCTTTCTAATGGATCTTTTACTAAAGGGATGCATACACCATCAATGTCTTGTACTATAAGATAATTGTGTGAGGCTAGAATCTCTTCAAGTAGAATGCTGGGCTTAATTTCTGGTTGCATAGACTTTTACTTTATTCTCATTCTTAGCATCATTCTATAATAAATTATACTATTTAACCTCACAAGCTAAGTTTTCTTCTTGATTAAGTGTGTATAGCTAAAAAAACTTGCTTCTATAAAAGATATTTAGATACGATGAGCTCTGATTTTCTTTGTTTAATGGGTGCTTGGTAAGCTAAAGTTTATCTTATGAAAAACAATTTTTTCTACAGCCCATTAGTTGATGAGTCTATACGCATAAGAATTAGAGATCTTAGTAAAGGCAAAGTTGGTTTTTATAGCATAGGTCTATATGCAGCCTCGCTAGCATATAACTGCGCAATGCAGACAGATGGGGAGGGCCTTTTATTAGCAGCAAGGCCTCATAGAGACCTTTTAGGCGCATTTTCTGAGGATGTTTTAGATGGGATGGATCCTCAACATATTGAAACTTTATATGGAATGGGAACCCATATTGAAGGCGATAAGGTTGTAAATAATAACTTGTCTGATTTGCTACTTAGGTGTGAAATTGTAATACTTAGTGCTAATAGTAACCATATAGAGGAAGATTTGTATGAGGCCTGTAGGTTGCGAACAATTCTAAAACGAGAATGTGTAGTATTAGCATGTTTATCTGGCTCTTTCAGCCACAATGAAGTGACCAATGAATCATATATTTTATGTGAGAAGGAAAATAATCTTGCTTTCTTTTCAGGATTTCATAGACATGATGCTCTTCGAAACCCTTTAGATAGTTTTACTGCAAACTTCTGTCATCCAAATGCAGTGACTGCCCTATTAGGTGCAAAATTGTTAGATGGTATTTCTCCTAATATTCAGGTTTCACCAGGCGTCCATAATATTGAAGGTCAATATATTAAAGCGGCAAAAAATATTTCATCTATTTTTGCTGGTTTTGGTCATACCTATCATTCTATGAATCCTGGCTTATTGCCAACATTATTAACATTGCTTTTAAATCAATGCTTGGATCAGGCAGCCTCAGTCTCAGTATGTAGAGATAATAGAGACGACCTATATGACTTGCAGCCATTTCCATTAACAGAACTTGGATATGGTGTTCAGAGGATTGAAGCTGCGTTATTAAGAAATGGTTTTTTGGAAAAAGTTAGAGATCATACTTTTTCACAATTAACAGCAATGGTCGCAGACGTACGTGGAAGTATGATGATGCCAAATATAGGAAAACCAACTAGAAATTTCCAAGCAGGTCAGGTTCTTGCTGATCGAATGAAAGAGTTGAAACGTTGCCCTTACGATTTTGATGAATTTATAGAATGGTGTGAATTTGCAGGATTAAAAAAAGGTGGGCTTGAAGGTATAAAGTCCTTAAAATACTGGCCCCAAATTCTAAGGAAATATTCCATACCCCTCCATGATTCCTCTATGAATAACTTGTTATATATGTCAGTTTTTGCTCCCCCAGAAATTAAAGATACTTTTTTTAGTGTAATGACACAGAGTCGAGAGCTTGCTAATTATTGCCAAGATTCAGTTCGTCCATCTAGCAGTCGAAGATATGCAGATGCATTGAATAATATACATATTCCAGAGGCATTGGAGCTAATAGTCGATTGCATTTATTCTGAGGCTGAGTCATCATGCTCTTTAGATGACTTTGCAACTCCTTTACATGAGCCAAAGGGTAATAGTGAGAATTATAAAAAAGCTCTATCATTTATAGAACACTACTTGTGAGAAAATAAATTAAAAGCTATAAAAAGGATTCTTTCAACTATTTGATTTGAGCTCTTTATATAGTCAGGAATATTTGATTAGTATTGGAAGCAGCTTCTGTCCCTCTAAGCAGATTTTATCTGTAAGGGAACTCCCATTTGGGAACATTAACAAAACTTTCCTAGTAGTTCTTAAACCCTCTTCAGATATAGAATCCTTTGTAATACAAGAAATTAATACCTCGGTATTTTCGGACCCTGAAATTCCAATGTATAATTGGAATGTTATTAGCCTGCACATTAGTAAAAAGATAAGAGAAAAAAAAGATCAAACTAATTATAAACGATGGGATATTCCAACTATCATTCCTACTATTGACAAGGGAAAACTTCTTTTAAGAATAGATGATAAATATTGGAGGGCAATTACCTTCATTCAATCCTCTACTAGTCTGGATAAAATATCTAATGCAAAGCAAGCCAAGGAGGTTGGAAAAGGTCTGGCTACTTTTCATTATTTAATTAAGGATTTCCCACTCAAAAGGATAAAAAAATTAGATAATGATTTACATGACATAACAAAAATACTTTCTGATTATGATAAAGCTTTGAACCATTTTAGATCCAAACGAATATCCACACCTTCAATTTTCAAAAGATTTTCTTTACTGGAAAGAGTTGTAGATAAGCATCGTTCAGGTGTGTCTATCTTGAACGATGCAATAGCTAGAGGGGAATTAATGAAGAAACCAATACATGGCGATCCTAAAATCACAAATTTTATGTTCGATAATGACACTAAAGATATTATATCCCTCATAGATCTTGACACTCTTGCATCAGGAATTATTCACTATGATATTGGAGATTGTATTCGCTCTTGTTGCAATCTACTTGGCGAGGAGACAAAAGACTTGGCTAATATTAGTTTTGATTTAGAATTTTGTGAAGCCCTTCTTACCGGTTATTTGTCTATAGCAAGAAAGGGTTTTTCGGCTTATGACTTTTACTATTTACCATATTGCATTAAGTTTTTACCTTATGAATTGGCTATTCGCTTTCTAACCGACTTTATGAATGGAAATATTTATTTTAAAGTTCAATATAGTGATCAGAATTTATATAGAGCAGAAGTTCAGCTCAGGCTTGTTGAGTCTATTCATAAACAATGGGATGGATTGCTAGAATTAACTAATATGAAAATTGCTTGAGGTTGAGGAAAGTTACCTTTTTATTTCTTTGTTAATAGTGATTGCTTAGTGTAGAAAGTTAATTTCCACCTTTCTTTTCTGCTGTGATCAAAAACTGTCTTTTTATTATATTTTTTATTTTTGAGAATAAGTTATTGCATTGTCAATTTCTCTTCAACCTCCTACGCTTAAATGAAATGCTAAAACTTTAAGCGTGGTAAAGGAAACAACACACAGAGCCGATGAACTTAAAAAGCTTGGCTGGTCAAATGATGATATCGCTCGCTATATAGAGCTTTGGGATTACAGGCAGAGATGGGGAGCAATAAATTTAGAAAGAGATGACAGACTTTTTCTTCGTAAAGCAGAAGCTGCTCTCCCTGCAATAACTACTGGAAAGGTCTCAGTTAAGAAACCTACTCAGGACAAGTCCTATTACCGAAGGCTCAAGTTTTTTCTTGATGCTATGAATTTGGCTGAAACCAAATTAGATTTACCTCCAGGTTCAAGAGGTGTATGGCCAATCCTCTTAGAAGAGGAGTTAAGAGCACTTGATTATTATGAGCCTGTACTTGGCTTGCCAGATACCATTAAAGCCAAAGCGCTTGAGCCTATCCGGGAGGAAATCATTGGAAGGTCCTCAAAACTGGAATCAGTGAATCTTCAGATATGTGATTTTGATTTCACTACACCTTTGGAAGACCTTAAGGCAAAGCAAGTTACAAGCTGGAAGCCTTTGAGAGAAGGAGTTTCAAGGGAGGATCAATATTATCCAGTTCTTAGCGAAGAAGCAGTAAGTAATTTTCGTGAAGAAGTACGCCTACAAATACTTTCTTTAATTAGAGAAATTCTTCCTTCTTTGAGTGATACGAAAAAACCAGAACCTCCTGATGATTGGAGTCGCGAATGATTTTCTTTAGCTAGAAAGGAAGTTAGCCTCTTCGAATAGCTTTTCTTGACTTCACACCGTTTCGAAACTCTTCAGCTCCACGCCGGTCAATCCCCAGACCCAACAACGAATTCAAGGGCTGTTCCTATATATCAAACCAGCTCTTATGTATTTAATGATGCAGATCATGGAGCCAATCTTTTTGCTTTAAAGGAGTTTGGGAATATTTATACGCGTTTGATGAACCCTACGACAGATGTTTTTGAAAAGCGGTTAGCTGCTCTTGAAGGTGGGGTTGCAGCATTGGCGACATCATCAGGTCAGTCTGCTCAATTTATAGCCATAACTAACTGCATGCAGGCTGGAGATAATTTTGTTTCAACTTCTTTTCTTTATGGGGGTACATACAATCAATTTAAAGTCCAATTTCCACGACTTGGAATTAATGTAAATTTTGCAGAAGGTGATGAATTAGATAGTTTTGCTTCTCAAATTGATTCAAATACTAAAGCTATATATGTTGAGTCAATGGGGAACCCGCGATTTAATATTCCAGATTTTCAAGGTCTATCAAAGTTGGCAAAAGAAAATAATATTCCTTTAATTGTAGATAATACCTTGGGTGCTGCTGGAGCTTTATTACGGCCTATAGAGCATGGTGCAGATGTAGTTGTTGAAAGTGCAACCAAGTGGATAGGTGGTCATGGAACGAGTTTGGGTGGAGTGATAATAGATGCGGGGACTTTCAATTGGGGAAATGGGAAATTCCCTTTAATGACTGAGCCAAGTGATGCTTATCATGGCCTTGTTCATTGGGATGCATTTGGTTTTGGAAGTGATGTTTGTTCAATGCTTGGTGTTCCAGATGGACGGAATATTGCCTTTGCTTTAAGAGCTCGTATTGAAGGACTTAGAGATTGGGGGCCAGCCCTTAGTCCTTTTAATTCCTTTCTTCTTTTGCAGGGCCTAGAAACATTGAGTCTGCGAATAGAGCGACATGCTTCAAATGCTTTAGAGTTAGCTAATTGGCTAGAAGGACATTCAATGGTTGAGAATGTTAATTATCCTGGCTTATCTTCAGATCCATATCATCATCGTGCTAAAACTTATCTCACCAACAGAGGCATGGGGTGTATGCTTATGTTCTCTTTAAAAGGTGGATTAGAGGATGCTGTTAAGTTTATAGACTCTCTAAAGTTGGCTAGTCATTTGGCGAATGTTGGAGATGCTAAGACTTTAGTTATCCATCCTGCGTCTACGACTCATCAACAACTTTCACCTAAAGATCAGGCTTCTGCAGGTGTTACCCAAACTATGGTGAGGGTATCAGTTGGCTTAGAACATATAGAAGATATTAAGGCTGATTTTGAACAGGCTTTATCAGCTATTAGTAGATAAAAGAGGGTATAAAATTGGCTTTAATACTTCCTAAAAGCTACCACAAGATTTCATCAGTTGAACGTAACCATATTTCATGGATTGAACCTGAATTAGCAGAGAGGCAGGATATAAGACCTTTGAGAATTGGGATTTTAAATGTGATGCCTTTAGGTAAACAATATGAATTCAATCTACTTCACCCTTTAGGACTTTCACCACTTCAAATCGAACCTATTTGGATACGCTTGAAAACTCACTCTTATAAAACATGGGATCTATCTCATTTAGCTGCTTTATATGTTGATTGGGAAGAAGCTATGTCTCCGACTCCACTTGATGGCCTAATTATTACTGGAGCCCCTGTTGAGCATATTGCTTATGAAGAAGTTAAATATTGGTCAGAATTAGTTGGTATTATCGAAGAAGCTCGTTCAAGTTGTGCCAGTACATTAGGTCTTTGTTGGGCAGGATTTGCACTTGCTTATCTTGCTGGTGTTAATAAGCAATCTTTCTCTCAAAAACTTTTTGGTGTTTTTCCATTAAGAAGTCTTATCCCTAGTCATCCTCTTATGGGAACTCAGGATGATTGCTTTTTGTGTCCTCAGAGCAGACATGCAGGATTACCTGATGCAGAGATGGAAGCAGCCCAACGACAAGGACGATTACGTCTTTTGGCTTATGGAGAAAAAGTTGGTTACACCATCTTTGAAACTACGGATCAACGGCAATTAATGCATTTAGGACACCCTGAATACAATGCAGGCAGAATTGTTTCTGAGATGGAGAGAGATCGAGCGAGAGGAGATGTTCCTCCACCAGAAAATTTTGATGCTGACAATCCCCAAACTTCTTGGCGATCACATAGGAACTTGCTTTTTCAGCAATGGCTTTGGTTTTGTTATCAGCGAGTTAGTCTGATCTCTTAAGATATAGATTTTTCTGAGTCACAATTATTTTTTTAACTATTAAATTCACCTCAAATTTTGACCTTAATTAAGTACTAATAAATGGAAGATTTATCAGAAAAACGACCATGGATTCTTATACCATCTTGGATGAATATCAAAGATAGTGAATATTGGAAGAATCAAATTAATAAGAATTTAGTTTGGGAGCAGACTGTAGTTCGAGTTTATGGGTCATTACATGTTGCTCCACGTATGACTAATTTCCTTTCTGAGAAGCATATTAGTTATTGTTATAGCGGTACCAAGCATTTTGGAGATGGATGGCCAGACTGGTTTTTTCCTTTGCTAGAAAGTGTCAACTTTGCTAGCAAAGTGAAATTCAATGGCTGTCTTCTTAACCTTTATCGAAATGGAAACGATCGAATGGGATGGCATTCAGATGATGAGGCAGAGCTTGATTTGACAAAACCTATTTCTTCTTTATCACTTGGTGCAACAAGGGATTTTTTTTTAAAACATCGGAGTAAAAATATTAAAGAAGTTATAACCCTCAGAAGAGGAGATTTATTAATAATGCATCCAAATTGTCAGAAAGAATGGCTCCACTCAATTCCAACCAGAAAAAAAGTAATTAATCAAAGGATAAACCTTACTTTTCGTTGTTATAATCATAATAATACTGGTTAAATTCTTTTCTTCAGAAGTATTTAATTAATTTCTGATGATTTTTGTGTGGCTTCATTATTATTCGCTTTTATCAACTTTTTCATTCGCTTCAGTCGCAGCCTTAGCTTTTGCTTCTGCCGCTGCTTTTGCTTCTGCCGCTGCTTTTGCTTTTGATTCTGCAGCTGCTTTCTTTTGAGCGTCAGCTAGAGCCTTGGCTTTAGCCTCTGCGTCAGCTTTTTCTTTGGCTGCTTTCTGGGCGTTATAAGACTTAGATGTCTTGTTGTCGCAGAACTTTAAGAAGCCAATAACGATTGGTATGTGGACTGCTCCACCAAGCATGACTTGAACTTGGCTGTAAGCCATAGGTCTACTTAGTCAATAAATTCAATTATACCTTGACTTAGTAAGTGTTATTTATGTTAGGTGGTGTTGTCTTCTTATTTGTACAAATTCTCACGAGCTCTTTGCCTGCCTACAATCTCTTGGGAACAGATTTGTTTTTGGAGGGATTCAGCGGCTGTAGTGACGAGCTAAATCTTTTCATTTTTACATCATTTGATTCAAGAACCTTTTAGTGCGATCTTCACGAGCATTGTTAAAGAAATCTAGAGGGGGAGCGGTTTCAATAACTCTTCCTTGGTCAATAAAAAGCACTCGATCAGCCACTTCTCTCGCAAAGGCTATTTCATGAGTCACTACGACCATAGTCATGCCTTTAATTGCAAGACTTCTCATTGCATCTAGAACTTCTTTGATTCTTTCTGGATCAAGAGCACTTGTTGGCTCATCGAAGAGCATTATTTCGGGCTGGAGTGCAAGAGCGCGTGCAATAGCAACTCTTTGTTGCTGCCCTCCACTGAGTTGATTGGGATATTTATGTAATTGGTCTGCAATTCCCATTTGATCTAGAAGATCGATAGCTTTTGATTCGGCTTCTTTTCGGGAGTGATCTTGAACTTTGATGGGAGCCAAGGTGATGTTTTCAAGGATTGAAAGGTGCGGAAAAAGATTGAATTGTTGAAACACCATTCCCACTCGCCTACGAATTCTTCTGACTTGTTTTTCGTTTTGCTGAGCATCAAGCTTTATGCCTAGAACTTCTAAAGTTCCTTTCTCAAATCTTTCAAGTCCGTTAAAGGTTCTTATTAGGGTGCTTTTCCCTGAGCCTGAAGGCCCCATTACTACAAGGACTTCTCCTTTTTTGACTTGAAGAGAGACATTGTCAATTGCCCGATTTCCCTGCCCATATGTTTTAACTATTCCTTTAGCTTCAATAGCAATTTTCATTGATCTTATTTAAAGGATTTTAGAGGGTTCAGTTGATGTTCGATTTGTCGTGAAAGTAAAGCCATAATCGTACATATAAACCAGTAAAGGATTGCTAGCCAAATATATACCTCTAAATATTTCCCAATAAATTCTGGGTTAGCAAGAATGCTTCTACTAATCCCTAATAGTTCAACTAACCCTAGAATTGCCATAAGACTTGTGTTTTGGAGTAGTCCAATTGCTTGGTTAGTTAGTGCTGGAAGTGCTGTTTTCAGTGCTTGAGGAATGATAATTAGTTGGAGTGTTTGTCCAGGGGTAAGACCGAGGACTGCTGCTGCTTCATATTGTGTTAATGGAATTGCTTGGAGTCCACCTCTAATATCTTCGGCAACATAAGCTCCAGCAAAAAGCCCGAATGCAAGTGCTGCTCTAACGAAACGGCTAACTTCAAAATCAATTGGGAGAAATAGTGGTATTAGAAGTTGACCAAAGAAAAGAACAGCTATTAAGGGAACCGCTCTCATCACATCTATATAGACTCTACATATTGAATTAATCAATTTGTAGTCACTTCTACGGCCAAGAGCAAGAATTATTCCTAAAGGCAGGGCTATAGAAGCACTACATAAAGTAAGGATTAGGGTTAATGAAAGTCCTCCCCAATATCTAGTTGGAATAGGAGTTAATATCCCAAATCCCCCTGAAAAAAGATAAATTCCTAAAGGTACTGTAATTATCCATAAGAAGGGCAAAGGCTTTCTAAATTTATAAATATTTGGCGATAATAAGGTTAATAATGAGAGCCCACTTAAAAATAAAATCCAAAGTGAAATTCTCCACTTCTCTTGTTGAGGATAACTACCAAAAGTATAGAGATTAATATTTTCTGTAACCACTCTCCAATCCGCTTGAAAGAAAACCCATTTAATTAGACCTAGTGATAACCAGCCAATTATTGCAAGCAAGAATAAAGTAATTAAAGTATCTAATGGGCTATTGAAAAGATCTTTTTTGATTCCCCTTAGCAGTTGGCATTTTTTGAAGTACCTTATAATTTTTATATGATTCTTTTTGGATCTCAAGGTCAGTTTTTTTGATTGCTTTGAATACACTTTAATCTATAAAGGTATGAAATTTATTTTTCTTAAGTCAAATATTTAGAAAATTCATATAAAATATAAATAGACACATAGGAATTTTTTTTTTTTAGAAATGATAGTTCGATTTCATTGTTAAACGATTGATGACTTCCATTCCTCCACTTATGATTAAGTTCAGAAGGAGGAAGCTTACTAACAAGACTATAAAACCTTCGATAGCCCTTCCTGTTTGAGTAATAGTTGTGTCACTTACTGCATATAAATCTGCATAGCCAACAGCTATAGCAAGAGTGCTGTTTTTGGCAAGGTTTAAGTATTGACTCGTAAGTCCAGGAATAATTGCTGGTAAGGCTTGTGGTAAAACTATTCTGAACATGCCCAAATTTTCTGATATTCCTAAACTTCTAAATGCTTCCCATTGACCTTTTGATATTGAATTCAACCCTCCTCGAATCACTTCTGCAATTGAGGCCCCACTGAAAATACTCAAGCCAATGAGTAATGATGAAAACTCTACGCTAAGATTTAAACCTAAAAATATTATACCTTGATTGGAAATTATTACCATTGAGCCAAGAATGGGAATAGGACTTTCTGGAAGACTTAGAAAGACTACAAAATACCAGAACATTAATTGGAGAAGCAGTGGTATTTGTCTTATTAGGGCTACATACAAGCTTGATACTTTCTTCAATAAAATATTTTGACTAGTTCTTGCTATTCCTGCAATAAGACCAAAGATTGTGGCTAATATTAATCCGGCTATGATCACTTTTAAACTATTAATCCAACCAATAAAAAGAACCCAAAGATAATTATCGGATGGTTTATAGGGTAGTGAGCTTTCAGAGAGAGCAAACCCTGATGGTTGTATTAACCAATTAAAGTTCAAACCCATTCCAGTACGAATAAGATTTACTGTAAGATTGCTGATAAAGACACTCAAAATAGCCAAACCAGCTATTGCAAAAAGTAATTGGATAGTTAATTTTTTTGAGTATCTCATCTTATGTTCATTTCAAAGGAGGGGAGATTAGAAGACCGCCTTTTTTGTATATGCGGTTTAAACCTCTGGGAATAGGTACTGAACTCTCAGGGCCTAGATGTCTGTTATAGATCTCTCCATAGTTTCCAGTTGCTTGGATTACCTTCACTACAAAATCATCACTAAGCCCAATCTTTTTCCCTAGACCACCATCAACCCCAAGGAACCTTCTTAGTGACATAAGGTTCTCATTTGATTGTGCCTGTAGCAACTTTATGTTTATATTTTCCTGTGTTATTCCAAACTCTTCTGCCGCAATAAGTGCAAAAACAACCCATCGCATTGCATCTGAGAGTTTTTGATCTCCATCTATAGAAGCAGGTGCTAGTGGCTCTTTGCTTAGAATTTGGTCAAGGATTATATGTTCTTGGGGATCAGGAAATCCAGATCTTGCGGCTGCCAGTTGAGAAAGGTCTGATGTCATGGCTTTACATCTACCTTGTAAGTAGCCAGCAATTACTTGATTTAAATCTTGGTATTTAATTGGTTTATAAGGTAAGTTTTTTTCTTGAAAAGTGTCATTTAGGTTCTGTTCTGTAGTCGTCCCAGAACCTACGCAAATAGTGGAATTAGATAGTCCTTTTATGCTTGAAACCCCACTATTTTTTCTTACCATTAGTCCTTGGCCATCATGGAAAACCACAGGGGCAAATGTGACACCATTACCGCCTGAAGCATCTCGGCTAAGGTTAAAAGTGGTGTTACGAGATAAAAGATCGATTTCACCCGTTTTTAAGGCTGTGAATCTTTCTGGAGCTGTAAGTGGTCGATATTGCACTTTGGATGGGTTTCCTATAAAGGCTGCGGCCATAGCTTTACAAATGTCGACATCTAGGCCTTTGTAAACTCCGTTTCCACTAAGAAAACTAAAACCTGGGATTTTGCCACTTACACCGCACTTGAGCTCTCCTCTTTTTTGAATTAAATCAAGCCTAGAGATAGTCCCTTTCTCCATGCTGGCGCATCCTGAGCTGAGTAAACCCAGTGTGATTAACCCTGCTAAAGCTCGCCTAGTCATCAAAAAAAAACAAATCACATTAAGTCTCCCAGATCAACTGAATATTTACGTGAAAAATTTCATAGGCTTTATATCTAAAATTTTTTGTGCATCTTTGTTGATAGCTTCTAATTGAAACTCTTGTGCTTTAACTCTAATTATTTCTTTTTCAATTTTAAAGAAAACTATTAATATATTTTTAGGCTATAAGAATTTAATACTCTATTCTTAACTTTTGTCGTCTAGTGATCAACCATGCATAGGCTCTTGCCCTCCTAGCCGTTCAAAAAGATCAAGGCTTTCTTTATTAAGACCAACCACTTCGACTTCTGAACCTCCAGTAGTGAGCTTCCTGACAATTTGAGAAAGTGCTGTTACACCACTTTGATCCCAGATGTGGGCCTTAGACATGTCTATTGTGATTTTTTCCGGATGATCATGAATATCAAAGCCTTGCAGGAAATAGACTTTGCTAACAAAAAATAATTGTCCTTTTACTTCATATAAAAGTTCATCTTGACTTGTAAACCTTGCACTTACTTTAATTACTTTAGCAACTTTTCTGCTAAAGAGAATTCCAGCGAGTGCAACCCCTGCTATTACTCCTAGGGCGAGGTTGTGGGGTGTCGTAAGCATTGTTACCGAGAATGTCATGAGCATTACTGCGGTATCGCTACGAGGAATTCTGGCGATATTTTTTAGACCAGTTGTATCAGCAGTACTGACGGCAATTGTGATCATTACTGCAACTAGTGCAGCCATGGGTATTTGTTGGAGCCAAGGCCTACAAAGCAAAATCATTGCTAACAGACTTAAGCCTGAGGCAAAAGTGGAAAGTCTTGTTCTACCTCCATTGTCAGTATTCATAACTGATTGACCTACCAGGGCACAGCCTGCCATACCCCCAAATAACGAAGAGACGATATTCGCAATCCCTTGGCCACGAGCTTCAACGTTTTTATTTGAGTTTGTATCAGTAATGTCGTCGAGAATATCTTGAGTCAGAAAGGTTTCCATCAGCCCTACCAAAGAGATAGCTAGTGATGTGGGTAAAACTATTCCAAAGGTTGCCAGATTAAAAGGTATTTTTCCTTCTGAAATAGAGCCAAATGGAATAGAGAATGTAGGTAGGCCCTGAGGCAGTGCACCTAAATCTTTAACTGTAGGAATTTCAATGTTGAATCCTATACAAATGGCAGTGAGTGCAATTATTGCTACTAATTGAGAGGGGATAATCTTAGTTATTTTTGGTAGGCCATAAATAATAATTAGTCCAAGTAAAACTAAAATCCACACAAGAGGTATTTGTCCTCCTGTTGGTAGAATTTGATTGATATGGCCTTCTGATATATGTTCCCCAGAATGAAAACTTAGGCCTAATTGCGGAAACTGAGCTTGAAGTATTAATAGGGCAAGTGCATTCACGAATCCACTAAGTACACCTTGGGGCACAAAACGCATTTGATAGGCAAGACGTAAATAACCCCAGAGGATTTGAAAAAAACCAGTTAGAAGGCCTGCTGCCATTAAATAAGAAAGTCCAAGACCGTCACCTTTTGCATTTCCAGTTGCGACTAGACCGGTCATTAATAGAGCGGTAGATCCAGTTGCTGAGGTGATCATTCCCATGCGCCCTCCTACAACCGCGATAGTTATTGAGAGGCAAAATGCGCCAAAAAGCCCGACTTGTGGGTCAACACCTGCGATCCCTGAGAAAGCAATAGCTTCAGGGATCATGGCGAAGGCAACGACGAGGCCTGAGAGAATGTCCTGACGTGGTTGTATGAACCACTGCTTTATTAATGACGGTTGTGAATTGTTAATCATCTAGAAAATTTTTGTAGGAGATGAAATCTCAAAGTCGCGGCAACATACATTCTGGGTCATAACGAGACTTTAGTTTTTGAAGTGTTGGGAGCCACTCTTCAAAAGCTGCACTTGTTTCTGAATCATGCCAGGGTAGGTGTTGATGCATTTGAGCTAAATGCACTCCAGGGCAATATGGGGAAAGTGCTTCCCAGACTTCTTTAAGCCAGTTAAGACTCTGCTCTCTATCTTTCTGGTTGCCTGCCCTCCAAGATGCATTTATCCAAGGTTTCCAAATTGCTTGTCTATGTATGAATGATGTGCTGGATCTTTTTACCTGATTGGCAACACCTCCAAGTTGTTGAGCGGCTATATAGCAATCTTCATTGGGACGTTGAGCCATCATATTTTCAAGTAATTTGACAATTTGGGTGCAATTATTTTCCCATGGGGGGCCTAGAAGGCTAAGAACTTCTGAATGCATTTTAGGTCTATGCTTCGAAGAGGAAATTTGCAAGTTGAATGATGGCATTTCTTGTAGGCCTAGAACTTCAAATTTTTCTAAATTCTCTGAGCAAGGGAACTCTTTTTCAAACTCTTGAAGAGATTTATCTAACAGATTTATATCACTTTTGATGATTACATATACTTTGATTTTGTTACCCCATATCCATTGCAAACTTAGAGAGCTAGGCCAATTCTCAGCTTGTTTTATTGCTTCTGATAATTGCTCTATTTCTAGGTAGACCTGCCAAATTTTTAGTGGGCTTAGGTCCTGAGTCTTAAGAATTAGTTTCGTTATTATTCCAAGAAAGGGTGCTGCACCACAAAGGCCTCTCCATATAAGCTTCTCTTCGTAGCTCGAAGCATTTGTTGGCTTCGAAATATTTAAAGGGTCTCCATTTCCCCATATTCCTTTTATGTTAAGAATTTGGTCAACTGCTAATCCATGACTTCTACTAAGAGGACTAATTCCTCCCATTAGTATATATCCAAGTCCAGGCAGACCCGATAACCCTATAGGAAAGGATCTATTATATTTTCCAAGCTCTCTTTGTAACTTTGCCATGGTTACGCCTGCACCTACTTCAACTGTCTTATTCTTTATGTTGTAATTAACTTGTTGATAGTTTTCTCTTAGATCTAGAATCCAGTGACCATCAGCAGCACAACGACTAGAAGTCCCACCGCTGCAAACCATTAATGGTTTAGGTGTAATTTCCCCTTGTTTTAAAAGATATATTAATTCAGAATTAACATCCTTATAGACCCCAGAAATCAAACAGTCCTGGGCCACTGAATTTTGTACAGAGAGGTGACTATGAATTTCCTCCATCTAATCCTTATAGAAAATTTTACCCAAGTTCAATTCCTAATGATTTGCCCTCCTGCGGGATAGGGTCAATAGTAAATGCTAACAAGCTTTGACTTCTGATCTTCTTGATAATCAAGATAATAGTCTAGGCATATTGATCTGTGGTCATGGCAGTAGAAATCGCTTGGCTATTGATGAATTCGCAAATCTAGCCAGTTCACTAAAGAAGAAAATCCCATCTGTTCCAGTTGAATATGGCTACCTGGAGTTTGCCCGACCAATAATTACAGAAGCGCTTGATTGTCTGAAGGCTCAATCTATAAGAAGGGTTATAGCTATCCCTGCAATGCTTTTTGCCGCAGGCCATGTAAAAAATGACATACCTTCGTTGTTGAATTCCTATGCAACTGAAACCGGGTTGAATATTGAATATGGAAGGGAGCTTGGAATTAATAATTCCATGATTGGTGCGGCTGGGGCAAGGGTAAAAGAAGCGATTGACAGATCAACATGCTTTAGAAACTCTGAAACTCTTCTTGTTGTAGTTGGGAGAGGATCTTCTGATCCCGACGCTAATGCCAATGTGGCAAAAATCACGCGAATATTGGTTGAAAGTTTTGGTTTTGGATGGGGAGAAACTGTTTATTCCGGAGTGACTTTCCCACTTGTGGAGCCTGGATTAAGACACTTAGTTCGATTAGGTTTTAAGAAAATAATTGTTTTTCCATACTTTCTTTTTTCAGGTGTCTTGGTTAGTCGAATAAGGAAACATACCGACAAAGTGGCAGCTGATTTTCCAGATATCGACTTTGTTCATGCGCCATATTTAGGTGGGCACGATTTAGTTCTTGAAACTCTTAAGGAACGGATTGAAGAAGTTTTGGTTGGAAATAATTCAATGAATTGTTCACTTTGTAAATATCGTTCTAGTCTTTTGGGGTTCGAAGATGAGGTTAGTCTTCCCCAGGAAAGCCATCATCATCATGTGGAAGGTTTGTCTGAAAGTTGTCAGCTTTGTGAAAGTGAATGTACGGGAGCTTGCGAGTCTGCACAAATGAACTCAAACAGAAAGGCTGCTCATGAAAAGAGCAAGCATTCTCATGTGCATGCTCATCATCATCCTTATCCCAATGCAGACCATCCATTAGGTCCCACATCAATCCATTGACCCACCACACTGACAAAACCTAAAGAAAAACAAAAAGTTTTGAGTACTTAAGTGTCTCTTCGCAACAGCGTCGCATGAGACTCGCGCTTGATAAGTATCACTAATCTAAAAAGCAGATAGGTTTTTCCAGACAACTTTCCACAGTTCATTGCGGTGTTTTCCACTATTTTTATTTGGAATTGCTTTTATGGCCTAAAAGCTGTGGGTTTTAATTTTCGTTTCCGTTGATGCTTGACATTATTAGAGAATCCTTTTCAAAGTTGCTAAAAGAGTCAAAATAGAAAAAAATTCCATTGCAATCACTTGGGTCTCGGGGAGTCTCGCCATTAGTTTTCAATTCCCCATGAGTATTTGACGCAATCGAGAAGGAACAGGATCCTTGTCTCAGCAAAAAAATTGGAAGAGCCTCTGGAATGGATCTAACTCAACTTGAAGGATGCTTGGACGTCACTACTAAAACCGCTTCTAGGCCGATTACATCACCTTGCGTGAGCCTTGAGGCTGAAATACCAGAGGAGCTTTATTCGGGCATGAAGGATTTCATTAGCATTAATCCCCAATGGAACCAATGTCGACTAATGAGCTCTGCCCTGGCAAATTTCTTATTTCAGAATGGTTGTGATGATAGGGCTGTGACAGAGAGATATCTCAACGACCTTTTTGGTCGCCTTGATGATTAAGGGCTTCAAGACAGGCTCTTCTTGTAATGGCCATCATTGTCAAGGTTGGGCTTTGCCATCCTGAAGTTGGCCAGCAAGCACCATCAACTACTAGAACATTTTTACAACGCCAAAGCCTGTTAAATCGATCTAATACGCTGTTCTCTTCGCAAGTGCCCATAGGGGCTCCTCCAACTTCATGGATGTAATACCCAGGGGGAGGGACTTCTTCTTTCAGTGCTACAGCGTTATTTAAGAAGAATTCAATAAAAGGAATTTTTATAAGTTCTTTTATGGGTAATACTTTCCCGTCAGCAGCCTTAATTATTTCTTGAATAGTCATTTTCATGTGCTCAGCCATTGCTTCTTCATTTTTACCCCAATTACAATTGATGTGAGGTAGTGGGATACCCCAGCGGTCTAATTTGTTTGAGAGTGTGACTTTGTTATTTGGGTAAGGCAATACTTCTCCATGGGCAATTAAGAAACCAGTATTACTTTCTGGTATTTTCTTTAGCCACTTTGGAGGTTCAAAACGATCTATTCCTCCCCAGATTCCATAACCTCTTTTGAAGTTAATTTTAGATTTCCCTATGAATTTCGTTCCAAATGGGATAAAGAAACTACCTGCTCCAGAAAGGATTTTTGACTCTTGTTTATAATTTGTAGATGATGCTTGTGATTGACTTACTGGAAATGCAAAAAAACGACAGATTGAGATGTGATCCATTAGATGGGATCCTAATTTGCAAGATGGATCAACAAATCCATTGACTTGTTGGCTTTTTTCTGAATTTAGTAATAACCGGAGACTTTGAATTGTTGAGGCACATATCACGATAAGGGAACTATTTAGCTCTGTTCTTTTGCCATCTTTTTGATTAATTACTAAAACACCTTTTGCAAAATCATGACCTTGCTTCATGATTATTTTTTCAACTATATGATCTGGCAGGACTTCAACTTTGCCTGTTGCAAGTGCACTTTGAAGAGTGCTTCCAGGACTACTAGAACGTGGCCATAAAATATTTGCTTTGTTAGGCTCGTGATGACCAAATCCGCGTGAGTGAATAAACGGATATCCCAGTTTGGATTTGACTGTTCTACCAAATATCTCTTCGCTGGTAGTGAAAGGTAGTGGATCAATAAATTCACCATCGGGCAATTGAGTTAACCCATCTCGTTGCCCATGAACTCGAAGTCGTTTTTCTAGTGCTGAATAGTGTGGAGCAAGTTCGGCATATTCGATTGGCCAGTCGGGTCCGTAGCCATCTCTCTTGGAAGCTTTTAGGTCATCTTCCGAGAGTCTTAGGGTTATACCTCCCCATGTGAGGCTTTTGCCTCCAACTTGTCTCCCTTGTGTCCACAGGTATGGCTTTTCGGGAGGATAGGTATAAGAGTTGTCTTTCTCATTTGCATAAAGTGATGGATTGGCTTTCCAATATCCAGGGTGTTGAGCTTGAATTCTTTTTTCTCCGCTAATAATGCCTTTTATCCGATTGAAAGTGTTTGCTGGCTCAGAGCCCAGTGCTTGCTCTACCGTTAATTGAGGGCCTGCTTCGACAACAAGAACTCTTACGCCTGCTTCTGCAAATGTTAATGCTGCTACTCCTCCAGTAGCACCTGATCCGACCACTATTATTTCAAAAGGGTGCTTAATCAATGTCCTTTTGATTTATGTAATTTAGTCAAAACTATCAAATCAATTAGCTTCTCCCTAACCATGATGGCGCACCACTAAACCATTCTCCAAGATCATCTGCTTTTGGCCGATAAGATGATTCTGGGTCTTCAGAGACTAAATCCAAGCTATAAAGCAGGTCATCGATGCTGTTAGTAGATTCTCTTTCTTGTTGTGAACATTGAGCTCTTCGCAAGCAGGTTGCAACAGTTTGATTTTGGTCAGCATATTTGTCTACATAGATTCTTTCCTGCAAGCTTACCTTTTCCCCTATTGAAATACGGTCAAGAATCTTCTTTAGACGAAGACGAGTTGCGATCGAGAACATGAATCAGACTGGCTCTTGATCATTTACTAGCGATAATTTCCGCATGCATCACAAAGATGCTACAAACCTTTTTATCTTCAATACCATTATGCTTTTTTTTATTGGATTTAAACAATACTCCTCATGGCTCTTCAGCAATCCATAACAACATAATTAAGTTGAGGTACAAAGATAAATACCGATAGCGTTCTTGATGCGATTCTGTATCTATACATTAGTAGCCTCTCATGAGAAAAAGAATGTTTGCACTCCTTGCATCTGCTCTTCTTTTTTTCATTCCTGTCTTTCCAGGCATTGCTGCTATGGACTATGCAAAGCAAGTGCTAATCGAGTCGGATTTCTCTAATAGAGACCTTCGTGGAGTTACTTTTAATTTGACCAACCTTTTAAAAGCAAATCTATCGGGGAGTGATTTGGAGGGAGCCAGTTTGTTTGGTGCTAAGCTCCAAGAGGCAGATTTAAGTAATACGAACCTTCGTGATGCAACATTGGATTCTGCAATCTTTGAAGGTACTGATTTGACTAATGCTATTTTAGAGGATGCATTTGCTTTTAATACTCGCTTTTCAGATGTGATAATAACTGGAGCTGACTTTACCAATGTCCCGATGAGAGACGATGTTCTCAATGGACTTTGCTTAGCAGCTGAAGGGACAAACCCAGTAACAGGGCGAAATACTAGAGAAACACTTGGTTGTAATTGAGTTTTTCTTCGACACTAATCCTCTAAAAAGCCTATTGCAAACAAATAGATAAAATGAACTTCAATTTTTTGAATTCAACTGATTTGTTAGGTTTGTGCGCAGGCATCTTCACTACAATTGCTTTTTTGCCGCAGGTTATAAAAACTTGGCAATCAAAATCTGCTGAAGATGTTTCATTGACAATGTTCATATTTTTTATTTTAGGAGTTATACTTTGGTGTGCTTATGGTTGGCAAATTCATTCTATTCCTGTCATGATAGCCAATGTTATAACATTTATATTGTCAACAATTATTTTGACTCTTAAGTTGATTTTCGCGAATTCACTACAAGATGATAAGTAAATCAAAGATTAATTCATTAAAAATAGTTATTGGTCTTAATTTTATTAGGCTTAGAAAATGAAATTAGCCTTATTGATGTTCCTAGAATATTTCCTTATAAAATACCATATGATGTAGGAAAATATTTAAGTTAGGTAAAATTGTGTCTTGAAAATGTAAAAAGTAAATCTAGAGCTTCTCTCTTCTTTTCCAAATACTAGATTATTTATCAAGTTTTTATTTATAAGAGTAAATCAGATTACTCACCTCAAGAAATCTCCTTATTTAATCCATTTCATCTCTTATAGAGATAAAATAATTTTTGAAAGAATCGATGCCAGCCTGACCAGATAAGCCTATTGCATATCCACAGTCTTTTATAACATTGATTGATATCTTTTCAGCGAGCTCATTTTTATCTATTTTTTGCAGGTTAGAAGTACCGGATGCGGCCAATTCAAACCATAAGGAAGGATTAAATTTAGATTCCTTGTTTTCGCTTATCGTTAAGCGGGTGGCTCCTTCTTGCGAAATCCCAATTCCGATTCCATTGCAAAACTTACTTGAATAACCTTTAGCAACCTTGGATTGAAGGCTATTGATTTTCTCTATATCTATAGATTCAGATGCTAAAACATGTTCTGGCAATCCTATGCTTAAGATGATGCTTAGAAAAAGTAATAGCAAGCATATTCTTTGAGGGATAGAATTAGTCATGCTAAATTTTATAAAAGAATTTTGTTTTTATTTTAGGATGCATGGTCGATTCCTGCCAGTGAATTAAATTGCAGTAATAATTATTTAAAGATCCTTATTATGCTCTTTGGTATTGATTAAACGTGAGATATATGATTTAAGCTCTCCTACATTAATCCAACCTGTAGCAATTGTTTTGGTGTAATTTTCATTGACTCTTCCACGATGTATGTGTGACATCCCAGCAGGGAAAATTATAAGTTTTCCTCGTTCAGCAGGCTCATGATGCCCTTGCCAATAAAACTCTGTACCACCTGATTCAACATCATTGCAAAAAAGTATCCAAGCAAGTACCCGATGTACTGGTTCTGTTGCATCATCATTAATAGTCCAATCGCAATGCCAATTTTTAAACCCTTCACCAGGTGCATAGCGCTGCAAATTAAAAATCGGATTAACGAAAAGAGATTGTTGCGGGCAGCATCTATGAAACATTGGTTTCTCTTGGAGATATTGTTCCAGAGCAGCATTCACTCCTCGAATTATGACTTCAGATAATGCAAAAGCTTGAGGGTCTGATCGATCAATGGCTACAAGACTGATGTCTGTGGAAATTTTTGCTGGAGGAGCTTCAGGTTCTGAACCATCATTAAATGCCACTCCTCGTCGTTGCAAGTCTTTTCTTTCATCAAAGAAGCCCATAACGCCATCCGCGACTGCTTCGAAACCTGAATTTTGGTAGCGGGCAATCAGTTGCATAAGCCCTCCTGTTTTAGTAAGTGATTTCAGATGAACTCTATTGATAGCAATCTTTGCTTGAGTTAATTAAACGTTTGAGAACGCTGAGAGAATTTCCGGTTGATTAAGAACCCTTATCTAAATGGGTTTATGTATATTCCCCCAACGATATTGATTATTTTCCACAGCTTTTCCACAGTTTTTGCCTTGAAGTTGCTTTTTCAGCTGAAAGATGTGGAAATTAGCTAGAAGTGCTTTTTGTTGCGTAGCAATTGGTTTTTAATGGTTAAAAGCTTTCCCTCTTCTTATTGATTATCCAATAAACCAGTGCAGGACTTAATCTTAGATTGAGATCTGCCGAGACAGCATTAATCTAAGCGTCTTGACTGATCTTGATGAATATGAGGAACTGGTAGTCAATTGAGGCAGGACTAGATGCAAGCTGTGGATTTCAAAGGCGGAGAGGGAGCATTGATTACAAAGGCCGTGGGGAATAGTGGTGAGAGTGCCAATGATTCAAAGTCAGTTAGTTTCCTTTCGGAGGTTCCAGCTCCTCTTCAGGCTGCTATGACAACTTTTATAGAGCGGCACCCAAATTGGGATCAATACCGATTAATTCAAGCTGCTTTGGCTGGCTTTCTTGTTCAGAATGGAGTGGAGTCAAGGCAGGTCACTCGCCTTTACCTAGACAATATGTTTTGCTGCAAATCTTTTGAGAAGGATCTCAGAGGTTGATATTGCAATCTTTGACTTTTAAAAAATAAAAAAAAAGTCCTTCGAGTTCCGCTGGACCAAGGTGATGGGGGGAGTTCTATTCTGTCATGTATATGCAACACCATATCTAGTGCTTAAGTACGCAACCATTTTTTCTCTGTACACCAATTGGCTTTTAAACGACTGTTATTAGATGGATTGCATTTATGAAATAGTAAATTTTTGCCTTGAAATGAGGATTTTGTCCCAGATGAAGATCTACTAAATAGCTACTCCTCTCCAGATAAATGCTCATACAAGGTTGAAGATTTTGTTGACTTGCTTGATATATACGATTCGGAAATTGCTCTGAGTTTGACGCAGAAATTAATTCCTAGAGAAATAGCTTTTCTTAATTAATCCCTACGAGGTTTTGTCAGTATCTAGAGCCAGGAAATTGGCAACAATGCTTAAATGTAAAACTTTGGGATATAGCCATATTCCAACTACTAGAGATACAACTGCAGTGACAGTAAATGTTGTGATTTGCCCAGCTGACTCAGGGTAATAAATTTCAGCATTCAAAAATGGCCAATCAATTAGTGAGCCAATTGTTCCCCATAGCATCACCCATGCAGATACGTAAACGACGCCGAAAAAGGTTTTCCTTATCATATGACTTAAGATTTGTGCAGATCCTATGTTAGGAGAACATTCTATCCAATAATGATTTTGTAGATATCTAAGAGAACTTTGGAATGGAATGATATTTCAACCAATTTGTTTTGGGCATGACTCTTAACGATGCGTCTCTTGACTGTATTGATGACAACGATGAGGGTGATCGCTCCTCTTGTAACGCTTGTTGTACCTATCAGTTCACAAGTTAACTGGGATGCTCCAGAAAGTTTGGCGACCAGTGGCAAAACTGTTTCAACTGCTAGTGGTCAAGCTGTTGTTGTCACTGCCAACCCATTGGCGAGTGATGCAGCTCTAAGAACTTTAGAGAAAGGTGGTACTGCTATGGATGCGGTCATCACCGCACAGACAGTATTGGCTGTAGTAGAACCTCAAAGTTCCGGATTGGGAGGTGGGAGCTTTTTGTTGTACTGGGATAACAAAGAAAAACTTTTATATGCACTAGATGGTAGAGAAACTGCTTCGGCTCAAGCTACTGAAATTACATGGCTAGATTTAGATGGGAAGCCAGTCTCCTGGCTGACTGCAAGCCAAAGTCTCTCTTCTATAGGCGTACCGGGGACAACGGCTCTTCTTTGGGAAGGACATCAGAGATTCGGCCGTCTACCATGGAAGACTGATTTAAGTGCAAGCATTCGTCTTGCCTATGAGGGATTTCTACCTAGTCCTCGCTTCCTTCGTTCAATCTCGTTAGCTAAACGGATTGGAATCAAACATGCAGAAAACTTTCAATCCCTATATTTCCCTGATGGTTCTCCTCCGTCTGCAACTTCACTTTTTCGAAATAAGAATTTGGGATTAACTCTTAATCAGCTTGCTGCAGGAGGTCTTGATGAGTTTTATAGGGGTGGAATAGCGAAAAGACTCATAGCAGATCTTGATAAATATCAGAACCGCGACAAACCACTACAAACAATTACCGCAAGAGACCTAGAGAATTATCGGGTTTACGAACGTAAGCCTTTGTGCCGGCTTTATAGGTCTTGGAAAATTTGCACTATTCCTCCTCCAAGTGGTGGTGGCATTGCAGTTTTACAAGCTCTTGGTATATATGAGTCACTAACAGAGCCAAATGGGTTAGATGGGCCGGCAAGTTATTGGCACTTTCTTGCAGAATCCTTACGATTTGCTGATGCAGACAGGTCTCACTGGATAGGAGACCCAATTGATTGGCCGGTACCTCTCGAAGGTTTATTAGAGGATAATTATCTTCAGAAAAGAGCTAACAAGATCAAACTCAACAAAGCAACAGCTTTCCCATTGCCAGGGAGGCCCAAAGGAGGTGAGTTACTTGACTTGGCCAGTCAGCCTCGGACTGCAGGTGGAGGGACGACTCATTTGGTAGTAGTTGATAGAGATGGAAATGTTGCTAGCTATACTGCTTCAGTGGAGACAGTCTTTGGAAGTCGACATATTTCAGGGGGTATGGTTTTGAATAACCAGTTGACAGATTTTTCATTTTTATCAAATGTTTCGGGAAAACCTATTGCTAATCGTATTGGTCCAAATAAACGACCAATGAGTTCTATGTCTCCAATGATTGTTTTTCAAAATAATCGTCCAGTGATGGCACTTGGTTCTCCAGGCGGTTGGCTTATTCCCCATTATGTGACACATGCGTTAATCAGATCTTTAGACTTTGCTCTTTCTCCAAAGGACGTGGTTCGTAGTAGACATCTCTCTGTGAAGCCTAATCAAACTTTGCTAGAGAGAAATAGTGAGTCGTCAACACCTGACTCCATGGCTGCTCATGTTTTAAAAAGTTTTGGCCATCAAATCAAATACAGTAGGTTTAGCAGTGGCTTGGCATTAATTCATTGGAAGGAAGGCACCTGGTATGGTGCGGCAGATCCAAGAAGAGAGGGGAAGGCAGTGAGTTTGCCTTAAGTAGCAATTCACTGCTGGAGTATTTAGGCTAATGAGCTTTTTGATTAATCAGTCTATTGAGGGTAAGGAATTAGAGGAAAAGATCAAAGTCTATTCAAATCAATCTCAGGAGAAGTGACGATCTGATATTTCAAGAAGCATTTTTCTGATGTGTTCATTAGTTGCCCTGGTCTCTTCCTTGAGTTTTTTGCATGCACCAATAACTTTTATTCATACAGTCTGCATGACTTCTTTCTCCTCTTCAGTGGGGACCCATCTTTCTGAGGACATAGAGTGTAAGAAATAATTAGCGGTTCTTTTAAAGGAATGTAGATGAAGCGTTCCAAAAATGCCGTTTCGGCCTTTAATAATGGGGATTCGGCCTTTTAAAGGAGAAATGAATAGCATGTTGGATGGGTTAATCAATAGCGAAAGAGTCAAGGTGATTGCAGTTGTTGCAGTTGTTGCAATAGGAACTGGCGTCACAGCAAAGAGCGTTATCTCCTTCCCAACAGAGTGCACCGGAGAACAGAAGGCATATCTGTATGAGCCTGCAAAGCGAACATGAAAATCAGGAAGAACTCAAATTTGTAAATCCTGGATAATTAGAATTAGTGTAGTAGTAGATACGTTGGTGCTAATAGGGTTAGGTCTCTTTTGGATTAGGTGAAAGCGTCAATAACTTCTTGTTTTTTCGAGGCCTTCAAACATCGCTCCAATACTGTTAGCGATTTGTGCCTGCTGATTTCTTAATATTGCCTTAAGGCAACTCCTTTCGCACTAGAAGCGGATAAGGCATGACTTCTAAAGCTGTGTGTTAAACCCCCTCCCTTGTAGTTGAACTTCTAGAGATGCAACCCCACCTGAGGAATTAGATCTGTCTAGGCAAGCGATAGTTCAGAAGACGTCCACAGGTAGCAAATCCCTCTAGCAAGACCTGGCTCCAAGATTTACGTGTTTTTGACTGTGTCATTATTTATTAGGAAGCATCTTCTTTATGCCTAGCTGTCCTTTTGGTTAGTTGGCAGCAGCTTTCTTTTTTCTGCTTATTTTTTGAGAGAATTTGCAACAGTGAATTCTTAGCATTTCAAGCAGAGGGGGTGGGATTCGAACCCACGATGCTCTTGACCCACTAAGCCAAGTCGCTGGAGGGAATGCTCCTTCCCCGCTGTTGTTGATCATGGGATGTATTGGAGCGTTCTTTACTGGTGCGTTGATCACTTCCTTAATGAGAGGAAGGAAAGAGCAGGGCTGGTTTAAAGGGAATCAGGAAGATGATGAATGACCTTTGCTTAGATATCTGGTTGGATCGACTGGCCTAACTAGATTTGAGGGTAGGAAAGTTATTAATGTTTAAGAAGTTGATCAAGTAAAGTTTACTATTCTGAGTCATTAAGTACTTTTTACTTTAAAGTTAAAAGGATCTTTAGTAAAGACTGCAGAGGCAGACATGAATGTTAATAGTATATTTAAAAGCCTAAGTCAAGAAACATTGGAATTGGTTCGAAGAGGCAATTTAGTTAGATCACTAATTAAGGAAATTTTAATTTATGATGCTATTAATCATATACATATACCTCCAGATATTTTGAAAGAAGCTATTAATCAATTCTACAAAGAAAGGCAAATAGAAAATATCAATGATCGAAAAAAATTTCTTTCTCACCATGGACTAAAAGAAAGTGATCTTCATCATCAAATAAGTACTCCAATAAAAATTCAGAATCTATACGAAGACAAATTTGGAAATAAAGCGGAAGCTCATTTCCTTCGCAGAAAGGAGAATCTTGATCAATTTATATACAGTATATTAAGAGTAGATAATCCTAATCTTGCTCATGAATTATATCTACAAATAGAAGGAGGAGAATCAACATTTGCTGCTTTGGCTCGTGAATATTCCAAAGACAACGACAGATTCCCAGATGGGCTTGTAGGTCCAAGAAGCCTAATTGGAGCTCATCCATTAATTAAGACAGCAATAAGAGCATCCACACTAGGTGTTTTACAAGAGCCCTTTCAAATAGAAAATTACTGGTTAATACTTAGACTAGAAGAGAGGAGATTAGCAAAGCTTGATTCCAATATGAAAAGAAGAATGGCATTTGAACTCTTCCAGATATATATTGAAGAAGAAATTGACAAAGCCCTAGAGAGTTCAAAGCAATTAATTATTAAATAAATTATTCAGATGCACTCTAAGAAAACAAACCTTGAACCACTCCGAAAGTTTTTTAAAGAGAATGGAAAAGAATTTAGATTCCAAATTGGTCAATCAGTATGCCAAGAAAAATATTTGCCTGGCCAGATCTATTTAATTAAAAGTGGAACAGCAAGATTACTGACTACTCATAATGGTAATCTAACAACTCTAGACAAGTTTGGACCAGATAGTTTTATAGGAGTCGCATCTCTACTAAGGGGCAAATCTTGTGAAGAAGTTAGAGCTGCAAAAGATTTAGTCGTTTGGAGCATTTCAGATACAAAATTCAAACAGCTTTATACAATTAATAAAGAAGTTCGTAATTGCTGTGATTCGAATTTATGGGAGGCAGAAATAATTTTCTTTATCAAAAAGTATATGTTAGACGGACCTTATAAGAATCAATTTTCAATACAGGATTGTTATAATCAAGCAAAAAATCACGCAAAAGTTGTTTTGCCAAATGAATCTGATCTAAATAAAGCACTAGCACAAGAGCAAATCTTATTTATAGGATCTCATCACTATAATTCTTCTTTTGGTATTGAACTAAAATCCACAAAAAAGCTACAGGAAATTCAAGCTGTTGAAACTTCTTTCCCTCTACGTATAGTTAGTTTCCCTGCAAGAGTAATGATCTCTAATGGTGAGAATTTTAATGAAGAATCTTTAGGGTCTTCAGAAAATAACCTTGAAAAAGGTGTTTTTAAGTCTGTTCCAGTTGGTCCATCCTCACCTCCAGTAAGTAGCCTTAGCAAAAGTAAAATAACTGAGAAATTATTAGTCAAGGGTGAAGGCACGATTTTAGGGATAATTGCTTGCTTTCAAATGCTCTCAACCTTAATGAAGTTCCCCTTTAGGAGAGATGCGGTTGAAAAAATGCTAAAAGAATTTACGAAGAATAATCGCGCTCCTTCTTTACGGTTATGCGGTCAAATTGCTTCTAATCATGGCCTACAAGTAGCCATTTCACGAGTGAAAGCTCAGATGGGATTGAGACTCAAAACACCTTCATTAATTCCATGGAAAGGTAATTTCGCCATTGTCATTGAAAGCAATCAAGATGGCATCACTATTGCCTCACCGAGCGAAGGATACCTAACTATCAAATCTAATCAACTTGAAGAATTCTTTACAGAAGGTATAGAGATCCTTCTACTTGAAAAATCGAACTTTACTCCAAAGAAATTATTTGGGCCTAGTTGGTTTTGGCCAGCATTACGTAGTCATCAAGGGGTACTTCTTCAAGTCCTTCTTGCTGGTTTTGTAGTGCAATTATTTACATTAGCCAATCCGCTTCTAATACAAGTAATAATTGACAAAGTTATTACTCAACGCAGTCTAGATACATTACAAGTATTAGGAATTGCGCTGCTTTTAGTAACACTGATGGAAGGGGTACTTGGCAGCCTAAAAACTTTTTTGTTATCTGAAACCACTAACCGCATAGACCAACGTCTTGGAGCAGAAGTTATCGACCATCTTCTACGCCTGCCACTTAATTATTTTGACCGACGTCCTACAGGAGAACTTTCATCGAGAATCAGTGAGCTCGAAAAAATTCGTACTTTCCTTACTAGCCAAGCCTTTACCACAATCCTAGATGCAGCTTTTTCTGTGATCTATGTAGTGGTAATGCTGCTATATAGCGTGACTCTTACCTTGATATCCCTGTTAGTACTACCAATTCAAATAGGCCTTACTCTTATAGGAGCACCATTGTTTCGACGTCAATTTCGTAATGTTGCTGAAGCGAATGCAAAAACCCAAAGCCACCTTGTCGAGGTGCTAACAGGGATCGAAACTGTCAAAGCACAAAATGTCGAAATCAATAGTCGCTGGAAATGGCAAGAACTATATGGTCTCTACATCAATCGCAGTTTCGAAAAAACAATTAGTGGAACGACACTTAATCAATTAAGCCAGGTTCTACAAAAGATCTCACAATTACTTGTGCTATGGGTAGGTGCAACCATGGTCCTCAGAGGTGAGATGACTCTTGGTCAACTAATTGCTTTCCGAATCATCTCTGGATATGTAACTCAACCACTTTTGAGACTTTCCACAATCTGGCAAGGACTACAAGAACTCAAGGTTAGCTTTGAGAGACTTGCTGATGTGATCGATACCCCTAAGGAATCAAATGAAGTTGAAAAAACAAAACTTATCATGCCTCCTATCGAGGGATTCGTAACATTTGAGGCAGTTGATTTTAGCTTTGTTAAAGGTAGTAGACCTATTCTTCAGAACATCAACCTTTCCATTCCTGCTCATCAATTTATTGGCATCGTAGGTCAAAGTGGAAGTGGAAAAAGCACATTGATGAAGCTCTTGCCTCGTCTCTATTTACCAGAGAATGGTCGAATCCTAGTGGATGGGGTTGACGTTAAAAAAGTCGAGCTCGACTCATTACGCAGACAAATCGGAATTGTTCCTCAGGAGCCTCTTCTTTTTACCGGAACAATTAGTGAAAACATTTCTCTTGCCCAGCCAGAAGCTAGCAATGATGACATTGTCAAAGCGGCAAAGCTTGCTAATGCGCATGATTTCATTATGGAACTTCCTGATGGGTATAGCACTGAAGTAAAGGAACGTGGTAGCTCATTGAGTGGAGGGCAACGCCAACGTATAACTATTGCTCGAACACTTCTTGGAAATCCAAAGCTTCTGATATTAGATGAAGCTACCAGTTCCCTTGACTATGAAAGCGAGCAAAAGGTATGCAGTAATTTATTGAATGAATTAAATGAATGCACTGTTTTCTTTATTACTCATCGACTTGCAACTGTAAGACGAGCCAACATTATTATCATGATGCATCAAGGAACAATTGAAGAAATAGGAACACACGACGAATTAATGGTAAATCAAGGTAGATACTACGCTCTATATCGACAACAGGAATGGAGCTAATATGAGTATAAGTGACCGAATCCTTTCAATACTTCGACGTTTTCAAAGTCAAGTTGAAGAGAAAGCACCTTTATTAGAAGCAGATCAAAACGTACTTCAACAAAGCAGATTCTTCATGCGGGCCATGACCTGGTCATTGATAGTAACTACAGGCTGCGGAATAAGTTGGCTAGCTTTGGCAAAAACAGATGAGATTGTGATGGTGCAAGGGAAGCTTGAACCCATTGGAAAGGTGAAAGAAATCCAAATTCCAGTAGGTGGCGTAATTAAAGAAATATTGGTCAAATCAGGTGAACGAGTCAAAAAAGGGCAAATATTAATTGTTCTGGATAAAGAAGCTTCAAATCAGAATGTCAAGTCCTTACGAGCTCAACTCGTTCAAAAAAATAACCAACTTAAGCTCAAAAGGATGGAGAAGCAAAATGCTTATGAACTAATCAATGAGAGAATGGAGCTTCTTCGAGAAAAGTATATATTAGAACTAAAGATCACTCAGCGCCTAAAATTCTTATTAGAAGAAGGCGCAATTGCAGAGTTACAATACCTACAACAATCACAAAAGAGAAAAGAGACTTTAGGAGAAATTTCTGAAAAGAAAAAAGAAGGTGAACGTCAGCAGTTGCTACTTGATCAACAATTAGAGACTATAAATTCAGAAATTTCTCAATTAGAAGCAAAGAAGACCGAGGCTAACGTTTTACTTAAGTACAAGTCAGTTCGTACTCCAGTAGATGGAGTAATATTTGATCTAAAGCCAACAGCAACTGGGTTTGTAGCACAATCTAGTGAACCAATACTCAAGGTTGTTCCATTGAATAAGCTTGAGGCTAGCGTTTCAATCCCAAGTAATAAGATTGGATTTGTGCGCATTGGAATGCCAACTGAAATAAGTGTTGATTCTTTTCCTGCTAGTGATTTTGGATCTTTAAAAGGTGAAGTAATCTCTATCGGATCTGATGCTCTACCAGTAGGGCAGGAAAGAGAAGCAAAAGAGTATCAATTTCCTGCTATTATTAGACTTAAAAGTCAACAACTAAACCTCAAGAATGGAACTGCACTTCCACTACAGACAGGAATGTCTCTTCGAGCAAATATAAAACTACGTAGAGTCACCTATCTTCAACTTCTACTGGGTAGTTTTAAAGATAAATCCGAATCATTAAAAAAAATATAAGTTTAGAGAAGTCAGCTTAGGAAAGCTACTTTAGTCGTAATTGATGAGTTTATCTTGAGCCAATTACTTGTTTCTTAAGGTTTTCTAATGACTCATGTATAATTGGTCTAGTCGATCTAGGTGTTTTATAGATCTGCCCACTTCTTTATGTGGTTAAAACTCATTAATGCTTGAAGGAACTGAATCCAATGATTTCCTGACTGGCACTCCAGATAGTGAAAGCATCTGGGGGTTGAATGGTAATGACAAAATTTGGGGAAATAGTGGTAATGATTACCTATACGGAGGATTAGATAATGATTGGCTCTATGGACAAGGTGGTAATGATCAGCTGTATGGAGGCTTAGGTAATGATTGGCTCTATGGACAAGATGGGAATGATCAGCTCTATGGACAAGATGGCACTGATTTTTTAGTCGGCGGTCGTGGTAGTGATTGGCTCTATGGACAAGATGGTAATGATCAGCTCTATGGAGGCTTAGATAATGATTATTTAATCAGCGGTCGTGGTAATGATCAGCTCTATGGACAAGGTGGTAATGATGAGCTGTATGGAGGATTAGGTAATGATTCGCTCTATGGACAAGATGGGAATGATCAGCTCTATGGACAAGGTGGTGATGATTTTTTAGTCGGCGGTCGTGGTAGTGATTGGCTCTATGGACAAGATGGTAATGATCAGCTCTATGGAGGCTTAGATAATGATTATTTAATCAGCGGTCGTGGTAATGATCAGCTCTATGGACAAGGTGGTAATGATGAGCTGTTTGGAGGCTTAGGTAATGATTCGCTCTATGGACAAGATGGGAATGATCAGCTCTATGGACAAGGTGGTGATGATTTTTTAGTCGGCGGTCGTGGTAGTGATTGGCTCTATGGACAAGATGGTAATGATCAGCTCTATGGAGGCTTAGATAATGATTATTTAATCAGCGGTCGTGGTAATGATTGGCTCTATGGACAAGGTGGTAATGATGAGCTGTTTGGAGGCTTAGGTAATGATTCGCTCTATGGACAAGGCGGGAATGATCAGCTCTATGGACAAGATGGTAATGATTCTTTAATCGGTGGTCGGGGTAATGATTGGCTCTATGGGCAAGGTGGTAATGATCAGTTGTTTGGACAAGACGGTACTGATTCTCTAATCGGTGGTCGTGGTAATGATTCGCTCTATGGACAAGATGGGAATGATCAGCTCTATGGACAAGATGGCACTGATTTTTTAGTCGGCGGTCGTGGTAGTGATTGGCTCTATGGACAAGATGGGAATGATCAGCTCTATGGCGGCTTAGATAATGATTATTTAATCAGCGGTCGTGGTAATGATTGGCTCTATGGACAAGGTGGTAATGATCAGCTGTATGGAGGCTTAGGTAATGATTGGCTCTATGGACAAGATGGGAATGATCAGCTCTATGGACAAGATGGCACTGATTTTTTAGTCGGCGGTCGTGGTAGTGATTGGCTCTATGGACAAGATGGGAATGATCAGCTCTATGGAGGCTTAGATAATGATTATTTAATCAGCGGTCGTGGTAATGATTGGCTCTATGGACAAGGTGGTAATGATCAGCTGTATGGAGGCTTAGGTAATGATTGGCTCTATGGACAAGATGGGAATGATCAGCTCTATGGACAAGATGGCACTGATTTTTTAGTCGGCGGTCGTGGTAGTGATTGGCTCTATGGACAAGATGGGAATGATCAGCTCTATGGAGGCTTAGATAATGATTATTTAATCAGCGGTCGTGGTAATGATTGGCTCTATGGACAAGGTGGTAATGATGAGCTGTATGGAGGATTAGGTAATGATTCGCTCTATGGACAAGATGGGAATGATCAGCTCTATGGACAAGGTGGTGATGATTTTTTAGTCGGCGGTCGTGGTAGTGATTGGCTCTATGGACAAGATGGTAATGATCAGCTCTATGGAGGCTTAGATAATGATTATTTAATCAGCGGTCGTGGTAATGATTGGCTCTATGGACAAGGTGGTAATGATGAGCTGTTTGGAGGCTTAGGTAATGATTCGCTCTATGGACAAGGCGGGAATGATCAGCTCTATGGGCAAGATGGTAATGATTCTTTAATCGGCGGTCGTGGTAATGATTGGCTCTATGGACAAGATGGCAATGATCAGCTCTATGGGCAAGATGGTGCTGATTCTTTAATGGGCGGTCGTGGTAGTGATTGGCTCTATGGACAAGATAGTAATGATGAGCTGTATGGAGGCTTAGGTAATGATTTTTTAATCGGCGGTCGTGGTAGTGATGAATTGATTGGTAATGCTGGTGATGACACTGCTTTATTTAGCGGCAACTTTATTGACTACTTATTCAGAAAGGTAGGGGATTTATTAAGGGTTGAAGATCTCCGAGGAACAACTGATTCTGATGGCATTGATACTTTACAAGACATTGAATATTTACAATTTAAAGATCAGCTCAAAGATATAGAGTCAGTAATAAATAAAGTTCCAACCCTCGCAGGTGATAAAGCTGTTCTTTCGAATGGAACAGAAGACACTGCATACACAATTAAAGCGACCGATCTGCTCCAGGGGTACACCGATGCTGATGGCGATACTCTCTCGGTGACTGGCTTAAAAGCTTCTAATGGTTCTTTAACGGATAACGGCAACGGTACCTGGACCTTTAAACCAACAGCTAATTACAACGGCAACGTTAATCTCAACTACACCGTTACTGATGGGAATGGTGGCAATACTTCTGCAACGCAATCCTTCTCCTTAGCAGCGGTTAATGATGCACCTACTATCTCTGGACCCGTTGACTTAGGTGACATTAATGAAGACGGGAGTATTCGTATCACATCTGCCGATCTGCTTTCTAACGCATCCGATGTTGATGGAGATAAACTCTCAATCGTCAATCTCGAGGTAGCCAAAGGCGATGGCATTTTAAATTCTAATGGAGATGGATCTTGGATCTTTACTCCTACCAAAGACTGGAATGGAGATATTGAATTCTCGTATGGAGTTACTGATGGGAATTTAACTATTGACCAATCTGACAGTCAATTAACTGTTAGTGGTGATGACAGGTATAATGCCTACTTAAATGGAGTCTTTGTTGGGAAGGATAGCGGAGATGGATGGATAATATCAGAAAATTATTCTGTCAAACTAAGGGAAGGCTTAAATTCAATTGCTATAGAAGGAATAAATGACGCAAATGGCACTCATCCAGGAGCTGTCATTGCCAATTTAAGATTTAATAACTTAAATCTTGCAACTGATTCCAGCTGGAAGATCAAGACAACGCTTAGCTCTGACTGGCTTACTTCTGAAACTTTGCGGGAGAACTCATGGAGCAATGCTATTGAATACGGAGATGTCCAGTCCACTACGTGGTGGAATCGTGATCTCTCTCACGACACTACAGGAGCCTCTGTTGAGAAGAGTCGATTCCCAATTGATAGTCCAGCAAAGTGGATATGGAGTGAGGGATTCACTACTGACTCGAATGTATATCTAAGAAAGGATTTTTATGTTAGAGGTGACTCTGCGTATACAGTCGTAAATGGTCCAACCTGGGAAGAAGCAGAAGCCAATGCAGTTAAATTAGGTGGACACTTAGTTACTGTTAATGATGCTGCAGAAAATGAATGGTTAGTTGATATATTTGCTAGTCAAATTACCTACAATGGAAGAGAGGGAGATACAAGCGGAGACTATAACTTTACCCCTAGAGCATGGATTGGATTAAATGACAAAGAGAAAGAAGGAACTTACAAGTGGGTTTCAGGAGAAGAGGTTACTTATCGAGGTACAATCGACACTCATTTTAGTGGAATGAATGAGACATATGGAAGATTTAATCCAGACACAGGATACGTTGATGATTCTTTGCCGTTGATCAAAGCATTTATTGATCAAGATGTTTCATCATTGCAATTAGGTAAAACTAATGTTGATTTTTGGTCCCCTGGTGCATGGGAAGACACTTGGAACAACTATACCCATTACAGTCAAGGGATAGCAGAAATTAAATTAGACTTTAGTGTTTCCACAACAGCAAACCTAACAGTCAATTCCATTAATGATCTGCCAACCCTCACTGGTGATAAAGCCAAGCTTCCTAACGGAACAGAAGATACTGCTTACACCATTAAGGCAACCGACCTTCTACAGGGATATACCGATGCTGATGGCGACACTCTCTCGGTGACTGGATTAAAAGCTTCTAATGGTCCCTTAACCGATAACGGCAACGGTACCTGGACCTTTAAACCAACAGCTAATTACAACGGCAACGTTAATCTCAACTACGCCGTTACTGATGGGAATGGTGGCAATGCATCTGCAACGCAATCCTTCTCCTTAGCAGCGGTTAACGATCTGCCAATTCTCACCGGTGATAAAGCGATTCTTCCTCGTGGAGATATAGATGCTGCTTATACGATTAAAGCAACCGATCTTCTTCAGGGATACACCGATGCTGATGGCGACACCCTCTCGGTGACTGGACTGAAAGCATCCAATGGTTCTTTGACTGATAATGGCAACGGTACTTGGACCTTTAAACCAACAGCTAATTACAACGGCAACGTTGATCTCAACTACACCATCACTGACGGTAATGGCGGGAATATAAATAGTAGCCAATCTTTTAGAGTTGCCGATAATACTTCTCCTATTGTTTCTGGTCCTGTTGATTTAGGCGCCATCAATGAAGATCGGAGTATTCGGATTACAGCCGCTGATCTTCTCGCCAACGCTTCCGATGCTGATGGTGATGAACTCTCAATCGTCAATCTCAAGGTCGCAAAAGGTAATGGAACTCTCACTAATAATGAGGATGGATCTTGGACCTTCACTCCTAAAAAAGACTGGAATGGAGACGTTCAATTCTCGTATGGAGTTACAGATGGACAGTCAATAGAGTCAGTCACTTCTGATGGAATAAATGTCTTCAATGTTACGTCAGCTGAATTTGAAGATGTAGGGCTTAACGCTAGAAAAACATTTGCTGTACTTAAGTCAGACGGCTCGGTCGTTGTTTGGGGTGACCCATCTATGGGTGGAGACATTTCATCCGTAGCTCACCTTCTTAAGAGTGGAGTCAAACAGCTATTTGCTTGTGGTGAATCTTATGCAGCATTAAAAGTTGATGGTTCAGTTGTTACTTGGGGTAGTGATGGATTTGGAGGTGGCGACTCTTCAAGTGTTTCTTCAAAACTGCAAAGCGGTGTAGTCCATATCTATAGCAATGGCTTTGCATTTGCAGCCTTAAAGAAGGACGGATCAGTTATTACTTGGGGTTCGCCTTACCATTCCACCAACCTTGGTGGTAGATCCAATCATCTTGCTGATGAATTATCTAGCGGTGTAAAAAGGATTTACCCCGGTTCGGGATGTTTTGTAGCTCTGAAAAATGATGGTTCAGTTTTTGCTTGGGGAGACACCGCTTATAGCAACGGTTCGGACATAAGTCGTGTGAGTGCAGAGTTAAGTAGTGGTGTTAAAGAAATTATCCCTACACATAATGCATTCTGTGCACTTAAGGAAGATGGTTCTGTTGTCGTTTGGGGAAATGCCGATTACGGTGGAGATAATCCTGGCTATCATGGTTATTACTCACATCGCTTTGAGAATGTCAAAGAGAAGCTTCAGAGTGGGGTTACAGAAGTAATCCAGTCAAGTGGAGCTTATGCAGCTTTGAAAGATGATGGTTCTGTTGTTACTTGGGGGTGGAGTGCGAGTGGAGGAGATAGCAGTTATTACCAAGAAGAACTCAGTAGTGGGGTTGAGAAATTAATATCCACGTACAGTGGTTTCTTAGCTGTTAAGGAAGACAAGACTGTTTTAGCAATAGGTTTTGGAGCAAATAAGAGCAATCTTTATCAGGATTTTCATGGTAAAGGTAGCCAAATTTATGGGGGAGGAGAGCTCCATCAAATGTCTAATTGGTTAACGAAACAGTATTCCAACGGTTCAGGTTTTAAAGATGTAAGGATTACGTATCCGACTGGTCATCAGATTGGTTGGTCGGCGATTGTTTTGAATGGAGATGGCTCTATTCAGACAACAGCAGTTAGTGATAATGGTTCCTCAAGAGGAAGACTTTTGAATTACCATGCAGATATCAGCTCAGTAGAAAATGACTTGAGTGATGGTGTTAAAGAAATTATTAGCTGGGGGTATGGGGACAATCTAGTTTTAAAAGAAAGCGGAGCCGTGATTGCATGGGGGAACATGAATGGGGCCTATCGGAATCAACTAACGCCAACACAAAGCTTCGAGAAAGTCTCAGACCAATTACAAGACGGTGTAATTTCAATTCAAAAGAATGGTTTTGGTACATATCTAGCTATCAAAGAAGACGGCTCAGCTGTAGTTTGGGGCTCAACTCATACTAGAAGTTCGGGTAAGAATCCACTAACTGATATCTCTAATGTATTTGATCAACTCCAGAGTGGAGTAATCAGTAGTGCGAACGATAAGACAAATGATTCACTTGAAAAATTATCAGGAGTTCTCACAACTGCATCATTAAACGTTGAGGCAGTTAATGATCTGCCAATCCTCACTGGCGATAAAGCTGTTCTTTCGAATGGCATAGAAGATACTTCTTACACAATAAAAGCCACTGATCTTCTCCAGGGATACACCGATGTTGAGGGTGACACCCTTTCAGTGGCTGGCTTAAAAGCATCTAATGGTTCTATATCGGATAACGGCAACGGCACCTGGACCTTTAAACCAACAGCTAATTACAAGGGCAAAGTTGATCTCAACTACACCGTCACTGATGGCAATGGTGGCAATGCATCTGCGACGCAATCCTTCTCCTTAGCAGCGGTTAACGATCTACCAATCCTTACTGGCGATAAAGCTGTTCTTTCGAATGGCATAGAAGATACTGCTTACACGATTAAAGCAACAGACCTTCTTCAGGGGTACACCGATGCTGATGGTGACACCCTTTCAGTGGCTGGCTTAAAAGCATCTAATGGTTCTATATCGGATAACGGCAACGGCACCTGGACCTTTAAACCAACAGCTAATTACAACGGCAAAGTTGATCTCAACTACACCGTCACTGATGGCAATGGTGGTAATGCATCTGCGACGCAATCCTTCTCCTTAGCAGCGGTTAACGATCTACCAATCCTTACTGGTGACAAAGCCAAGCTTCCTAACGGCACAGAAGATACTGCTTACACGATTAAAGCAACAGACCTTCTCCAGGGATACACCGATGTTGAGGGTGACACCCTTTCAGTGGCTGGCTTGAAAGCCTCTAATGGTTCCTTAACCGATAACGGCAACGGTACCTGGACCTTTAAACCAACAGCTAATTACAACGGCAAAGTTGATCTCAACTACACCGTCACTGATGGCAATGGTGGTAATGCATCTGCGACGCAATCCTTCTCCTTAGCAGCGGTTGACGATCTCCCAGTCCTTACTGGTGACCAGGCCAAGCTTCCTAACGGCACAGAAGATACTGCTTACACGATTAAAGCAACAGACCTTCTTCAGGGGTACACCGATGCTGATGGTGACACCCTTTCAGTGGCTGGCTTGAAAGCCTCTAATGGTTCCTTAACCGATAACGGCAACGGCACCTGGACCTTTAAACCAACAGCTAATTACAACGGCAAAGTTGATCTCAACTACACTGTCACCGATGGCAATGGTGGTAATGCATCTGCGACGCAATCCTTCTCCTTAGCAGCGGTTAACGATCTACCAATCCTCACTGGTGATAAAGCTGTTCTTTCAAATGGAACAGAAGACACTGCTTACACGATTAAAGCAACAGACCTTCTTCAGGGGTACACCGATGCTGATGGTGACACCCTTTCAGTGGCTGGCTTAAAAGCATCTAATGGTTCTATATCGGATAACGGCAACGGCACCTGGACCTTTAAACCAACAGCTAATTACAACGGCAAAGTTGATCTCAACTACACCGTCACTGATGGCAATGGTGGTAATGCATCTGCGACGCAATCCTTCTCCTTAGCAGCGGTTAACGATCTACCAATCCTTACTGGTGACAAAGCCAAGCTTCCTAACGGCACAGAAGATACTGCTTACACGATTAAAGCAACAGACCTTCTCCAGGGATACACCGATGTTGAGGGTGACACCCTTTCAGTGGCTGGCTTGAAAGCCTCTAATGGTTCCTTAACCGATAACGGCAACGGCACCTGGACCTTTAAACCAACAGCTAATTACAAGGGCAAAGTTGATCTCAACTACACCGTCACTGATGGCAATGGTGGCAATGCATCTGCGACGCAATCCTTCTCCTTAGCAGCGGTTAACGATCTACCAATCCTTACTGGCGATAAAGCTGTTCTTTCGAATGGCATAGAAGATACTGCTTACACGATTAAAGCAACAGACCTTCTTCAGGGGTACACCGATGCTGATGGTGACACCCTTTCAGTGGCTGGCTTAAAAGCATCTAATGGTTCTATATCGGATAACGGCAACGGCACCTGGACCTTTAAACCAACAGCTAATTACAACGGCAAAGTTGATCTCAACTACACCGTCACTGATGGCAATGGTGGTAATGCATCTGCGACGCAATCCTTCTCCTTAGCAGCGGTTAACGATCTACCAATCCTTACTGGTGACAAAGCCAAGCTTCCTAACGGCACAGAAGATACTTCTTACACGATTAAAGCAACAGACCTTCTCCAGGGATACACCGATGTTGAGGGTGACACCCTTTCAGTGGCTGGCTTGAAAGCCTCTAATGGTTCCTTAACCGATAACGGCAACGGTACCTGGACCTTTAAACCAACAGCTAATTACAACGGCAAAGTTGATCTCAACTACACCGTCACTGATGGCAATGGTGGTAATGCATCTGCGACGCAATCCTTCTCCTTAGCAGCGGTTAACGATCTACCAATCCTTACTGGTGACCAGGCCAAGCTTCCTAACGGCACAGAAGATACTGCTTACACCATCAAGGCAACCGATCTTCTACAGGGATACACAGATGTTGATGGCGACACCCTCTCGGTTGCTGGCTTAAAAGCATCTAATGGTTCTATATCGGATAACGGCAACGGCACCTGGACCTTTAAACCAACAGCTAATTACAACGGCAAAGTTGATCTCAACTACACCGTCACCGATGGCAATGGTGGTAATGCATCTGCAACACAATCCTTTTCAATTGTCGCTCATAAGAAATCTGGATTTAACTCTACAGATGGTTATGGCCATATCAGTGCAGCAAGAGCCTTTGAACGATTGCTAGGAATTGATCTGCAATCACGACCGGATGATGGTGGAAATCTATGGGGACTGGATGCGATTGATGCGAAGGACGTTTGGATGGGAACTGGAGACTTTAAAGGTGTAACAGGGGAAGGAGTTACAGTTGCAGTTATAGATACAGGTATTGATTACAGTCATCGCGAATTCGCTGGTCGTATTGTTCAAGGATGGGACTTTGTTGACAACGACCCAATAGCCCAAGACGGCCATGGACATGGCACTCATGTTGCTGGAACAATTGCAGGTGCGAATGATGGAGTAGGTATTACAGGTGTTGCTTATAATGCAAAAATAATGCCTATTAGAGTCCTTAATAATAACGGTAGTGGCTACTTAAGTGATGTACTCAAAGGTGTTTACTACGCAATTAATAATGGAGCTGATGTCATTAACCTTTCATTAGGAGGTGGAGGTTTTATGCAAGAAGGTTGGGAAGCTGCTAAATATGCAAGTGAGAGTGGTGTTGTGTCAGTCATGGCTGCAGGTAACTCTGCTGCTTCTCAACCAGGCTATCCAGCTAGATATGCAATTGACTATGGTATTGCCGTAGGTGCAGTAGATATCAATAAAGAGATGGCTTGGTTCTCAGACCGAGCTGGTAATACAACCATGGATTACATCACTGCACCTGGAGTTAATGTCTACTCTGCACTGCCAGGTGATCGATACACAAGATGGAATGGAACTTCAATGGCCGCTCCTCATGTAGCAGGAGTAGCAGCACTATTAAAAAGTTATGACAAGAGTCTCAGTTCAGAGAGAGTTGAGGACTTAATAATGATGTCGGGAACAAATTCAACTGAGAAGAACAATTCCTCAGGTTCAGGGTCGAATTCAGCAAATGCACTAAGTGCTCAAGCAGTAAATGAAAATATCCATGTTGACCTTGAATTTACAGAATCAATTTCAATCTCACAAGAAGCCAATGGTTTTTATTCTATGGAATATGAGGATGCATCTTCAGGCGAAGAGCAGACCGTAAAGTTACAGCAGCCTCAAAATCAACAGAAAAATAAATTATACCCTTCAATAATCTCTGATATCTCCAGAGACAAAACCATGCAGATAAATAAAGGTTCCATTTTTAATTCCAACTCTCTTATAAGAGATCTAGTTAATCCAATCTCAAATCTTTTAGATCACATCAAAGGATCTTGGAGAGCCTAAAAATTATCAATGCCGATTTCTATAATTTTGGGGCTTCACTTAACTACTTTTCATCCAAACCATTTTTTAATGGCTCATTATCTAGAATACATTTCAGTAAAAGGCTATGCGAAGATAATTTCTGGCAATCAAATGACAGGAATCAAAGAATCAATCGATAAACCTATTACATTGAAAGGAGTAAAAGTTATCGCAGTTTCAGGCCCTGTCAAAACAATTAATGGACAACCAAGAATTCTTTTGAATCAGATTTCTTCTAGCATAATTGAAACAAGCACAAACAAAAATGGTATTTTTAAATTTTCATTGAAACCAGGTTTTTATACTTTCTTTTTGGTAGATGGTGATAGGGCTTATCTAAATAGTTTTGACGGCAATGGTTTCTTTAAAGGGACAAAATTAACTCAGCCTATTAATGATCTTTTACTTCTAGATGATCAGAATGCAATTTACTGAGCCAGGTGTTCAAAGTTGAGAGTCAACCTTTCTTGGATGTGGCAAGTCAGAAGATCGGCAATGTTTGTCGCAGCAGTAGTTGAAGTGTTGGCACGTTATGCAAACGCAAGCTGAACAAGATTTTTTGAGCACTCCTTGGTCGAGATAGTCCCACTCGGATTCTTCGTTGAAGCGTTTGACTGGAATCGCTTTCTTGGCCTGACTCTTACACATTGACCTAATCCAATAGGAGCCGCTGGAATCGTCCAGTCATCAGCGCTGAAAACTGCATACGGGGAAGAGGATGAAGCCATGAGCTTTAAAGTAGTACGCTTGTTCTGCTCATGAATGCCTGGCTTGTCAACGCAAGAAAAAACTCATTAGTATGCTTGAAATTTTTGGCATCAAAGTGAAAGCAGTTCTTCCATTGTTTTTGGCTTTATCTGTTAGTGCAGGTCCAGCTTTGGCTTGGGGAGGTGGTGATTGTCCGTTTTCCAAGAAAGGTGCCAACCAGGAAGCATCCACTGAAAAAGTAGAGAATTCCGAATCTTCCAATTAACCAGAAATCTATTAAGCTCACTGGAATTTAATTTTTAAGCAGTGGGCTTCGATCTAGTAGCAATCAGCTTTTCTTCTGTGCTGGCTCTAGGTGCTATCTGGCTGCTTAGCAGCTTCTTTGAAGAAGATGATGACGACCAAGATGGTGGTGGATTGGGATCACCTGTTTATGTACCTGCTTATGCAGGTAGTCCTGCCTAACTGAAATAGCTTTAATTCCTTTCTGGTTTTTTGGCTGCTTTTGCCATATCGCGCTTGTTTATAGCTGCTGAATAGGTTTTCTGATGGATGCCAATTGCATGGCCCATACTCTTTGCTGCAAGAACATCGCCAATATCACTTTCTAAAATTGAACGAATAGCCCAACTATGACGAAGGTCTTTCCCTTGCAGGTTCATGTGTCCACAATGCTTTTTTATCCATTTAGCGAATCTGTCAGTTACTTGTTTGACTTTGAGTGAGTTGTAATCTTCTGCACTCTCAATCTCAATTGGTTTGGATACTTTATAGAGGTCAAGACTTTCTACATAAGCTCTAGGCAGGGCTAATGCTGTTCTTGGTTGAGGTGGCTCACCCTTCTGCTTGATTCCTAATACTTGAGCAGTCCCATCTTTGTCTGGTTTAAGTGAATAAACTTCTGACACCCTGCATCCATAAGTAACTAATGCAGCAAAACACCATCCAAAAGGATCCTCATATCTGAGAGTTTTGGCTAATTCAAATAATGTCTCCTCATCAGGGAGTGCTCTTACTTTGGGTTTGTATTTAGTAGTGACGGCCTCAAGTTCCTTGATACCTCTGAGGTCTGCAAATTTTGCAAGTGCCTTGGCTTGCTTACAAAACTCAGCTCTACTTTTTGACCCTGCTTCAGTTGTCTCAGCAATAGCTACCAATAGCTTGATAGTTAATGTTGCTCGTTGATTTTCTATCCTTCTAAATTCCCAGTTAATTCGATTCCAAGTCCTTTCAGCTTGAGTTTGCTGGGCTGTAGTTCTTATATCTCTATGATTCCACCAATTTTGTTTGAATCTTTTTACCCATTTTTCAACTGAATTATTGGATCTTTTTGCCCTGATAGTTAATCCTTGCTTCTCTAATTCCCAATCTTTCCAATTGAAAGCATTTGATGCTTTTTCGCTTGCAAGCTTAATTGCAAGTTTATGTGCTCTTGCAATTCCTTCTTTGGTTGCTTTGAGCTTGATTCTTACTCTCTGTTGATGAGGATCTCTACCATCTATTTTAGATGGAAGGATTGCAGAAAGACAAAGTGAATTTCCCCTCAATTGGATTGCCACACCTGCATTTTGAGCCTTTAGCCTATTATTGATTACGTGTAGCTGGTTCTGGAGACCAGAGCCATCAGGCATAAAAAATGGCTTATGAATTTGGCTTAAATGCTACCGGTTTTAACCGTTTATGACTAGGTAGGCCCAATAAAAAAACAGGCGTCTTAACCTGGCAGATAAAAGTTGTATCAATGACTTTCTAGTGTTTGCAAACGGAGGGGGTGGGATTCGAACCCACGATGCCCTTGCGGACATGCTGGTTTTCAAGACCAGAGCCATCAACCACTCGACCACCCCTCCAATTGGACGATCGCGAACGTCGCCAGATCAATACTAGCAACTGGCTTGCAATCACTAGTGATAAAGGGTTTGGGTGAATGGGCTTGGCCTATTTCTTGTCGGAAATCATTTAAGATGTTCGCGTAAATTCGTTGCGAGTTGCGACCTTTTTGGGTAACTTTTTGGGTAACCTAATTGCTCTGGTCTTCCTGTCTGAGCCTTCTCGAAGTGGGGGAGATTTGGAACGTTACCCACTATGGACTTAGACAGCCTTACTGATTTACTAAAGAGCCATGGAGTTAAAGGGTCTGTAAGGCAATTAAAAAAGTCTCTTTATATAAGAGGAACTTTCTACCACTCAGATGGAGCAAAAAAAAGAGTTGAAATTCCTCTTTCTCTTGAAGCGTATGATTCAAATATTCAATTAATTAGAGATCGAATCCATGACTTTGCTCGGATTTATAGAAAACTAAATTGCTTACCTGAAACTTTTCCTTGGCAGCATCTAGAGGTAAGAGATCAACCAACCTTCGCGAATGCAATAGCAGCATTTGAAAGAGACTATTGGGAAGGAAAGAAGAGGACTTCAGAAACAGAGAGAACCTTGAAAAGGTATCAATCGGAATTGCACAAGCTCAAATCAATAGAAGATCTGCCTTTGTCTGTGAATGACTTGGTCGTGACTATCAATATGAACAGTGAGCCTGATACGAGGAAAAGGCTTGAGATGTGCAAGGTCTACAAAAGGATGAGCAAATTATTTTTTGCTGAAGGCGAACTAAAGGAATTAGACAAGATAAGAGGTAAGTATCAGGCAAAGCAGAGAACGAGATTTGATGAGAATGCAGTGGTTGAAGCTATTGATCGGCTCTATACAGATTCTCGTTTCGGGTGGCTGACAGCAGCTCAGTTTGTTTATGGAACTAGGCCCGTCGAAGCTTTTACTTTGCTGCCTCGGAAAAACGGAACTGCGTTTGCGATTAATTGTCCAAAGGCCAAAGCCAAGCATGAGAAGTTCCCTCTTGCGCTAGGTATCGAAGAAAATGTCTATGACCCCGATCCATTAATTGATAGATGGGAGATATATAAGGTCAGACGAGATTGGGAATGGAACTTAGAAGAAAAGCCATATGACGCAGTTCAGGGAAAGAAATTTGTAGAGGCTTGGCGCAAATGGTGGCAAAGAAACTCTGCCTGTGAATTTGATTTGGTGGATATGCGTCACTACTGGGGAATCAGGTCTATTGGTAGGCAACTAGATGCACGTCATTCATCCAAGTCCATGGGGCACAGCTTGGAAGTTCACTACAGGACTTATAACAGCACTTATGCAGAGATAGACGCCATCAAAGCTGCTGCGGACCTAAGGAAATAGACAAGAGATATGGAGCCATGGGGAACAGGATCGCCCCTCCCATTAAAGTCATGCTCAAATCCTGCTCAGATTGTTTCTTCCTCTGACGTCTCTGACTAGATGAAAAACATCCCAAAAAAATGTGATATATGCGGGGCTCCAATCGTATGGGATGAAGTTTCTTCAAGTATTAAGTGTGATTTTTGTGGAGGTAAGACATACATTAGAAGCAAATTTATCTTTGTTCAAAGAGTTAAAGATAGCGCTTATAAAACTCTTGCTCCTGTAGGCAAAAGTCTAAGCAATGTTGGTAGAGAATTATTAGAAAAGCAGTCTATTTTATCAGATGATCAAGTTAATAGAATTGGAACAAAAGCGAATAAGGTTATTAGAAATAGATACTTTAAATTGTTACTGGTAACAGTGCCAATTGCATTGGTCGCTAATTCAATTATTAATGATCCAATTAGACCATATAAAGCTGAGATAGAAGAAGAATGCAAGCTAGTTGCAAGTCAAAATAAAACAGAATACAGTTCAAAAAATACTTATTCTAGATGTACTAATTCAATATATAGAAATATCAGGATTATCCACAGAAAAGGTAAGGATTTACGTTTAGACCGTATACATGAGTTAAATGCTTCTATAAAAGGAAATTATAATGGCAGTGGAAGTAAATATAATACCATCAGAATTACATCTGGCTCTGATATTGAAATTGAATATTTTCAGACTTTTGGAGAATATGCAAGTATTGATTACAAAATTCCAGATATAGTGAAAAGAAAAATAAAAGTTGCAAGTGAAAGAGAAGAGTTTAGAGAAGAAAAAAAGAAAAGAGAAGAAGAAAGAAGGAAAAGAGAAGAAGAAAGAAGGAAAAGAGAAGAAGAAAGAAGGAACCCTGAAATCAAAAAGATGTTAATAAAGTGGAATGATCTTAATGGCATAAAAGAAGAAACTGACAAGTCCAAAAGAGATCAAGCAAAGAAGGATATTCAAAAGCAAACTAAGTCAATAAGAAAATATGATTCATATTATCGGGGTTATCTTGACCGTGGCAATGCTAAGTTGAAGCTAGGTAGATACAGGGATTCAATAACAGAATATTCTAGAGCAATTAATATTTATGCCAAGAAATTTACTAATTATTATTATGAAGCTTACCTATATCGTGCATATGCAAAGGCAAAAATCAATGATCAAAAAGGCATGTGTAGAGATCTTAAAATAGCAAGTGAGACAAAAGACGGTGCTCACTTTTACTATGGAGTTTGTACTGATGAAAAAAATCCATATATTGAATTTGAGGAAACAATTGATGAAATTCTAAAGCTAATGCAGGGTATGACTCCTGAAGAAAGCGATTCATTTTTAAAATCAATAGGTGATGACCTTTCTTACTAGAAACTTTGCGAGGTGGTTTTCTGATTATTAGGTTTTCAATGATCTATTACTTTCCATGCCCTGCTATCTATATCTGGTTAGTAAAAATTTAAAACTAATAATGGGAAAGAAATTAAATTGCTCTTTCTTGCTGGAAGGAGTACTCCAATGCCTTATCCAGAAAGAAACTTTGATGATGACTCCTATGACGAAGTAGAGGAAGATCTAAGGAATAGAGACCCAGATGACGAAGATCGTGATTACTTCCCTCGAGAAGAGTCAAAGCCTCCGCATTACTAAAAAGATATGAAGCCGCATGCTCTCGTTCTTCTACTTTTATTAGCAATTGTTGCTCCTGCCTTAGCCCTGCCGACTGTCACGATTCAACGCTGCTACGACGGAGATACCTGCACTACCACAAGTAAAGAGAAGATCAGACTTGCTTGTATCGATACCCCAGAACTACGTGGCAGCAGAGCTGATCCAATCCCGGCTAAATTAGCCAGAGACTATCTCAATGGTTTAGTAGCTGGAGAAACCGTAGGGATTAGGCGAATCACAAAAGACCGCTATGGGAGAACCGTCGCTGAACTATCTAAAAACGGGATCAATGTTCAAGAGCGTCTAGTTGCCCTAGGTTTAGCGAAGGTCTACACAAGATATGCAAGTCAATGTGACTGGGCAAAGCAGAAATAAATGAAGAACATCCCTCAAAGCTGTCAAAGATGTGGAGCACCCATTACCTGGGACGAAGTTTCTTCATCTATTACATGTGAGTTCTGCGGCGGTAAGACATACATAAGAAGCAAGTTTGCCATCGTTCAAAGAGTTAAAGATAGCGCTTATAAAACCCTTGATCCTGTAGGCAAAAGTCTAAGCAATGTTGGCAGAGAATTATTAGAAAAGCAAAATTTTTTATCAGATAATCAGGTAGATAGAATCTCTAATAGGTTGATTCATATCACTAGCAGTAGATACTTTAAAGTTTTACTTATAGCTGCTCCAATTGCTTTTATCGCTAATTCAATAATTAATGATCCAGTTAGGCACTATAAGGCTGAGATAGAAAATAAATGCAATGTTCTTACAAGCAACCAGAAGCAATGTAAGGACTCCCTCTCTAGAAGAGTAAGAATATTTGCAAGTCTTCCAATGGAAGATAGTAAAAACATTTATATTAATAATAACGCAATAAATAAATTAAAGGCTTCTTCGAAAGGTTCATGGGAATATGCATTCCTTGATGTAAAAAAGGTTGGGAGTTACGGAGATGAAAGAGAAATAACTGGATTAACAATTGTTTATACATCTGATAGTGAATCGACTTCTATTACGTTGATAACACCAGAAGAAAAAGAAAGACAAGAAAGAATTGCTAAAGCTTACCATTATTATAAGCAAGCAAATAATCCAAAGCTTAATGCAAGGCTTCCTAAATGTTTGAAAAGATACGACAGTTGGATTGAGGAGAAAAGATGTAAAGAAAGTATTTTAGAATATTATAAAAAAGCAATTAAGATCGCACCAGATTATTCTCTGGCTTATTATGAAATGGGATCTTCTTATGAAAAATCTTCTTGGGATGAACCTTATATATGTAGTCCAATTTGTCCAAGTAAACAAGAGCGTATAAAAGCGCTAAAAGAAGCCCTAAAAGCTTACACTAAAGTAACTAAATTAACTCCTGGCTCTAAGTTCTTTCAAGCATTTCATGGATCAGCACGAATAAAGACCGAACTAGGAGATTTCAAAGGTGCTTGTTCAGATTTAAAAAAAAGCATTCAAATGCAGAAGGATCGATCATCTAGAATCAATTACTATATTCAAGATAGTAAGAGGTTAATAAAGTGGTTAAATAATGAAGTTCTCGCTAGCAACAGAGGAACCCAATGGATTCGATTTGAATTTATGGGACATGAAATAGGAATAGATCTACCAAGACTTTTTGGTTCAAGTAAGTGTAATTATAAATAATTTGCATTCCTTGCAGAAAAATATCAATAAATTCACTATAAAAGAACATTTAAAAATCAAATTTAGCTATTAATGAGAAAAGAATATTTTAATGCCTTATCCAGAAAGAAACTTTGATGATGACTCCTATGACGAAGTAGAGGAAGATCTAAGGCATAGAGACCCAGATGACGAAGATCGTGCTTACTTCCCACTAGAAGAGTCAACACCTCCGCACTACTAAAAAGATATGAAGCCGCATGCACTCGTTCTTCTTCTTTTACTAGCAGTTGGTGCTCCTGTCTTAGCCCTGCCGACTGTCACGATCCAAAGCTGCTACGACGGTGATACCTGCACCACGACAACCAAAGAGAAGATCAGGCTTGCTTGTATCGATACCCCAGAACTACGTGGCAGCAGGGCTGATCCAATTCCAGCTAAAGCAGCGAGGGACTATCTCAATCGTTTAGTTGCTGGAGAAGATGTTGCTATTAGGCGAATAACAAAGGACAGGTATGGCAGGACTGTTGCTGAGATCTCAAAGGCTGACGTGAATATCCAACAAAGACTGGTTGAAAAAGGTTTTGCTCGCATCTACAAGAGGTATGCAAATCAATGTCCTTGGAGTCGATGAGTAAAGAGGCATTGAAAGTCAAAATCAATGAGCTGCCTGATAACCGCATAGCGATAGATATTGAGGTTCCAGCCAATCGCTGTAAATCAAGTTATGAAGCTGCCTTAGCTCGCATGGGTAGTTCTATAAGGCTTCCAGGTTTTCGTCCAGGCAAGATCCCTAAGCCAGTCATTCTTCAGCAGGTCGGTCTATCAAGAATCAAAGCTTCAGCACTAGAACAACTCATCGATAAAGCATGGAAGGATGCCATAGCTCAAGAATCAATCGAACCCACCTCGGAAGCACAGCTCAAAGAAGAGCTTCAATCGTTAGTTGATCGTTTCAACCCCAATGAGAGCGTGACATTTACCCTCGAAGCAGAGGTGGCTTCTAAGGAAAAGAAAGAGGACAAAGAATGACACTTGAAATCATCAAAGAGTTCTATTCCGTAAGTGATTGAGCAGTGATTGATCTCAAACGGAACAGCAAAAAAGAACCCGTTAAAGCAACTGGAGTTCGATCCAGAGAAACTTCTTCCTATACGCCTAATCAAAGAACCGACTTCAAAATCAGTCGAGGTCGATTCTCTAACTTCTTGACCTGCCAACGGTGCTTCTATCTCGATCGAGTCAAAGGTCTTGATGCACCTGGCACTCCAGGCTGGACGCTCAATGAAACCACTGATCTCCTACTGAAAAAAGAATTTGATCACTGCCGAGAACAACAGATTCCTCATCGATTATTTGCTGCCAATGGATTGAGTCATGTCGTTCCTTTTGATCATCAAGAAATGGATCGCTGGAGAGACTCTCTTCACCATGGATTAATGCTGCGGCATAAGAACACCAGCATCATTCTCACGGGAGGCGTAGACGATATTTGGCAGGACACCATTACTAAGAAATTGATTGTGGTGGACTACAAATCCCAAGCAAAGAATGGGCGGTTAGATAAGCAGGATTACCTCGATGATCCATACCATGACGGATACAAAATCCAGATGGATTTCTATGCCTACCTTCTTTCAGGTATGGGGTTTGATGTTCACCCCACGTCTTACTTCTTGGTTTGCAATGCCAAAAGAGATGACGATGGATTCCATAAGAGAATGAATTTCGATGAGTACCTCGTTCCCTACAACTGGAATAGTGATTGGATCGAGAGCAAGATTGATGAGATGGTTGCGTTGATGAACCAGCATCAGATTCCAGAACCGAATGAATGCTGCAAGAACTGTGCCTATTCAGAGCAGTATGCAAAGGCAATACATCAAGACGAAATCAAGCAAGGTCAAAGTTTGCAGGGGACATTGTTCTAATGAAGCCCCTAGTGACTGCAGTTGCCTTTGGATTTGGTGCTGCCACGGCTGCTGGCTTGTCTCTAATAAAAGTAGAGAGATCCGTCGTGATTAGTTCTACTGTTGTTGTTGTTGCTTCAGGTTTAATTCTCCTCAAAGAAGAGGATTGATCATCAGTGTCCTATCTCTTGAGATTGCATTTAAGAAAGTTGTGGGATAATGCTCCAAAAGAAATGACCATCTTGAAAAAAGAAATAACTAGAAAGACTTCATTAGCCTTACTTACAAGTCTTTATTGCCTACTGCCTGCGCCAAGTCTTGCTAATCCAAGTGAAGCTTATAAAGAAAAGTCTGATTGTATTGATAACCCAGATTTTGTAACTCCTAAAGATAAAACTTTTAAATACTGCATTAAATCAAATGGGATGATTAATAAGGTTAATGAGCAAGGTGAACTTATTCAAGAGAAAGGGCAACTGAATAAAGCAATAGAAGACAGAGTCAAGAAAGGTTGGGGACGGAGTTCGATCAGCTTGTATGAATATAAGATTGAGGAAGATGAGCTAGTTCAATACACATGCAAAGCTAAAAAAGTTGATTCGGAATATCAATGTGATGGCCCAGGTGAAAGACTATTAAAAGGTGTCAGACCAGATGGATACTATTTGCAAGCAGGTTTGAAAAATATTGAGGATGAGAATTGGCAAGATGCAATAGAGAACTTCACTTCTGAGATTGAGTTAACCAAAAACAAAGACGCTTATTACCAAAGAGCCTTTGCAAAATATATGGTTCAGGATTATTTGGGTGCAGTTAAAGATTCCAATATCAAGCTAAAGGCAGATAAAAATAATATTCAGGCATTGAACCTGAGCAGTATGGCTAAGTACGAGATCAACGACTATAAAGGTTCTATTAACGACTTAAACAAACTCGTAGTCTTATGGGAAAAACTCAATGAAGAAGAGAGAGAAGAACTTGATCTAAACGAAATCAACCCGAACTTCGATAAATTCTATTTTAGGAGGGCTCTATCTAAAAGTAAAACTGGTGATAACAAAGGAGCCGCAAAAGACTTTGAAAAGGCTATCGAAATAGATCCACTAAATGGTCAAGCATATTTTCAAAAAGGATTAGAAAAGTTTTGGGATGATCGAGATGAAGCATGTACAGATATTCTCAAAGGCATATCACTTGGAGCAGAAGACACAAGTAATCTTCTTATCAAAGAAAAGGCTAATACTGATTCCTTCCTCGATGAGCTTTTTGACGAGGAGACAAGCCTAGTAGCTGCATGCAAAGGGATTGATGATAAGAAGATAGAACAGAACAAGGAGAATTATGAGTTCGAGAAGTTCACTGATAAGGCTTCTGAATTGCTTCGTAAATACTTTATATTGATTCCTATATTCCTTGTAGTTGTTCTATCTCTAGTGATGAAATATTCAAATAAAGATGAATAATTAAGGATTCATTCGTATAGGAATTGTTGTACAGGTATAGATCAATGGTTTGGTTCATATACAATGCATCGACTCGTGCTTTGACCATTGGCGATAGCGACCATAGAAAGCGTCTCTGGCAAGGATTATTTGGTATGGAAACATCCCAAACGAGAGATAGCTATTGGCTCTCAAGTCCTTGTCAATGAAAGCGAAGAGGCATTGCTATTTGAAAATGGGCAACTTTTACACATCCTTAAAGCCGGAAGGCATTTAATCGAATCAGGAAATATCCCAGGTTTAGATGGTGTAATCAGAAGATCATTAGGAAATAACTCTCCGATAAAGATTGATATTTGGTTCGTTAGTAAGACCTCATCAACTGACTACAAATGGGGTGTTCAGTTACAAGTCAAAGACACAGCGCATCAACTCATTGTTCCTGTCGGTTCCTATGGCTCAATGCTGTTGAGGATTGATGACCCTGCATCTTTAGTCCTACAAGTTGTGGGCAAGAAGATGTCAATGAATAAAACAGAACTAAAAGAATTTCTGATTCCTAATATCGAGAGAAGTTTGAAAGACTATATCGCCGACAAAATCAAAAAAGGGTCACTTGATATTTTCTCGATTGAATCAATTTTGGTTGAAGCCTCTGCCGATACGAAAAGGTCTATTGATAGAACCTTCGAAAGGTTTGGCTTAAAACTGATCGATTTCTATATCCAAGGCATTGAAGTCATTGGAGACAATCCCGAATACAAGAAGATCAAAGAAAGTCTTGCTGATGCAGCCAGTCTGCGCATTCGTGCAAAAGCCGCCTCAGAGACTCAAGGCTTTTACCAACAAGAACGCGCTTTGGATGCTCTGAATAAAGCTGCAGAAAAAGACACAGGTGTTGCAGGTCAATTGCTATCAAAGGGTTTAGGAGGTATTAATTTTGGCGGCTCAAGTCAAACTGATTCGAACGGTGATCTCAAAAAGAAACTCTCATCACTCAAGGATCTATTTGATTCTGGGCTGATCTCTGAAAGTGAATATAACGATCGGAAAGCCAAAATACTGGATGATCTATAAACAGAATGACTAGAAATAACGCCATAAGAATATGAAGCTAAAAAGAGCCCTGCCGATTCTCTGGCTCCCATTAATAGGAGTCTGGACATTCCTCTTTGCTGTTCAGAGCAATTCGGCTTCTACAGATCTAGAAGCTGTAGTCCCATTTATTTCTTATTTAGTTGTTTCGTTTCTGCTTGTCCTGCAACTTCAGCTAGTTCTTGGCAATAAGAGAGAGAGTGGAATCGTTAAATTTGGAACTGCAAATGTATTGTCCATCTGTTTATCCATTTCTAGCTTTTCAATTTTATTGAACCTATTGAAGAGCATCGATAATGAAGTCTCAATTTTCCTCATCGTCACCCCATTAATCGCAAACACCATCATTGCTGAGATATTTTCTGCATCTAATAAGGCATTAGTGGACAAGAAAAAAGCATGGACTGAGACCAACCGAAAATTAGAAGAACAACAGAAGAAAGTCTCAGAAGAGAATGCTCAATTCAGAAATAAGTCCATAGAGTACCGAAAAGCCTGGAAAAGTTATTTACAGCAAGCATCAATTGATTATTTAGATAACAGTGAGATCATCAGTGAGATAACACGAATTAAAGAGATAGTAGAGTTTAGTTCCTATTTCAGAACAAAAGAATCAATAAAAAATCTCTCTAAGATTAAAGCTAATAATGATGAAAACCAGGTTTTAATTTCTCTAAAACAAATTAAATAATTAAATATGAAATTAGATCATATCCTTTTTTGTAAATATCTTTCAACTTTTTTCTCTAATAGAAAAATTTCATCAATTCATCACTAATGGCAAACGTCCCTGATAAATGTAAAAAATGTAGTGCCCCAATTTATTGGGACAAAGTTAGTCAAATAATCGAATGCGATTTTTGCGGCTATGTTCATAGTTTAGAGGTTAAAAGCTCTAGCACTTACCAAGTTTCAACTAAAAATCGAAGTAAAACAATTATTTCTAATTCAGCAGAGTTTCAAAAGCCAAAACAATATTCGAATAAACCATCTTCACTTCAGTCTTACTCAAAAGACCGTTTGAAAATATGTCTTAAGAATGCGTTTGGAATTAATCGAAAATCTTCGTTAATTGTTTCATTACCTATTTCCTTATTGGCCTTGCTAACATTATTAATGGGGATTGTTATCCTTAGTGTTTTTCCCACAGGATCTACACCAATTCTATTTGTTGTTCCAATCCTTTTTTCCATTTTGGGTTTATTTACAGGTATTCGGGAATTGGTCAGAAAAAATAACCGTCGACAATATGCTTTTATTGGTACTATAATTTCCTTGCTAATCTTTATTGTTTTGGTCATATAAGTTTTTACTTTATAACAGCCAATATCAATACCAAGAAAAATTGACCTAGGCTTTCACCACGGACTTTTTAATTTTGCAAACAGAACATTTTATAGTACGCGTCTTTTACTTTTCCTTTAGTGCTACCAAATCTAAGACCAGACCGTAAAGCTAATGCTCTATTTTCTCCAGCACCATGGTGATCATGGCTATCAAACTCTTTATCTCCAAGTAATGCTGCAGCCACAATCATGTCCTTTGTGTCTTCTTTATCAAAAGAGATATTAGGGATACTGGATAAAATCACCCCTGCAAAACAATCTGCTTGAAGCTCAATTCTCATCGTGTTTCTTTGAGCCTTAGCTATTAGCTGTGACTTCGTAAATTGAATGTGATGGGCATATTCATGAGCAACAACAAAGGCAACTGCTGCATCACCAACTTCTGAAAGTTGTTTCATGAAGTCCTGTTCTAAACAGATCAAATTCGATCTGGAATCGTAATAAGTGTTGTCGCACCATGTCCATTGAACAGGTCCTGCACCTGCTTTTTTGCCAATCGTCTTAGACGCACCAGCCAAAACGACGTTGATAAGTGATTCCATATCTTCAGTCCAATCCAAAGCTGCTTTGGCAGGGATAGGAAGCAGCGATACCAATAGAGATAAGGCAGAAGCCGCAAGCAGGTTTTTATTTCTTGAACGACTCAATGAGGTGCCTACAAGATGACTCATCCTAGAATCGCAGTTAGATCTAGCAATTCCTTGTAATCATGGCCGTTTTCTAGAGTTCTTAGGTTAAAACGCAGCTATGGAATCAAATTCCGATAAATGCAGTAGATTTTGAATAAGAATAAGTTCTCTATTTACAACTCTCCTTGAGCTGTTCATTAGCATGCATGTGCCCTAAAGATAAGGCCTTTCTGAAGTCATAACAAGCACCAACTATATCATTTAAAAACTTCTTATTATACCCTCTACCATAGTATGCATCCCCTTTATTAGTAGTATCTCCTCGGGTATTAGGGAAGTCATTGTTAAAGTCAATTATAAAAGTGTAATCATTTATTGATCCCTTTCTGTCTCCAGTCATAAATCTTGCTACTGCTCTTTGAAAATAGATACCAACTAAATCCTGCTTCCCTATTCCTACACTTGATAGTCTGTTTAATTTAATAGCTTGATTCATATCAGAAATCACATCATAGAATTGTTCTAATTCCCCTTTGCATTGACCACGATAGAAATAATATAACGCTCTTTTTGGGTCAAGTTCAATTGATTTATCAAAGTCAGATATAGCCTGATTGCAGTCATTCAAAGATTTCTTTGAAAGACCACGGATGTAATAAGCCAAAGCCCTGTTAGGCTTTTCTTTATAAATTTCAAGTGCTTTATTGGCCTCATAAATTGCTCCGTAATAATCTTCATTCCCAATTTTGGTTGCAGCTTTGGCTATTGGATCTATCTTGGGATCCTTGATCAATTCTGCATATACTTTGGGGGAAGCAATCATCACTGCAAGGGTCAGTAAACTTGCTCGAACTAAATTCAAGAAAAGATTGTTCAACTAAATTGATGCTATTAGAGACAAAGAGTAAAATATAAATGTAGTAAAATAACAATATTAACTTAACTCTTTATATTCCTTTAGCTACAATCTTCTGTAATGCGAGCAGCAGCTTCTTTTTCTCCAAAGGCCAAAGCTTTTCTGTAATCAATACATGCCCCTTTGTAATCATTCAAAATATATTTTGTTAATCCTCTAAGATAAAAGGTACTACCTTTATATTCTCTTAATTGCGTTCCTAATTCTTTGTCGAGATTAATAGCTGTTGTAAAATCAGATAGTCCAAGGTGAAAATCCTCAAATATAGTACGGCAATGTCCACGAAAATGATAAGCAATTGCGAAATCTGGGTTTATTTGAATTGCTTTATTGAAGTCATCAATAGCACCATTGCAGTCACCTAGATTTTTTTTTGCATTTCCCCGTGACGTATACACAAGAGGTAACTTAATAGATTTAGGGCCATATATTTCAATAGCTTTAGTAAAATTAGAAATTGCTCCATAATGATCCCCAGCAGTAAATTTCTTGACACCCTGAATAAAAGTGTCATCATCTGCATATAATTTTTGAGAAGAAAAAGCTATTAGTGCGGTACTCGTTAATACAATTCCAGTACTGATTAGTGTTCTCCTTCCCACTTGATTTACTAGTGAATGAAGGTTGAATAAGCTAATGGGATTTTTCATATAATAATGAATTAATATATGTAGACATGCTAGATCAAATAATAATCCTGTGCTTTATTGTTATACAGTCATGATTTCTTTGTGAAGACCCATATGCGAATGAATGATATTCCTAGCAATTGTAGTCGTTGTGGAGCCCCAATAAATTGGAGCAAGGATTCAAAGAAAGAAAGGTGTGAATTTTGTGGTCAATTAAATGTTCTAAGGAATAGTCCGTTTGACTTAGATTCATTAAGAAATAAGCTTAGTAAATCTTTTACACCTTTCAGCGACTCATTTAATCACTGCCTAAGAGCATTTATTAAAAAGCAAAGCTTATTATCTGACGTACAAATTAATCATATTATTAACAACCTAAAGTCTTTATACGCGAACAATTATTTTCGAATTTTAATTGTTGCAGTTCCAATTACTTTAATCACTAATTCAATAATCAGTGATCCACTTAGGCCTTATAAAGGTAAAATAAATGATCAATGTAATCTTATCTCTAATTATCAGTCTAAAACGGATTTTAATGCTAAGAAAGTTTTTAAAAAATGTGTTAATACACTTTCTAAAGATGTATACTATATTTCTCGACTTTCAAAGAACAAAAAGAGTAAGCTTTATACAGACAAAGATACTATGTCTAAATATCCGATGACTTCAAAAGGTGTCGAGTTAGTATATGATTATAATTACTCTAAGGCAATAATTTGGTTCTCTACAGGCTTAGAGCAAGAGATTTCAAAAATAAAAGAACAAGAAAAGAACAGAAAGATGCATCCTAAAGTAAATAAGGTGATGCAAGATATTAGAAATATAGCGACCACTCAATTTGATTCCCATATGCAAAAGGCACGTAAAAAAAGTCAATTAAAAAATCATAGAGGAGCAATAATTGAATATACAAAAGCACTATCCATTTTTCCAGATTCCCATCTTGCCTTTACCTTTAGAGCTATAGAAAAGGTGTCTTTAGAACAATATAATGATGCTATAGATGATTACAAAAATGCTATTAAAAATGCACTCGCCATGAATGTTACTTCATATAAAGGGCTAGATATGGTTTACACACTCTTGGCTCAGTCTCAAACAGAAATGCAAGACTTCAAGGGAGCTTTTGATAGCTATACAAGCGCCTTAAAAATAGATATCAATAATGCTGGTGCTTATTTTGGGAGAGCAATGCTAGAGGACAAATTAACGTTCTATGATCGTGAAGATGCTTGTAATGATTTTAAAAAGGCGGCTTCACTAGATTCTCATCCCTCTTACGATAAAGAGTACTATCCACGTATGGCAGCAAATTGTAATTAGTTTTATGACGCCTTTTATGTTAAGTAAGTTCTATTTTTGTTTTAATATAAAATACTAAGGACTCAAAATCTGACTTTATGTCAATTCTCAGAACTTTAATTATTACAGCAGTAACTAGTTTTGTGGTAACACCATTAAATGTTTGGGCACAACAAAAAAGTGTATGGGTAAGAGTTTCTGCAGCATGCGCACCCAACCCGAAGAAGGGAACTATATATCATATTCTTAATAGAAATGAAGATGGTTCCTTCAGGGAAGATGGTACATACGGATTGGGATGGAACGTTGATGCAAAATCAATCGTCAAGAGAGGTAATTATGTCTACTTTAATTTAGATGTTACAAAATTAGATAGAGCATGTAGAAATAAAGAAGGTCACATCTGGAAAGATAATGCATGGCAAGCTGATTGTAGTCGGGGATTAACCAAAGGACCAAACGCCGGATGGACAGATGGAAACCCTAAGCTCGTAGAATTTGTTTGTCGATAGCTTTATTTAGCTAGGTTCCTTATTTATATTTATAGAATGACTTCTATCCTCTCTATTCATTCCAAATTCCTGTATATACTTATGATTAATTCTGAAATTTGTTAACTCAACCCTATCTCCTTTAAGGGTCCTTCCTAGAGCATTGTTTGTGGGTGTATTCGATGCTCGTTTATTCGCTAGCGTCAGAACTCTTGTTTCGAGACAGTTAACAAAAAAGCTACCTAACATATCTCTCATAACAATTTATTTAGGGCTCTTCTAGCGAAGTCCAGTCATACCACTTTTCTTGTTTAATCAATGCTTTGTAGTTATTCAGAAGCCAGTCGCTTTTTGGGGTGGAAATCAAGAGCGACGCTCTATCGATTAAGAAGAGATGGATGGCTAAAAGACTATGAGGAGACGATTGAAGGTAAACGATATTTAGACATGAAGCCCAGTGGGAAGGATTCTCTCGCAAGGCATTGCATGGGCGTATTGGCTTATCGCAGTACAAATATTGAGATCATCGACTTTGATCCTGATGAGTATTTAAATGAGTTAGCTAAACAAATCGCTGCATCCCCTAAACCTGCTTAAACGCTATCTATAAGAGTTCTTATGCATTTGAGACTGGTGAAGGGTGTCTCCTATTTGAAAGGTTGAAACCTAGAGAGACTTGAAGCCTTCGGACGACCCACTCCAAAACCTAAAAAAGGACCCTTAGGTTCTCAATAAGGCAATAAAAAAGGGACCTAGATGGCCCCCTTGAAAGTCGACTGTCAATCAGATACAGAGTAGCTACTGCTTTGCTCTTGCTTATCTGCTGGTGGCTCTGTGACGGTGAGGTAAATACACAGGATTGTGAGCGGACAGAAAACGATACGAGCGATAGGCCAGAAGTAGCGCATTAGTCCTCCCTGGGTATTCCCAAACTTCTGTTCTCCTTGTCCTTATTGATCTCCTCCTTGACCTTTTTGTAGTAGGCGATCTCTTCCGGATCATCTGAACCAAGTCCATATCCCATCGTTGCTGCGAGGTAAATCTTGTGTTGTCTATGAGAGGTAAGAGTCATTAACAAGCAAGTCTTTTTCTATTTTTTAGAAGGTTTAACGATCATTTCTCTGATCTTTTGAAACTGCTTTTTCCAAAAGCGAATAACTGAATCAGGAATAGGTTTCTTTAGAGGCATCTCTGAAATCTATCAAGGATTTTTAGTAATCAGGATTCTCTCTTTTGAGTTTCCTCGCTTGGGCATGGCAGCTATCAGGTGAGCAACGATTTCTTATTGCTTCCATGAAGTCATAAATAAATTCATCTGGGCAATCAAGCTCTTCTTGTAATTCGTTGAGTTCATCAATGAAGAACTCCGAGACACGGGATATAGGTCCTGTGTTTTGCTCTTCTGTTGGCTTCCACTTGTCATTCATTTGGATGACTTCTTTAGACCAAACATTTCTGCCATCTTGCCAGTTAAAGCAAAGTATCCAACCGCCCCGACAAATAGTCCGAAGGCGATCAGGTTGGGGACGATCCCTCCAATAATCTGCGCTTCTCCAAAACCTAGAAAAGTAATCACGACAAATACCCTCGCCCAGTTATCAGCAAAACTCATATCTCAAGTTCTGACTTCAGAAGGTGTGCCAGGCACGCATTCAGTTGGGTAAGAGATGACATTCTTGCCTGTGATGCCTGCTCCTATTGCTATGAGCCCTATTACAAGCAACCATTTAGATCTTTCATTAGAGAAAAGGCGATTCATAAAATAAACATCTCGATAGCGAGTGACTTGTTGGTCCTCTATCGACATCAACAGTCTTTTTCAATCTAATGACTTCCTTTACCTATTTCATGGTGTGGTCCATACTCTCCCTGACAGGAAGTAATCAACGCAAATCAGTTGTCAGTAAAGGGATTTGATGAGTTCCCAACGCTTTTCCCTTGGGTAAAACACTATTCCCTTCGGGAATATGGTCGGGTAATTGCTTTTTCTTAGTCATATCAATGGTTTTACTTATATTTCCTCCCAATTTATCCGGAGTCTTATAGGAAAGGCGTTGCATTATTGCTGGGGACAAGGCGTAATGCCCACGATGGGGCCGCACTAACTCTCTGCGCCCTGCCATTGCACCGAGTGTGTTATCAACTGTTTTTGAGGAAGCTCTATGTAATCGATAAACCTCGCTAGTGATGTCCTTTCGGGAAAGAGTTGTATTACCTCTTTGATATGCCTCCCAAAGAATCTGTGTAATGGCTTCTTTGCAGTTACCTACAACATTGCTTCCTTCTAAAAGAACCATCTCGCCTTCATCCAAATTGAAACTAAGAGTCCGCCGCGGATCTGTATGTGCTGCACGATCTTTTTTGAATTGTGCTTTTATTCCTACTTGTTTCCCTTCGATGTCTTTTGCTGGGGTTAACTGAATCACTATTGAAGGTTCTTCGGCCCAACTTTTCGCTCCTGCATGTGCTCCTTTTTCTGTTCCGTCATGCGAGAGAAATTCCACAAAAATTCCATTGGGTTGGCAAATAATTTCTCTCATATAAGTCAGTAGACAACGAACCGACTCGTTATCTCTGTAGTTCCATCCACCTCTTGAACTAACGGACTTTGCGCTGTCAATAACGACATAGTTAAGCTCTTCTTCTTGTATGAATTGCTTGAGTTTGATCACTCCCTCAATGTCGCAACTCCAAGCTGAATGACCTTGCTCAGGAGCAAAGCCCCAAAAGAAAATCATCTGTTGTGGACCGTTTGAAATAAGGGGGTCATCGTCTGAAATGCCAAGATCTTGCATTGCCTTTTTTAATGGACTTAATCCAGAGTCAGTCGCAATGAATAGGCTTTTCCCTGGTTCACAAGGTTTATTTCGATCAAGAATGTTTTTCCCTTTTGCAAAGTTGTACGCCTTATGCAAAGCAAGCGTAGTTTTGCCTGTTCCAAATGCGCCGTACGTAAGACCTACATCTCCTCTCAGCATCCACCCCTCCATTGAGTATTGAAGAGTTTCCACTGACTGAAGATCTACATGTCTTTTCTTTGGTGACTTGTTTGGTAATTCGTTATCGCTAAGTGCCTGAAAGAGTGCGCTGTTGATTTGTTCGTCAGTGCGCCTAAAGGCAGATTTAAACTCTGCCCTCAAGAACATCTGACTATCAATATCAGCTGCTTTGATGCTGGTAATGATGTCGGCAATTAAGTCGGAGTAAGCCAACTCCTTTGGTTCTTCAGACACGGGAGGACCTCCTGCATCTGCGTATTGGGACCTTATATTTTCGAAAAACTTTTGAACGATGTGGCTTAAACGTCAGGCAATCTCCACTGCCTATCGGCGTTCGTTTAACAAGGGCATAGCCATCGATTACATCACCAACTGAAAGCGCCCCATGTTTATCCTCGGCGTTAAAGGTGGTACCAGGCATGCAGAAAATCAAAGTGCCGTCGGTTTCACACCAAAGATCTGAATCCCTTCCACATATCGGACAAGGTTTAAGCCTTGTGGTATTCGTTAAGCGATGAACTGATTTTTTTTGTGGTTCTTTTTTTAGTTCTGCCATCTTGAGAACCCATCTCCACACTTCCTTAGATGGAGCAACTAATTGTTCAGGGCCAAAATCAGGCGGCCAAATGTAATTGCCACCGTCTTGATGTTTCCCAATAACAATTGCGTAGCGTCCCCGATCTAAGAAGCATTCAAGAGCCTCACCTTTTGCACCATCTATAGATTTTTTGGTGATTTGTTTTGAAATGAACTCACCCTTTGGAAGTTGCGCTATTTGCTCAGGTGTTGGTCTAAAGAGAACTTTGAACCGCCAATGATTTTCATCTCTTCGGACATGCCAGGACCTTGCAGTGAAATCAATACCCTGTTCAGCCGCATAGTCCAGAGAACTTTCGCCGTCATAGTCGAGACATAACAAACCAAAACCAGTAATGACTGAAATAGCACTGCAATTTGGAATTGATAAACATTCAGCAATCGTTAGCCCTACATGATTACGCCACTGAATTAATGGTGCTTTTGATTTAGGTCTAATTGGAAGGAAGCCATACTCGCCCTCCATCGATGCCAACCTTCGGGCATCATGACGCCAATTTTTAGAGGGTTCCATTTCATAGCCCTCCCTTCTTCAGGCGTTCATTAGTAACAACACCAATCAAGATTTTATGAGCGATTTCTATGGCTTCAGGAGCTTTAAGTCGATAGATAAAACCATCTCCGCGTGTGACTTTTCTGATGACCCGTTCAGGAAATTTCCCAGCATTAATCCATTTCAGGATTGTTCGACCATCACGATTGACCTTCTTCCCTAATTCACCAGTAGAGAGCCAACTCACTTGGTTAGAAGCTTGGGCTGAAACTAACTGGTCGACTCGATGCAATAGAAAATCCAATTTTTGCTCGATATGAGCATTGGAGGGGACGGCCCCTGATTCAGTTATTTGCATTTCCTATTCCTTACGCTTCTGCTTTACGCCAGTTGAACTCACCAGTAGCAGGATCTTTCCATCCGAACTGACGAGTTTTGTCTGAATAAGGCTTGATTTCTCCCTTCCCTAATTGATCGCAATATTTATCGCTTTGGGAGAGATAGAACTCTTGAGTTTGACCAATGTATTTGGCCTCTTTTAGAAGTTTGAAAACCTCAGGCCAAAAAGATTCTTCAATACATTCAAGAGGATTTACAGCATCGGGCTTCCAGTTCAGTTCAATTAAATAGTTGTAGTAAATGAAATGGCACCGGTTGAACTCATATTCAGGTCCACCAGACTCCATTATCTTTCCGTTGATTTTGATTTGGGGTGGTTTATCTGAGTATCTGTTGGCAGCTCTTTTCATGGGAATAAAAGGGGGAATCAGTTGGTTTTGAGATTCCCGAGGATCAGTACTTTTCAGTTCCCACTCGGTGCTGCGTCGGCGTAATGAATGCCTCCGCTATGGGGAAATAGTAACCAGTTCATTCATAAAAAAGCAACCTTTTGGGGCGACTCACAACGAATCGAGCACTCTGGTTCAAAAGACCAGAGTCATCACTAAATAAACAACAAGATTGAGAAATTTATGAGAATGGGTAACTAATGGGGAACGGATGCGAACTTGTGATTTTTTGCTTGGTATTAAATATCAGTTATATCAATCTTTCTTGAGGAAAATCTTTATCAGGTGAGGGAGGTTTTCAAGACCAGAGCCATCAACCACTCGACCACCCCTCCAATTGGACGATCGATAACGTCGCCAGATCAATACTAGCAACTGGCTTGCAACTACTAGTAATAACGGGTTTGGGTCATTAAAAAGCTATTTAAGATGTTCCCCTGGTCTTGACAGCACTCTGACATTACCTGACAATTCCTGTCATGGATCCGGAAACTATTCGGAAACTTTTTAAAGACTAAATGGTTCAGGATATTTCAACAAATTTGGCAAGCGCCTCTGGTTCTAAGGACCAGAGCGATATGGAATCAGGTTCAGAAATACGGAAATTAGTTTCCGAGTTGAACGCAAGATTAAAGATCAAAGGTGTTCGAGGAAGAATCACAATCGTCAAAAACAACTTCTATCTAAGAGGTACTTACGCAACTCGAACTGAAAAAAAGAAGGAGAGAAAAGTTTCTCTTCGCTTACCTGCCGATCTTCGATCCTTGATTACGGTTGAAAACCGTGTTGTTCAACTTTGGGATTCAATACTGGCAAATGGTTTCTTGCCTGATGTTTACCCTTGGGACGTTCCAGATATCCAAATTGCTCAACGCACTAGAACCTTTGAAGAAGCAATCGCTGTTTTAAAGGCATCTTTTTGGAAGGGAAAGAAAGATACCAATCTTCAAAGCCAACGAACTTGGGTGCGAATTGATTCTGTTTTGAAGAAGCTTCCACAAAAGGCTGATCTAAGCATAAATGTTTTGTTGGACTGGATTTCTAGCGAGACTGAGCCTGAGACAAACTCAAGAATTAAGGCTTGTCAGTATCTAAAACGCCTCGCTGTTTCAAACAACTTGGGTGGTGAAGAGGCTATTGATGAATTAGTCGGGATCTACGAGCCAAAGCAAAGAAAGGCTATTGAGGATGCTTTATTGATTCAGTTGATCGACAGTGTTCGGGAGGATGATGAACGAAGGCGAAAACTACAAGTCAGATTCGATGGATATAAGGATAAACATGGCAGGAGTAAAGAGCACTTCCCTTATGGATGGCTAACTGCTGCTCAATATGTTTACGGAACTCGACCTGCTGAAACCTTTTCTTTAATACCCAAGAAAAATGGCACCGCTTATGCGATCAACCTCCCAAAAGGTCGGAAAAAGCATGAAAAATTTCCATTAGCGTTGCCTCAAGAATTTGTGGAACGGTGGAACTTATTAGAGGTAGAAAGGCCTTATACCTTTGGTCTCGATAATTACGATCCAACCATCACCAAATACCACTGCGGGCATTGGTTGAATTATCTAAAACGCAAAGCTCAAAAGCTCGGAATTGAGAATTTCCAGTTACTTGATCTTCGCCATGCATGGGGGATTAGAAGTATTTATTCAGAGCTTGATCCAAGACAATCTTGTAAATCGCTCGGGCACGATATCTCTACTCACTACAAAACCTATAACTCGACTTATGAACAACTAGATGCAGACAAGGCTGCCGCCTTACTCAGCAAATAAAGCTACTTAAGTCAGGCAGGGCTGCCTGCATAAGCAGGTTCATAGACAGGCGAACCCAATCCACCACCATCTTGATCGTCATCGTCTTCTTCGAAGAAGCTACTAACAAGCCAGATAGCACCTAGAGCCAGCACAGAAGAAAAGCTAATTGCTACTAGGTCGAGGCCCACTGTCTAAAAATTAAATTCCAGTGAGCTTAATGGATTTCTCGTTAATTGGAAGAGTCGGACTTCTCTACTTTTTCAGTGGATGCCTCTTGGTTTGCACCTTTCTTGGAAAACGGACAATCACCACCACCCCAAGCAAAGGCTGGACCTGCACTAACTGATAAAGCTAAAACCAATGGGAGAACTGCTTTCACTGTGATGCTAAAAATTTCAGGCATACTAATGAGTTTTTTCTTGTGTTGACAGCTCAGACATCCATGAGTAGAACAAGTGTACTATTTTAAAGCTCATGGCTCCATCCTCTTCCCCGTATGCAGTCTTCAAGGCTGATGACTGGATGATTCCAGCGGCTCCTATTGGATTAGGCCAATGCGTAAGGGTCAGACCAAGAAAGCGATTCCAGTCAAACGCTTCAACGAAGAAGCCGAATGGGACTATCTCTGCCAAGGAGTGCTCAAAAAATCTCGTTCAGCTTGCGTTTGCATAACGTGCCAACACTTCAACTACAGCTGTGATAAACATTGCCGAACGCTTCTTAATTCCCACATCCAAGAAGGTTGAATCCTCACGGCGAACAACTGACATCAAGATTTCCCTTATGACAGCAGCGACGAGAGAAAGGGATTGGGACGAATATTTTCAGGCAAAACCCTTGCCTTTGAAATTGTTTTGGCTGCCGGCGGTAAGGAAGTGCGTTTTATCGCTACCAATGTCATAAAGGGTGTAATTCAAGCCAGCTCCAATTCCAATCACGCTTCGCTTGGGAACTTCCTGTTGTTGTTCACGTTTACCGTTCAGATCCTTTACTTGTGAATTGATCCCTCCTCCAGTCAGTTCAAGATGAAATTGTTTATTACTGCGCGCTGTGAACAGTCTGTTCACATTGAGACGGGTGAGTCGATCAAGGAGGATCAGTGGAGATGTTTCAGATGTGAGGTTGTCAGCCACGTCTGAAGAGCTCCCATGGATGAGTGCACAGTCAAGTTCAATGAAGCCAAATTGCAGTGATGCCAGCCATTTCAGGTGAGAAGGATTAACCGTATTCAGCAGTGCGCTGACTGCGTCTTCACCTTGGCTGAGCCGCAGAGCATCAGCTTTGCGCTCACCACGAAACCCACGCTCTGCAAGTAGTTGCTCTTCCCACCAGCCATAGATGCAATCTGGTTTTAAATCGCCGCGATGGGGATTTCTTAGTCGATCCAACAGTGCGTCACAGTTGCGTTCGGGCCCGACTAGGTCTCCAAGGACAAATAAGGCTGTAACTCCACGAGTCTTCTTTAGATCCCGTTGAATTAGGTCATAGGTCTCGAGATCTCCGCGTAGACCACTTACTAGTGCCCATCTTTCAATCATCGTTCACACACATGACTTGCATCTTCGGCCTGCTCGGCGAATTCAAACCCATGACTCAGTCGCCATGCGAAGACTTTCGGTAGCCCCGCCTCGACAATCGCTTGACACGTTCGACTAACGTCATAGGCCACCTCTTTTATCTCAATTTCATTAGTTGCATCGTTGTGAATGACATAGGTGGCATTGGTACTTCCATGACGTGGCTCGCCCACTGATCCAGCATTGACGATTTTGCGCATCGGCAGGGTCAGTTCTTCACCCTGATCGTTGCCATGGTCTGCGTTTTGTAAACGCACACGAATAGATCCATCTCTCAATTCACGTACATAAGGCTGGTGAGTATGCCCGCAAAACAGGATATCGGCACCCGCTGTTTCTACTCGCTCGAGAGCTGCAAATGCATCCATGTCCGGAAGAAGATACTCATGCTGACTGTTGGGACTGCCATGCACGAAGAGGAGTCGATCACGACGTAATGATGTTGGGAGGCTGGCCAAAAAACTTTTGTTTTCGTCCGTTAGCTGATCATCTGTCCATTGGTGGGCCAGGTGCCCACGTCTTTCTGCTAGCTGAGAAGGGTAGCTGCACTCGCAGGCATTAAGACCATCGATGATATCTTCATCCCAGCAGCCCTGGCAGGTCGCTATACCACGCTTTCGTATCAGCTCAACTACTTCGTTGGGCTGGGGGCCATAGCCCACTAGATCACCAAGACAGGTAATGGTGTCAATCCCTTGCCTATCAATGTCATTCAAGACAGCTTCCGCTGCAGGGAGATTGGCGTGTAGACAGGAGATAATTGCGTGATTCATGGCGATTAAGTTGAGGGAATAGCTTCTTTTTGTCGATCCCTAAGAGGCATTTGATGCATCTCAAGTACGGCATCGTTTAGCAGGCAGAGGTCGATCGTTGATTGAATACGTAAGCCATCAAGATGTTTTCCTTGCACGACAAGCTCAGACAAGCTGGCAGGCCTGCCATTTGGAGCTGAAATTTCTTCAAGTGGAATGAACTGTGAGCTTTCTTGACTCACGATCCAGTTGAAGAACATAGAGCGCCCATCTGGCAAGTTCATCAAGGCCTTAGCTCGATAGACATCGCCATATGCTCCGTTCACTAGTTCGAACCACAAGGTATTCAGACTGGGTGGATCCCAGACGCTGGCATTAAGACTGAGGCTGAAAGATTCAAGTTTTTTGAATTCCAATGTGTCTTTGTTTGGTAATTCAGGATCCCGACCAAAGTGGAGATGCCTGTCAGGATGAAGTTGCAAGGCTTCAAGCTGATTTTTGACGCGAGGATCCATACCCATTAGGCCTGCCTGCTGAGGAGACTGGAACTGGGGGAGCTCAATCAATGTGAGTAGGTCACCTTGTTGCGATCTGGAGGCATGATGGGAATCCGATAGATCTATTAGTTCAGGGAATTGATCCTTGAGAAATGTCTTATCGATTCCTGAGTCAGACACCTGCTCTAGCCCGTTAGAGGGATAGCCATCTAGTCGCAAATATCCGCATTTGCCTTGATGGCTTCGCATTGTTTTGAGTATCCAGCTGGTTTTGCCGCAGCCTGGCGAACCCGAGATCAGCCATGTCTGGCTCATTCTTTGGATAAGGACAATCGTCCCACGAAAATACCAGATAATGGAAACGATAACCATTTACATTACGAAGCTCCTAGTTTTCTCTTCTTTCATTTCTGCCATTTCTCAAGTTTGAATAGCAATATCTGATTCGCAGAGATCGACTGCTATTGCGCAAAAGGAAGTTTTCATTGGCTAGCAGTTGACCCCAGCTATATCAAGAGATCTCCAGATATTGCTGTCTGTGAATAATGTGGGAATGAGCTGCTACTGACTTTTACAAAAAATCAGGTGGCAAATCCTCTTTCCATTGCCGAACTCCTCTGACTTGCCACATCCAAGAAAGGTGATTCCTCACGGCGAACACCTGACATCAAGATGTCCCTTATGGCAGCAGCAACGAGAGAAAGAGATTGGTTGGTCTCCCGAGGCTGCTTAGCTTCAATCCAGTTTCCTTGCGTCTAAGTGGTCTTTGGATCTCAATAGAGCATAATGTTCTTTAAGAGTTTCTTTATTGCTATGCGCGCCAAAGAAACTCCATTACTATGTATTTAACTTTGTAGATCTATTCTTTTTCATTGATTAACTGATGCAGAGAAGTCAACTCAATATAAGTATTAATCCAGAACTCTTAAAAAGAATCAAAGAGTCAGCAAGGAAATCCGGGAAATCTATCACTAATTATGTCACTGATTGTTGTGCTAATCAAGTAGAAAACTTCTCCAGCGAATCAACAGATTCTCGCTTAAACACAATTGAAGAAAGATTGGAGTCCATAGAAAAGACTCTTGCATTATTAGTTCCTGGAAATCAAAAGATAACTCCATTTACGCCTGAAGAAGCTATTAGATGCAATGAATTTATTAGCGCTATTTTTAATCATGAGGTTAAAGAGAAGAAATATCAATCAATCAAAGATGCATGGAATGATCTAATTAGCCATATCGAATGTTTTGATCAATGGAATGATAGATACACCTTGAGGTTGAAAGAGTCTCTTTTTATCGAGCATGGAGACCCTTTAAGCCATAATGAAATGAACTTACTAACAAAAGGGAAAGAATGCCCCTGTCCAATTCGAACGGGCTTAATTAATTGGATCAATAACTCAAATCCAGGGCAATGTTGTTGCTCAGATAAAAGTTTTCCATCTCAGCAAACTATTTGCGAAAAAGGCTCAAAATTAGTTGATAATATTTATACTTAGCAAAAGTTTGTTCATATCAAGAACGCTAATTCAATGAAAATCTAAATGATTATTGTGTAGTTCCATGGGTAGCACATGGCATCCATAGATTGCCCATCTTGTGAACACCTAAACATCCAAATTTCTTAGCCTCTGCTTCTGCCCTAGCTCTTGTGGGGTAAGCATAGATGTTCTTTGAAGAGGGGCCTGAATTTTCAAGGGTTTGTTGAAGAGCTGCACCTTCTGGGCTCCATACTTTGAGCCCCATCGTTGTTATCCCTGCAGAAAAAATACCCATCCCGACAATTGAGGCATTCACAACTCCCATTGCTACTACTCCAAGAGAGACCACACCCATTGGAACAATTCCAATGGTGACAATGCCCATTGGTACAACCCCAATAGAGATAAATCCAAGTGGAGCTATTCCAAAAGCAATTTTTTTTGGTTTACTTCCGCAATGAGAAGGACCTTCTGATTGTTGCTGATCAGGAGTATTCGCATTTGCCATGTTCAAAGGGCTTAATGATGGTGATGATGCCCATGACCGGAATGCTTTTTGTTCTTTTCATGAACTTTATGAGTCTTGCAAGGCATCCACTGATCACCCATTTTGTGAGCACCAGTGCAGTTGAAATTCTTAGCAGCTGCTTCTGCTTCTGCCTTGGTATTGAAAAGAGCAGGAGTAGCACTTTGCTTCGATTCAGTTGAACAACCTATTAATGAGAATGAGAGGCCTGCAATAAAAGCTGAAAGGATGAGTTTGAAGCTTTTCAAGGTTTGAATCTTTTCTAGTTTTTCTAGTTTTTATATTAATCATCAGCTCGATTTTGTCGCCACTGATCTTGATATTTTCGATGAGCCCTTAGAGATGTTTAAGACTTAAGTTGGTAGAGAAATGGCTCGGAAAGCTACTAGAAGTAAGGAAAGAGACAAAGTTATGTAAGAAAAAGCACACAAAAACATTGCCCTGAAAGGGTTACGTGTAAGCATTAACTCCTACTAGCTTTTCTAGCTTTTCCTAGTGTGAGGAACACCGTGAAACTTTTCAGGCAGTTGCTGATAGCTCCTGCAGCGTTGGGGCTAATGGCTCCTATCGCAGCAACGGGTGCTGAGCTCAATGTCAATGGAGTCTCTAAATACTCCAATAATGGCGACATAGAGAGTATTTCCCAGTTCTCAAACGTCTACCCAACTGATTGGGCATATCAGGCGTTGACAGACATGGCAAAGCGCGATGACTGTTCAGCTGCTCGCCCAACTGGCAGCATGACTCGCTATGAAGCTGCTGCTCTTTTGAACAAGTGCCTAGAAAATGTTTCTAAGGTCAACGAAGAAGAACAGCGCCTACTCGATGAATTTGCACCTGAACTCGCTGCAATCAAAGCTAGTGCCCTAGATGGCGTAGAAGCAGGAATGATGGATCATTCCGGGCACGGACATTCTGGAATGGGTCATGGAGGAGGCTCCATGCCTACGACCATGATTATGGGTAAAACCACTTTCGTGGTGGGCGGTATTGGTACTAATAGAGGAACTGGATTTGATCAAGGTTCGGCAGGGTCCGCAACGAGCCCAGAACAAAAAGAAGCTGTTACCTTCAACTACGACACAAAGTTGATGGCCCACACTAGTTTCACTGGCAAAGATTTATTGAAAACAGTTGTTCGTACCGCAAATTTCACAGGGACTGATCCCTTTGGAATGATGGGGCCTGCACGACTTGAAACTGCCTTTGGTAGTGGTGATGAGTTGAGACTTCATCGTGCTTATTACCAGTTTCCAATTGGTGAGGAATGGACCGCAACGATTGGTCCAGAACTACGCCAAGACGACATGCTTGGTGTTTGGCCTAGCGCATATCCAACTGATGCCGTTCTAAATATTTTAACTTTCGCAGGTGCTCCGGACGCCTACTCTAAGAAAATGGGTGCAGGTGCAGGTGTTACTTGGTCGAATGAGAACTTGGTAGCAAGTGCTCTGTTTGTTTCAGAAGATGCTGATAACTCCTCATCACAGGAAGGCACTGCTGGTGGCATATTGACGGCCCATGGTAAAGACACTATTACTACTCAACTTGCTTGGGTGGACGACAACTTCACCGTTGCCGCTGCGTATAGCCATGCCGACAATGGCAACTGGAATGACAGTGTTGATGGTAGTGATTACTCTGCCTATGCAATAAGTGGTGTATATAACCTCGACAATGATTCTGAATGGTTGCCATCATCGATAAGTGCTGGCATGGGCTGGAAAAATCCTGACAAGGAAGACCCTACTGATAGCGCAACAAATAAAACAGAAGATGGTCAAACATGGACTATTGGCCTTTTGTGGAATGATGCTTTTGTTGATGGCAATAACCTCGGTTTTGGCCTTGGTACTGCTGAAACACATAGAGATGACACTGGTTATGACGACCCATTAGCTTGGGAAGTTTTCTACCAGATGTCTGTTAGTGACAACATCACAGTTACTCCTGCAATCTTTGTCATTCAAAGAGATAACGAGCGTAACGATGACATCACTGGTGCATTAGTTAAAACAACCTTCAAATTCTGATTTCAGGGGAACCCCGTTAATCAAGTCCAAGGTGTTAACAGTTGCTCTCACCAGAAATGGTGGGAGCTTTTTTTTTGATTTAGTGCTGTAGCTTCAAATATCGATAACCCTCCCGCCTTCTAAAGCATTCAATGACTCTCTAATTGCTCGTAATTGCTCAGCATTTTCCCTGTCAGTAACACCCTTATCGATGATGGCAAAGACTGCTTGGCAAGCACTTACAGCTGCATAGTTTTTCGTGTTGGGATCTAAGGCGATTTGCAGTAGACGTTCTGCCACAGCGGGGGCACTGGCAATTAAGACTGAGTGGCTTTGATCTAAGTGATCTTTAGTTTGTTCTTCTAAGAATTGGAGGCTGTCTGGATGTGCTCTCACATATCGCCTCAACGTTCTGTAGTCCATATCCACTGCAGCAGCAGCATCTTTCCAAGACGCACCACCACTCCTAAGAGTTAACGCCCTTTGTACGTGTGGTGGTAGTGGTATTTCATCAATTGGAGGACGACCTCTACTCTCACGTTTTCCATGGCTTGTAATTGTCATCGATGTGCAGATCTAGGATTACTTTTAAGGTGCTTATCTGTGGCTCTTAAATAATACCCTGATAATCTAAATCCTGCGGTATGTAGCACACTAGTATTTACTTTGAAGGGTGCTATATTGATCATACAGGTTCCCAGTAAGTTGATATAAATTTCATAAATCTGCGCCAGATCAATACTAGCAACTGGCTTGCAATCACTAGTTATAAAGGGTTTGGGTGAATGTTCTTGGCCTATGTCTTTACGGAAATCATTTAAGACGTTCGCGTAAATTCGTCAGGGCAATCAAGTTCTTCTTGCAGTTCGTTTAGTTCATTAATGAAGAACTCTGATATACGGGATATAGGTCCTGTGCTTTGCTCTTCTGTTGGCTTCCATTTGTCATTCATTTGGATGACTTCTTTAGACCAATCATTTCTGCCATCTTGCCAGTTAAAGCAAAGTATCCAATCGCCCCCACAAATAGTCCGAAGGCGATCAGGTTGGGAACTATCCCTCCCATAATCTGCGCTTCTCCAAAACCTAGAAAGGTAATCACAACAAATATCCTCGCCCAGTGATCAGCAAAATTCATATCTCAAGTTCTGACTTCAGAAAGTGCACCAGGCACGCATTCAGTGGGATAAGAGATGACATTCTTGGCTGTGATACCTGCGCCTATTACCGCTAGTCCTATGACAAGCAACCATTTAGATCTTTGATTAGATAAAAGGCGATTCATAAAATAAACATCTTGATAGCGAGTGACTTATTGGTAGCCAATAGAGATAACCAGTTTTTATCATGTAATGACTTCCTTCACCTGTTTCATGGTGTGGTCCAGACTATCCCTGACAGGAAGTAATCAACGCAAATTAGTTGTTAGTAAAAGGATCTGATGAACATAGAAAGACCTATTACTTTTAATCTTGACAATTACGACCCACAAGAAACCAAATATCAAGCAAGGCAATGGTTGAAGTATTTACAAGACCAGGTCAAGAAGATGGATGTTGAAGGCCTAGAAGATTTGGTTTTGATGGACATTCGATACAGTTAGGGCACCAGGCCTATTCATAGCGACCTCGACCCAAGAAGTGCATGCAAGTCATTAGGGCATGATTTAGCTACTTATTACAGGACATACACCTATACATACGATTTGGCTGATACGAAAAAAGCTGCTGCGAAACTCAGGAATTAAAGCTATTTCGGTTAGGCAGGACTACCTGCATAAGCAGGTACATAAACAGGCGAACCCAATCCACCACCGTCTTGGTCGTCATCATCTTCTTCAAAGAAGCTGCTCAGCAGCCAGATTGCACCTAGAGCCAGCACAGAAGAAAAGCTGATTGCTACTAGATCGAAGCCCACTGTCTAAAAATTAAATTCCAGTGAGCTTAATGGATTTCTCGTTAATTGGAAGAGTCGGAGTTCTCTACTTTTTCAGTGGATGCTTCCTGATTTGTAGCTTTCTTGGAAAACGGACAATCACCACCACCCCAAGCCAAAGCTGGAGCTGCACTAACTGATAAAGCTAAAACCAATGGAAGAACTGCTTTCACTTTGATGCCAAAAATTTCAGGCATACTAATGAGTTTTTTCTTGTATTGACAGTCCAGACATCTATGGGCAGGACAAGCGTACTACTTTAAAGCTCATGGCTTCATCCTCTTCCCGTATGCAGTCTTCAAGGCTGATGACTGGATGATTCCAGCGGCTCCTATTGGATTAGGTCAATCTGTAAGAGTCAGGCCAAGAAAGCGATTCCAGTCAAACGCTTCAACGAAGAATCCGAGTGGGACTATCTCGACCAAGGAGTGCTCAAAAAATCTCGTTCAGCTTGCGTTTGCATAACGTGCCAACACTTCAACTATTGCTGCGATAAGCATTGCCGAACTCTTCTTACGTGCCACATCCAAGAAAGGTTGATTCCTCATGGTGAACATCTGACATCAAGATGTCTTTTATGGCATCAGCGACGACGGAAAGAGCTTAGTTGGTGCTTCGAGGCTGCATAGCTTCGATCCCACTTCCTTGCAATTAAATGGTTTTGGAGTATCAGTAGACCATGGAGTTCTTTAAGAATTCGTCTGTTGCTGTGAGCGCCAAGGAAGCTTTGTTGGCATATAATTAATGGAGGAGAGCTGTTCATTAGACAAATAATTAATAACAGAATTTCTTTTCTGAATCGGGATAATTTCTACTATTTTGTGTGTCTTATGGTTCATTCCCCTAGAACTATCACTACATAGTCTTCTATAGGTTGCTCTTTGGCTATTAAAAATTTTCTCTTCTCTACCCTAGATTAATTTTGAAATATTTAGATTGACCTTAAACTATTTGCTGTTATTTGCCTAGCTAAACCTTCAAGAATTTCTTTTTACACTTCTTTGCTTGAAAATACTTCTTCATTTTTCTTGAATTCAAATTCTAGATATTTTAGGATCTTTAATTGTTAAAACTTAGTCTCTAACGATTTCGTGGAATTAGCATAGTGATGTTTAGATCTCAGTTCATTTCAGGATCAATAAAGGTGGAAGTAATATTAATCCACATAATTCTAGAGGAGAGTCTTTGCTGTGAATTAAAATAAAGATGCCGCCTCCCCTAATATTAATTAAATAGAATGAAATGCCTAGTATTTTGATTTTTTATCATTTTGAAAGCTCTTTATATCCTGGTGTTTTGTGTCCGAATCTTTTTGTTAACCTTAAACAATATATTTTATGACTTGCCTAATGCCTTTTGAAATTCAAAGAAATGATTATTTGTTATTTGCAACTTAATCAAGGGGATCTTCCTCTCCAAACGAATTAATAATTCACAAACCATAAAGAATGCTGGGGATTTTCTTGATTCATATGCGATAATTTTGATTCAAAGATTCTCTTATCACCTCTTATGGCCAGTTCCAGCAAGAAAAGTGAACAGTCTCGCTTTTTGGGTGATCTCCCTATGACTGGGGAAATTGGTGATGTAGAGCGCATTCGTGTCATCAGTCACTTAATGTTTTTTGCGGGTTGTGCCCTTTTCTCTTTTGGAGTATGGGCCCTCTCAGGTTTCACTTCAGCCGCTGGCCAAAGTGGACCATTCCCTTTTTAGTTAGTAGTTGGCAGCCAAAAATCTTTATAATTCCTAGCTTTATACCTTTGATTCTTGTGCCAACAAGTACAAGGATGCTTATTAACATATAAAGATTTTTTATGTAATCCTCCTGTCATATTTCATTGCCTTCATTGTCGCTAGGCTTTTAATTTTCTATCTCTGTCGTTTAATAGTATTCCTAGCCACTTGGCTGCTAGACCGCGTGAAATAGATCTTGTTCGAAGGAAATCGCAAATAACCTCATACAAAGGCCCTGAGTTGGTTTCAGAATTGAACCAGGTTTCGAAATGGAGTATTTCTTCTGGGGTTTTACAAGCACGAAGCTGATCCACAATGGCGTCACGTACTCCCCTGCTCATTGATTCGACCGGCCTTTGTGTTGTGGTCATTTTTTTTTACTGAAGAAGTAAGCCTCTTTGCCTACTCCTTTACTATTAGCTCTTTTTATGACTAACTGGCCAAGGAATATTTACTTTGTGATTATGCCCTTAAGAAAAGGGCATAAATATTTTTACTTTGTCTAGGAGTAACCGAAAATCAACTAAGTTTTCTTAGATGATTCCTAATTTTTGCTTTTTCAGGTACTTGGCTTTTCTAGGGGAAGTAAGCACTTGTCTGAATCGCAACCTGCAGGCCCTGCCTCTGTTAATTCTCCTTCGTCATAGCGACTCAATGCCTCGAAGAAGTCAGTACTGACCCTTCTTTTGATGACCTCTGATTGGAGACTTTCATATGTTGCTGCATCAATTGGTTCGAAAGGCAGCCTAGGAAAGGTTGCATTTGCATCAAAGCGAGCAAGGAGGGCAGCTGATATATAGCCCTCACTATTTTCTATGGCTTTGTATAAGGCATTTGCTAGAGGTTGTATTTCATTTTCACGAAATTCGATAGTTGCTGAAGTGTTGTGCTCTGTGTAGTGACTTTGTACTTGCATGTAGAAATCAAATTGGGCTAGAGCTGAAAAATTGTTGATGTCGACAGCATCTGCTCCTGGCAAGTTTGCCCAACTAACTTCGGTTGGGATCTCTACGAGCCATTCTGTGCAACGAGGATCGAATGGATCATCCAGTAATCGACCGTTATCATCCTTGTCGGATTGTGATGGAACAACTGTGTAGCCGTAATCCATACAGGCCATTGCTACTGGGTCATTCTTTCTAAAAGTTATCCTTCTAATAAAGCGTTGAGCTTTAGGAGGATGCCATCCCGGGGCAGCTCCTGTTAGAAGACTTTTGGTCCCTGCTGGTTGCACGGTAGTGCACCGGTTAGGGCGATGAAGTCCATTCCTATCGCAATAATCCCAGACAGTTTCTCTTACTGTTTTTTTCCAACTGGTGAGATATTTCTCTTCCTGCTTTTTGAAAGTAATTCCCTCCTCGGTGTTTGGTCTTCCAGATTCCCACCATTTAAGCCAAGGAGTACCAAAAGCATGAACAAAAAAATCAAAAAGGCCTGTAAAACTGACGCCAACAATTGGATCCCATTCACGACTTTGTCTATAACGGTCTACTTCAAAATGATGATTAAGGAGGCAAGCTACTGATAAGGCAGCAGCTTTAAATGCGTTAGCTAGGCCTTGCTCGTCAGAAGGATCAATCTGGTTTAAGTGAACTTCAGCCAAGTTGCAATGGAAATCTGCCCCAAGAATTTCTCCGCAGGGGTTAAGGCCATATCTGCCTAGTCGATGATCTAACTCATCCTTATCAAAAGGACCATGGTTTGCTTGTAGCCAAAGACCTGCCTCTTCTTTCCCTTGGTCGCAATAGATATCTATGAATTCCGTTTTCAGCTCTGGTGTATTTAGAAGATCAGCGTTTGCTCTTGCTATTGATTCAGGGGCAAATTGAATTGCCCCTTCTCCTGATTGAAATTGTTTTGTAACCGCTTCGAGAATAACCTCGAGGCTTGGACGATTGTGATAAACACGAGTATGGTTTGCCATTCTTAAAGCATCCTTTTCAGGATCTATGCGCCAGTTTCCATCTGAATCTTGTTGCCAGAGATTTTCCTTAGCGCCTGCGGCCTTTAAATCGTTTGCTGAAAACTGACGCATACCCGCACTGCGCCTTATGTTGCCAGCTACGATTGTTACAGCGGCTTCGTCTATTAAGAGGCAACATTCAACAGAGGTCAGCTTTCTACCAACTGCTTTGTTAAGAAGATGAGCTACTCTCCCATATAAATCCTTGAGTTTTACTGGGTTGGCCATTCCTCCAAACCCTTTTAGCGATTCACCTACAGGCCTTACATCAGATAGGTCAATCAATAAATTAATTTCACTTCCAGCGAATCTTTGATCACTGCATAATTCTAGAAGTAATTCGTAGCTATCAACCCAGCCCCGACGACTATCACCAACTTTTATAAAAACTTCATTGCCATTGATTTTGTAAGTAGTTATTTCTTGCCTTTCGCTCGAAGGTGTGAGGCCTATTTGAGTAACCTCTTTAATTTTTATAGTGTTAATTACTACAGGTAGTTGATCAATAAGATGCGGTTCAATCACTGCACCTGTGCCGCAACCCATCATTGCTAGATCCATCATGAGGGCAAAAGCTTTCCAATCCACCAAATTGGTCGATGTGCAGTTATAGGCACCTGAGAAATTTTGTTTTTTTTCTATCCATGAGGTGCCTCCAATCCACAACCATCGACCAGATGGAAGAGCTTTTTTCTCGGCTTGCATATGAGCCATGAGATTTATTTCGTCTTGATTGAGCCTGCCTAGTTGTCGTAGGCCTTCAAGATTTCTTTTTCCTACTTCGCTCCAGCTCTCTCTCCCTGAAATGGTTTTGCGACTATATGTCCTGTAAAAGACTGGGTTTGCGGCTGGTGCGGTGGCTGGGAAATCTGCACGGTGATCTCCAATTCCAAAGGCAGGCATTACGATTTCTGGTTTATTAGGAGTAAGTGTCAAGTTCAGCTATGCGCAGAAGTAACGGCACGCTAACGCCACTTGTGGGGGCGGCAAGTTTTTTTAACACCATCTGCAGTGTTGTAAACAATATAAGGAGACTTTTGAGACTCTCATGAAACGTGTTTTAGAGCCGGAATTAATGCAAGATCCCTTTCAGGTAAAAGCTTATGCAGAAGCTGATTTCGCTCAAAGTGATTGTTTATTCATTCATCGGATCGATGAATATCTTTTTTTACATGAAAAAACACTTGAGACAGGAAGCTTGATAGTTGATCTGGGGTGCGGGCCTGGCAATATCGCCGAGCGTCTTAGCCGTAGATGGCCTTTTGTGGAGGTCTTGGGGGTAGATGGTTCTGAAGCAATGCTGAATGAAGCAAGGCGTAGTAAAAAACAAAAATGTAGTTTGTATGATTTCAGGAAGCTCAATTATTTATGTTCGGATATTTTTTCGATAGCTAATGGATCAGTCAAGTTAGAGAAGCCAGCAGATTTGATTGTGAGTAATAGTTTGCTGCACCATCTTCATAATCCCATCCAATTTTGGAAAGCCTTAAAGTCCTTGTCTATTAATGGTTCTATTCATTTGCATCGGGATTTGAGGAGGCCTTCCACTTTTGATGAGGTGCTCAAATTGCAAAAGACTTATTTGCCCGATGGCCCAGAGGTTCTTATTAAAGATTATGTGGCTTCATTGAAAGCTGCATTTACAGTTGATGAAGTGCGGGCTCAGCTTGATAATGAAGGATTGGCCAACCTCTGCGTGTATGAGGTAGAGGACCGTTATCTTGAAGTGGTTGGTACTTTTTGAAAGGTCATTCGAGAAACTGGTGTTTGTATTTGGAATCGATGAGACTGGTTAATTCAGCTGAAGAATCCTCCTCATCCAATCAAGATGAGTTGTTTGCTGCTGCCCTTGCTCAAGAGGTAGTTAGGCGCAGAAATTTTGCGATTATTTCTCACCCTGATGCAGGGAAAACAACCCTTACAGAGAAGTTGTTGTTGTATGGAGGCGCTATTCAACAGGCTGGAGCAGTAAAGGCTAGAGGTGAACAACGTAAGGTGACCTCTGATTGGATGGATCTTGAAAAGCAAAGAGGAATTTCGATAACTTCTACAGTTTTACAGTTTGATTACAGCGATACCACTATTAATCTTTTGGATACTCCTGGGCATCAGGACTTCTCCGAGGATACTTACCGCACTCTTGCTGCTGCCGATAATGCCGTAATGCTTGAAGATGCTGCAAAAGGTCTAGAACCTCAAACAAGAAAGTTGTTTGAGGTATGTCGAATGAGACAGATTCCAATTTTTACTTTTTTCAATAAAATGGATCGACCTGGGCAAGAACCTCTTGCCTTATTAGATGAGATTGAGGCTGAGCTGGGTCTCGCAACTTGGGCAGTTAATTGGCCAATAGGTAGCGGAGAACAATTCCGTGGTGTTGTTGATCGACGCACTAAGGAAGTTATCCTTTTTGACCGTGCAGAAAGAGGAAAGCAATCAAGTGAACGTCACTTAGCAATTAATGACCCACAATTGCAAAACCTAGTTGAAGATGAGCTTTTAGATAAAGCATTAGAAGAGATTGAACTACTCGAAGCAGCAGGTTCTGAGATGGATTTAGAACTTATACATGCTGGAGAGCTGACCCCTGTTTTCTTTGGTTCGGCTATGACTAACTTCGGAGTTAGGCCTTTCTTAGATGCATTTTTAGAAATGGCACAATTGCCAGTTGCGCGTATAAGTAGTGATGGCCCGGTAGACCCTTTGACACCAAATTTTAGTGGATTTGTTTTTAAATTACAGGCAAATATGGACCCTAGACATCGAGACAGAGTTGCATTTGTTCGTGTATGCAGTGGACGATTTGAAAAAGATATGAATGTTCGTCATGCGAGGACAGGAAAAATGCTTCGATTGTCTCGGCCTCAAAAGATTTTCGGACAAGATCGTGCAGTTGTAGATGATGCCTACCCAGGGGATGTTATTGGACTAAATAATCCTGGGATGTTCGTGATTGGTGACACTTTGTATACTGGTAAAAGAGTTGAATACGAAGGTATTCCTTGCTTTAGTCCAGAAATATTCAGTTGGTTGCGCAATCCCAACCCTTCTTCTTTTAAGAATTTTAGGAAAGGAGTAAATGAATTAAGAGAGGAAGGAGCTGTTCAGATTCTTTATGACACAGATCAAAGTAAACGTGACCCAATCTTGGCAGCGGTGGGTCAGCTTCAGTTGGAAGTTGTTCAACATAGGCTGGAAAATGAATATGGAGTTTCAACACAACTTGAACCAATGGGATTTCAGGTAGCTCGATGGGTAACTGGTGGTTGGACGGTTTTGGATGAATTAGGTCGTATTTTTAATTGCAAGACAGTTCAAGACGCTTGGCAAAGACCTGTTCTGTTGTTTAAAAATGATTGGAATTTAAGTCAGCTCCAAGAAGATCACCCTGATTTGGAACTATGTTCTGTTGCCCCAGTCGTAAGTGGAGTAGATCCGATAAAGCTTTAAGTGATTAGCCAATTAGATTGGGTATTGATAAAGATGAGCATGGGTGATTACTAGAATTGCATTTTTTTTAGGAACGATTCTAGTAATAGCTATCAAATCAAGATAAAGTTTTGCTATTTTTAGTTTTACGTCACTTGAATTCTTTTGAAAACTCTTTCAAGAGGCCTTCTGTTACTTATTCCTTATGGCTTCGGGCACTAACTCCAGTTCATCTTCAGGCTCACAAGACCCCTATTCCACACTTGGAGTAGGGCCTAATGCAAGTTTTGATGAAGTACAGAAGGCTAGAGACAAGAGATTAATTGAGGTTGGAGAGGATCCATTAGAAAAAGCAAGGATAGAATCTTCTTATGATGCTTTGTTGATGGTAAGTCTCAAGGAAAGGCAGCTTGGAAAAGTTAGTAATGCTGCCGTTAATGCCTCCAAGAGAGAGGAACGGAATATTGGTTCAGGAGGTGATGGTGACAACTCACTTTTGACAAGATTAAAAGATCTTAATTTCTCTACGAAAGAATCTGATTCGAACGGATTTTTACCAACCTTAGCCTTAGTAGAGGGGCAAGGTTTAACAATACGACTTGCATTAGGATTGCTTGCAACTGTTCTTATTTTGGCTTCGCCAAAGGAAAGCATCCAGGTAATTCTTTCATTATCAACTTTAGGTTTATTTATTAGTCAAGTTAAAAGGGGAAGACGTCCTTTACCTTCATTGGGCTGGAGTGTACTTTTACTCTCTTTTGGATTGATATTAGGCGGCCTCCTAAGTAATGTAATTACTGAATCATCGGCATTTGCGATTTCTATTTCTAGTGCCCATTTAGAGGCTTTGCCTGCTGTAATTCTGATTTGGGTTGGGTCGCTTTTACTTGATTGATTTATGTACTTAACTCTTTATATTTTGAACCCAATGGGGCACCTAGTCTTCATTCAAAAGTGCTTCTAGTTCATTACTTGTTATTAAATAGACATTGTTACAGAAGTGACAGGTCAGTTCAGCTTGCCCATCGTCCTCAAGCATAGCGGTTAACTCTTGCTTTCCAAGTAATTTTAGCGAGGCAAGACTACGATGTTTTGAACAACTACATTTGAAATATATTTCTTGTGAATTAGAAGAATCTTCTATAGAGCTAGAATCTAGATCTGGGAATACATCTTTGAGAAGTTTCAATAGCTCATTTTGGTATTTTTCTAGTCTTTCACTAAAGCAAGTTATTTCTTTACAACGTTCTTCTAATAGAGCTACCAAGGCAGGTTCTTCGGCTGCTTTTGGTAGAACTTGTACTAATAATCCACCACAGCAATTCATTTCGCTTTTTGTTATTTTTTCTCCGACAAAAACTGCAGATGGAGTTTGCTCTGAGTGAAGAAGATAAGAAGCAATATCTTCTCCTATGCCGCCATTGACAATCTCTACTGTGCTAGTGAAAGGTTTTCCTTTGCCTTCATCACGCACTACATGTAGATAACCAGTTCCAGCGGCAGATTTAAAGTCAAATGAGTATTGCCCCTTCTTGTCCTTGATTAGATCTATTTCTAATTTCGGGTTCCCGACGTAGCCTCTCACTGTTCCATCTCTACCTGCATCGACCATTAACCCACCTAATGGCCCATCTGAACCGACCCTAAGGGTTACTCTTCCATGGCTCACTTTCATTGAACTTGCAAGTAATAGCCCTGCACTCATGGCTCTTCCAAGCATTACTGTTGTCAGATAAGAAAGTGAGTGTCTTCTGCGTGCTTCTCTAGTTGCTTCTGTTGTAGTTACAGCAACAAGCCTTATTCCGCCATTTGCAGCTGTTGCTCTTACCAGGCGGTCGGTCATAAATAGAAATTAAATTAGTCCAATGTTGTCATAGGAAGTAGATGGCCTTCTTTCAGCAGATAAGTTGAACTCAACAAGCCTTTAAAGAGTTCTGGTTCGTGGGTCACAACAATAAGGACTTGTTTTTTCGAAATGTATGCCAGTAGCTCAAGCACCTCATTCCTTACTGACCAATCAAGGCCAGCAGTTGGCTCATCAAGCAAAAGAACATTTGGTTTTCTTAGCAATTGCACTGCAATAGCTAGGCGTCGTTGTTGTCCTCCGCTTAATCGCTCCGGCGCTTGTCGCAGATCAATCTCAGAGAGCCCAACACTTTGTAAAGCCTTTGATTGTGCTTCTCCTTCAAGCCGACGATGACCTAAACGTAATTCCTGTGCAACTGTCAGACCTAGAAAATAACGTTCAGGGAATTGAAAAACCACACCACATAGTAATCTCCTTTGAGATGCTTTAAGTGGCTTTTTATTCCAGCAAATTAATCCTTTTTGAGGCTTGCTTAGTCCACTGATAATTTCTACAAGTGTTGTTTTACCACTTCCACTTGCTCCTGCAATTAAGATTGGTTCGCCTAGATTTGCTTGTAGGCTTACTTCTTTCAATATAGGTTTTTCCGCAGTGGCGGGCTGATAGAGAAGTTTTTTTAGCTCTAGCATTTGGATACAACCTTTACTTCGCAAGATGATTTTGCATTTTGAGCCATTAATGATTTCTGGGTAATTCTCCTATAGCTTGCGATAGTGATGATTCAAACAATTTCTCAATTTTATGCAAGTTCGTTTTCGAGAGGTGGATCCATTCAATTGTTGGATTTGGATGCACTTTCATGATGTGCCGAGCAAGGCTGAAAGAGATTATGTCGATGGTGTATTTGATAGTTGGTATGTAATTGGTCGCTTAGGCGGTTTTAATGCTTCAAACCTTCAATCTCAGGAGGAGGGCTCTGATTTGAGTTGGATGGTCTACGACAATGAAGAAATTTCTAATACTTTGCCTTCTTTAATGCATAACCTGGGTGAATTGGAGTATCTAGGAAAGTGGGCACGCTGTTGGGTTGACTTGGGTACTTGTGATGCTATTGCAATAGATGTTTTAATAAATTCATTGCATCGGATAAATGTTGACTTTGTTCAGATAGAGGAGTTGTTGATTGGAGGGGTTAATGAAGACTGGGGGGTGGATGATCATCCAGATGCAATTTTTTCTGCAGAGGATTAAAGATTTCTGTGGCTGAATTAAGGCGCTTATTGATCGAGCGAGGTCGATTAAATGCAACAAGTGAAATTGACAGGGTTTTAACTCTGAACCAAAAGGAGGTGCATTATCTATGTCATGTACTTCGCCTTAGACAGGGAGATGCCATAGAGATAGTTGATGGTATTGGCCATTTATGGAGAGCTAATTTGGTTGAGCAGCATTCAATACAGCTCTCCACATCTTTAGAATGCCCTTTAAAAGTACAATCGTCTCCAAAGCCATTAGTTGGATTAGCAGTCGTCTTGCCAAAGAGGGGGTTGAATGAATTACTTCGAATGAGTTGTGAGATTGGAGTTGACATTATTCAACCGCTTATTTCTGAACGTGGCATTGTGCGCACAAAAGCAGAAGGGAAGTTAGCTAGATGGGATGGGATTATTCGAGAGGCTGTTGAGCAGTCAGAGCGTCTTTGGAAGCCGGAGTTTCGTTCGGTTGTAGATGTTCAAGATTGGTTAAAGAAAAAGCCAAGCAAAGCAGCCTTTGCTTTTGCTTCTCCTCGATTGCTGAGATTAGAGGATCTTCAAGAATGGGTTTCTGGATTTGAGAAGGAAATAGAAGAGATATGGGTTGCTATTGGGCCTGAAGGGGGATGGACGTTTCAAGAACAGTTGTTGGCTAGAGAAGCTGGTTGTGTTGAAGTTCACCTCGGAGAGTCGATTATGAGAACATCTACCGCAGCAGTTTCTGCGACTCAGTTATTAGTAGCGTGGAGGCGAAATAAGTCTTGTTCTGTCAAGTAGAAATTTTTTGAACTGTTAGCCATGATTAGTTTTTGTAAGTTCACCTGACGGATTAATGATCTCCTTAATTCCAATTGAATCTGTATGGCTTTGGGCTTTTTGTTTGAATGCACTTTTAATTGCATTTGCTCAACGTGTTCCCTTGCTGACACGTTCTGGTTGGGTTCATGCGGGTGCACTTGGCACTATTCTTTGGGGCTGTTTAGGTTGGCGTGGATGGCTTTCTGTAGTCTTATATCTTTGTTTTGGCTCATTAGTTACAAGACTTGGGTTTGCACGCAAGAAAAAGGCAGGACTTGCTGAAGGGCGTGATGGTTGCCGTGGACCTGAAAATCTGTGGGGGTCTGCCGCTACTGGTGCTTGCCTAGCACTTTTGATTGGTGCAGAATTTGGCTCGCAAAAATTATTGCTTATTGGATTTGCTGCAAGCTTTGCTGCGAAGTTGGCAGATACCTTTGGCAGCGAAATTGGTAAAAGATGGGGGACCAAAACAGTGCTTATTACCTCTTTAAAGCAAGTTCCAGTTGGAACAGATGGAGCGATAAGCATTGAAGGTACCTTTGCGAGTGTTTTAGGAAGCTTCCTAATGACTTTTTCAATAGTGAGTTTGTTTTTTGTAGAAATAGGATCTTTTGGCGTTCTTATTTTTGTTATGGGCTTTGTAGCAACTTTATTTGAAAGTTTTTTAGGGGCTGTCGTTCAACAAAGATTAGTTGGTCTGACAAACGAGATGATCAATTTCTTGCAAACATGTTTTGCAGCCTTGACTGCAATGACCATCGCCTATTGGTGGGGCTAATTATGCTTAAATTCCTCAGAGAACTGAAGGCGTTAAATTTTCTAGTTGCTTAAGTCCAGCCCATTTAAGTAGCGCGGGCCAATTCATTACTTTGTTGTAAACCCAATAATGGCCATTGGTATTCAGGTGAATACCATCGGGCTCAATCCAACTGATCCAATTGGTTTCAGTGAGCATCGCTCGATGCAGTGGCAAAAATGGCACATCAAGTTCTAAGCAAGCCGCCTCAATTTGTGCTTCATAAATTGAGGCGGCTTCATTGGAATACCATAAACAGTCGGCAAATGGCATAACAGCTTCGTCGACAGGTGTTAGACCCATGACCATTACTTTGGTTTGATTCTTGACTTGCTTAAGGAGTTGCATTAATCCAAAATTAAAAGCTTCTGTCGATAGTTGTGGTCTTCCATCGGGTCTGCCTACTCGTGCGGTGTCATTAATTCCCACTGAGATCAATAATCCATCAGGAACTTGTCGTCGTAGCTCGCCTCGACATTCCCATTCATTTTGCCAGCGCTTTGCAACCTTTTCTAAGCCATCTCCACGTACCCCTAAGGGATACAAAATTGGGGCTCCTGGTAGGTTCATCCACTTTCGCCGTAGTCGCTCACACCAACCTCCTTCTTCTATATCTCCCCATCCGTATACCCCACTATCTCCAATGATAAGTAGTCGTTTGGGATTCTCTATCATTTCAACAATATAGGAAGGAATTTAGGATTGGATCAATAGTTTTTGTGAACTATTTGCTGGTTTGAGCCAGTAATGGCGTACTTTTTCACTCATGCTTTCTCCAACTAAAGTTATAAGGCTAAATGTAGTCGTGATCACAGCCACTTGGCTCCAGTCAAAAGAACTTAGTGATTCTTGTAGTTGCCATCCAAGGCCAGCACCACCTACGACACCCACTACAGCTGTTTCTCTCAACAAAACATCTGCTCTGTATGCGGCATAAGCTAGATAGCTTTTTGTTTGTGGACATAGATGGCCATGTAGCCAGGCTAAACGATCTCCTGAACCTATACACTTTATTGCACCGTAAATGTTGTTGCTTTGTTGATTGATCCCTTCGTTAAGTAGGCGTCCCATTACCCCAAGGTTATGGAGCCCTAGTGCTAAAGAAGCTACTGAAAGGCTGGGACTTGTGCAGAGCAATAAAAGAAGAGCAGATAGTGGCGGTGGAATTAATCTAAGAAATGCCCAAAGAACTTTTTGTATTGTTTGCCCTAATTGGTTTGGAAATAGCATCATTCCTAAAGGAGGCGTGCCAATTGCAATACCTGCTGCAAGAATAGTTATTAATAACGTACTACTAATTAGATCTATCCATGGTAATTCCATTATTGCGTATTTTATATCAATGATTGTTGGTAAAGGAATTGGATGCCAAATAAAACTTCCTATTAATTGAATATCTAGTGATTGTAGCCATATCCAAGATATCCCTATGGTTGTGAACATCAATACAAGTGAAATCCAGAGCTTTCCGTTGATTTTCTTTGAGGTTCTAAAGGACATGCGCCTCCAGTTTAAGATTGTTTCTAGAGTGAACATCACCCCACCTAGCATCCACAATGATGTCCACATCTCTTTAAACTCAAGGGACTGAAGCGTTAATTGCAGCTCTGTACCTATTCCTCCCATCCCAAACACTCCAAGCATTGTCGCTCCACGCAAAGCACATTCCAATCGATACCCGCCGTAACTATTAATTATGGGAATCATCGCTGGCAACAAGGCTGTTGTTAAAGCGCTAAGAGGCGCAACGCCTCCTTGCCTAAGAGCCATAAGACTTCGGTGATCCAAGCTGTCTATTTGATCAGACAAAACTCTTGCCACTAAGGACGAATAGGGAATGCATATTGCAATAATCGCTATTGATGTACTCATTCCAAATAATTGAAGTAGAAGTAACCCCCAAATGAGTTCATGGATGCTTCTTGGTATTGCTAAGAGTCGTCTTATGAGTATTGGCTGCCAGGGGGGGGCTTCAAAGATTTTCCAGAAGATATTTGAACTTAGTAGGCCTAATATTATTCCTCCCAACATGCTAAATATCCAACTTAGTAATGCAGTTGCAATAGTGACTTGTAACCCTCTCCATGCATTATGAATTACTACTGGATGTAGAGATGGATGGACAGATGCGGAGAAAAATTCAAATAAGAGATGTAACCCACCGCTGTGGATTTCTGTTAAGATCTTAACTAGCACAGGGATTAATGCTAGTGCGGGTAAGATCGTAATTAATACTAGTGAAGGCTTAGATTGACTCATTTGTCCCGGTATAGAGAATTAATCTCTGATGACCCAAGTACGTTTGGCGAGCAATCTAGAATTATTTCTCCTGCTTTTAATCCTATTACACGTGTGAAATTGGAAATCAAATCAGGACGGTGAAGACTGATAAGACAAGTGTCTGGAATTCTAATTACTTGAACTGCTTTTTTTTTCAGCAAAAGTTCTAGGACCTCATTGATAAGAGTTGGATCAAGGCTTGATAATGGCTCATCACAAAGGAGCAACTCTCCTTGCTGTATTAGTAGACGTGCTATGGCTACCCTTTGTCGTTGTCCTCCTGAAAGTTCTGTAACTGGTACTCTTAGATACTTATGTTCTAATCCTGCTTCTTTAAGGCATGTTAGACATTCTTTGGTTTCAATTCTTCCAAGCAAGTTCCTGAATGCCCACAAAAAACTATGATGACCCAAGGCTCCTGTGTTGATATTTTGAGAAACTGTAAGTTCTTCCACTAAGCGTAAGTCTTGCCATAGTGTTGCTATTCTTTGGCGTTGTTTAGATGTTAAGTGCTTAAGTGGGACGCCTCTCCATGTGGCCTGGCCAAGAGTTGGTATTAAACTACCATTAGCTACTTGTATGAGTGTGCTCTTCCCAGAGCCACTTTGACCAAGGAGTGCAACCTTTTCTCCGCTGCCGATGGATAAGTTAATATTCTTGAGTCTAAATTGAATTTTGCTTCTAACGTAAACCTCTTTTAGTTCAATTAGTTTTGTCACTTAATCTTTCCTAGTTGACGTCCAATAAGTTCAATCTCTCTATATTGATAGTCATAGGCAGGAATAAAACGATTTGCCCCAAACAACTCTAAAATCTTAGCTTGAGCTTTCGATTCCCTACTGAAGCCTAGAATTGTTTTTTGGAGTTTTTTTGTAAACCCTGAGCCAAATCGACTATCTAAATTCCCTTGTGCTAGCCAGTGATAGTCACTATATGTGGGTGTTTCCCAGATAATTCTGACTTTTGATTTATCTACTCTTCTTCTTTTTAGATTCGTTTCCCATACTTGTTTGTTGAGGACTCCAGCTTCATATGAGCCGCTTTGCACAAGAGCTAGTGTGGCATCATGGCTTCCGCTAAAGCCTGGACGCTTTCCTTTGAAGTGACTTATCTCTACGCCTGCTTGCTGAAGGAAATATTGAGGCATTAGCCTTCCGGAAGTAGAACTCTCGGAGCCAAATGTGAACCGCCTGTTTTTAAGAAGCTTGAGCTCACCTTGATTCTTGATTACTGGGATTTTGCTAGCAAGATTTGCTATGAAAACACTTTGGAAACGAAGATCAATATCTCTTTGAGCTAATACTTTTGCTCCAGGTTTTTGTAGGCGAGCTTGCACTCCTGTTAGCCCCCCAAACCAAACTAAATCTAAGCTGCCTGTACGAAATGCACTAACAGCTGCAGGGTAATTAGTTATGGGAACGTATCTAACCGGAATTCCCAGTTGTTTGCTTAATTCTGCGGATAGAAGTCCATACATACGATTTAAATGTTCAGGATTCTGATCTGGAATCGCACTAATAAAGAGTTTTGGTTGGGCTAAAGAAACTTTATTTGGAATGAATAAGCTTCCTAGCAGTAATAATTGGAGTACGAACCTACGTCGAGTTTTTTGAGGCATAATTTATGATCTTTCCTACATATAATATTAGATATTTTCAGAGCTGTGAGATTAATTGATCTAGGCGCTTAAGACCTTCTGAGATAACTCCACTTCTAACAGCACAAGATAGCCTTACACAATTATCGTTGCCGAATGCTGCACCAGGCACTATTGCAAGGCCAACTTTTTCTAGAGCTAATTCACAGAAATTTATTGACTTTGGGCTGCCTGCGGGCAATTGTGGAAACGCATAAAAAGCTCCTTTGGGTGAAACCAAAGAGAGCCCTTTAATTGTATTTAGCCCATTAAATAATATTTCTCTTCGAGAATTATATTTCTTAGCCATTGCAAAAACACAATCTCTTGGACCTGTTAGTGCTGCGAGTGCTCCACGTTGGGCAAAGCTACAAACATTGCTAGTGCTTTGACTTTGGAGTGCACTTGCTGCTTTTATAACTTCTAAGTTTCCTGACAAATAACCAAGTCGCCAACCTGTCATAGCCCAGCCTTTTGCAAAACCATTTACTGTGAAGATACGGTTCACAAGATCTGGAGCAGTTGCGGCAAAACTGTAATGTACTTCACCATCACTAAGAAGAAATTCATATATTTCATCAGACATCACCAAAACTTGAGGATGTCTTCGAAGAATTTCTGCTAATTGCTTCATCTCCACTAGAGGCATCACTCGACCAGTTGGATTGCCCGGTGAATTGAGAATTAAGAGGCGGGTTTTATTATTGATCATGCGCTCCAATTTTTCTAGATCTAGACAGAAGCCGTCATCTGGTGAGGAAGAAAGGGTTTTTGGAATTGCACCTGCTAAAAGAGTTATTTCTGGATAACTCAACCAATAAGGCGCTGGGATTATCACCTCATCGCCAGGGTTAAGGATTACCTGAAAAAGATTGTAGATTGCCTGCTTTCCACCATTAGTTATTAGAACGTTTTCTGGTCTTGTTGGTATTTGATTGGTTTCGCTGAGCTTTGAAGCAACAGCTTCTCTTAACTCTGGATCTCCTGCTGCAGGACCATATCGTGTAATTCCATCGCGAAGAGCCTGGACTGCCGCTTCTGTTATAAATTCAGGCGTATCGAAGTTAGGTTCTCCTGCACTAAGACTGCATATATCTTTCCCTTCTTGTTTCAGGGCTTTCGCTTTAGCACTTATCGCCAAAGTTAATGAGGGTTGAAGGGCCACCGCCCGTTGGGAAATTAGTGGAGGGTGTGGCATTTTTGCAGCATCTTTTTAGAGGATGTGCTCTTAAGAAACTTATCCTGCCTGATGTTGAGTCTTAGACAACCTTTATTAGTTCTATTAATTTCTTGATGTCTTCTATTCAGCTCAGTGTGGTTATTGCTTCTAGGGAGCCTCAAAAGCTTTCTGAATTTTATGCATTTGCAACAAATGGAGACCTTCGCCAAGGGATCACTAATGATCATTATTTGATTGATCACCAGAATTGTTTGAGCATTCAAATCTACCGACCTTCCGATACACAAGCTTGGCCAAAGGGTGGCAGAGCTTCAGCACTTTGCTTTCAGCGGACACCTTCGGCAGAGCCCCTGTCCTCGATTAATGAATGGATAGGAAGCCTTGTTTTAAAGGGGGCTGAGGTTGTTGAAAAACCCAAACTCCAATCATTTGGAGCTGAATCCTGGCTAATAGATCCGGAAGGAAATTATTTTTTGATTTATGTCCCTAAGGATCAATAACTCAGGGTTTATTATTTATTTTCAAATTTCTGTTCATGGGTGTGTTTTGGAAGCAGAATCCCTTGTCAGTCAACTTTTGTGTGATTGTTGTGGTTGCAATCAATCCTCAACGCAGGTTGTAGTTAGCCGTGGAAATCCTGGTGCTCGTTTTATGCTTATTGGAGAAGCGCCAGGAGCTAGAGAAGATGCTTTGGGAGAGCCATTTGTAGGGAGATCAGGAAAAGTTTTAGATCAAATGTTGATCAATGTGGGTATCAATCCAAGCAAGGATGTTTTTATCTGTAATGCAGTTAAATGTCGACCACCTAAAAACCGACGACCTTCAAAAGCTGAGCTATTATCCTCTCTACCTTGGTTAAAACAACAAATAAAGCTTGTTGACCCTTTGGTAATTGCCCTGGCAGGATCTACTGCTGTTGAGGCGGTTTTAGGTGTAAAGGAAAAAATCACTTCCTTAAGAGGTGTTTGGCAGACTTGGGAGGGCAGAATGGTTATGCCCCTTTTTCATCCTTCATATCTTTTGAGAAATCCTTCTAAAGTTGAAGGGGCCCCAATTTCACTTACACGTGGAGACCTTTTGGAAGTGAAAAATAAGCTCAAAGAATTTCAAAAAGCTATCGCTATGCCAATGTTGGGTTGTAATAGGAGTTGGAAGCCATGACTGCCATTCTGAACAATAATTTGGCGACAGATTTAGCTAATTCCTCTAAGCGATATGACACTCAGATATATCGTCGGACTACCCGAACAGTAATGGTTGGAGATATTTCCATGGGTAGTGATCACCCTGTAAGGGTGCAATCAATGATTAATGAAGACACCCTTGATATTGAAGGCTCAACAGCCGCTATTCGGCGGCTACATGAAATTGGTTGCGAGATGGTACGGCTTACGGTTCCAAGTCTGGCTCATGCCAAAGCTGTAGGTGAAATAAAAAAACGCTTAGAAAGTACTTATCAACCAGTTCCTTTGATCGCAGATGTTCATCATAATGGAATGAAAATTGCCTTGGAAGTTGCTAATCATGTAGATAAGGTTCGAATTAATCCAGGCCTTTTTGTTTTTGAAAAAGCCGATCCAAATCGTACAGAATTTACAGCTGAAGAAAACAAGGCAATTGCAGATCGAATTGTTGAAAGATTTGAACCACTTGTTAATAAGTTAAAGCAACAAGATAAGGCTCTTCGAATAGGAGTTAATCATGGCTCTTTAGCAGAGAGGATGTTGTTTACTTACGGTGACACCCCTCTTGGCATGGTTGAATCTGCAATGGAATTTATTCGTATATGTGATTCCCTTGATTTTCATAATATTGTCATTTCTATGAAGGCGTCAAGGGCACCAGTAATGCTTGCTGCGTATAGGTTGATGGCAGATACAATGGATAAAGAAGGTTTCAATTATCCTTTGCATCTTGGAGTAACTGAAGCAGGGGATGGGGACTATGGACGTATTAAAAGCACCGTAGGTATAGCAACACTTTTGTCTGAAGGAATTGGAGATACAATTCGAGTTTCTCTTACAGAAGCACCCGAAAAAGAAATACCCGTTTGCTATTCCATTCTTCAGGCCGTTGGCTTGAGAAAAACCATGGTGGAATATATTAGTTGTCCAAGTTGCGGTCGTACATTATTTAATCTTGAGGAAGTAGTAAAAAAAGTTAGAAATGCGACTTCTCATTTGACAGGTCTGGATATAGCCGTTATGGGTTGTATTGTTAATGGGCCGGGTGAAATGGCTGATGCAGATTATGGATATGTTGGAAAAGGTCCAGGCGTAATCGCACTCTATCGAGGGAGGGACGAAATACGCAAAGTACCTGAAGATGAGGGTGTCGATGCTTTGATTGACTTGATCAAAGAAGATGGAAAATGGGTGGATAGAAATTGATAGAATCATTAAAGAACCTAAGAATTAAGAGTCAATTTTGCTCAATAAAAAGTGCTATTAATTTACAGTTGAAACTGAATTCCTCCTGGCTTTTATCTTCTTCTATAACTGCTATTTCAGCATTCAGCTTGTCCATTCTTCCAGGTTTTGGATTCCCAAAAAATACTTCTACTTTGATAAAAGAAAGTCCGAAAGAGGTTATAGACCAAGTGTGGCAAATTGTATATAGAGACTATTTGGATTCATCTGGGAGTTTCGACTCTGGAAACTGGTTAAAACTCCGTAGATCAATACTTGGAGCAACATATGTTGACTCCTCTGAATCTCATGAAGCTATTAGAGGCATGCTTGCGGTCTTAGATGACCCTTATACACGTTTTCTTGACCCTAAGGAATTCAATGAAATGAGAATTGACACTCAAGGTAGATTAACTGGTGTTGGCATACAGTTGTCTTTAGATAAAGAGACAAATAACTTGATTGTTGTGTCTCCTATAAAAGGAACTCCTGCCTTTAATGCTGGCATTAAGTCTAAGGATGTGATCGTATCAATTGACGATCAATCTACAAAAGGTATGAGTATAGAAAAGGCAGTTAGGTTAATTAGAGGAAGAAAGGGAACAGAAGTAAAACTTGGAATAATGCGAGAGAATCAATTATTAAGTTTTAGTTTGCTTAGAGATAAAATCGAAATTAATGCAGTTGATAGTCAGTTAAACCAGACAAAATCTGGAACTAAGATTGGTTATATTCGCTTAAAACAGTTTAACGCTAATTCTGTACGTGAAATGCGTAATGCTATTAATAATCTAGAAAACCAGGTTGCACTTGGTTATGTTCTTGATTTGAGAAGTAACCCAGGCGGATTACTAGAGGCAAGTATCGAAATTGCAAGATTATGGTTAGATCAGGGGACAATTGTTAGTACACAGACTAGAGATGGAATAAAAGATATAAGACGTGCCAATGGAAAGGCATTGACTAGCCGCCCTGTTGTCGTATTGGTTGATAATGGCTCTGCCAGTGCTAGTGAAATTCTTTCTGGAGCCATACAAGACAACAACAGAGGTATTCTTGTTGGTCAGAAGACATTTGGCAAAGGTCTTGTTCAATCAGTAAGAGCACTTTCTGATGGTTCTGGCTTAACAGTAACTATTGCAAAGTATCTAACTCCAAAAGGTAAAGACATTCATAAGAATGGAATCAAGCCTGATATTGAGTCGAAGATGTCAGAAAAGAATGCTTTGAAATTTACAAAGGAAGATATTGCTACATCTAGGGATACTCAATATATGGTTGCTGAAACTGAACTTATAAAGATGATTAAGAAATCGAAAGCTAATACAACATTCCAATTGGAAACGACCAATCTTCAATTTGCTTTGAGGTAGTTGGATTATTTGCTCATGCTGAGCATAAGTTCAATTGGTTTAAGTGCTTTTCTTCTTAAATTTTCGTCCATATTGATTTGGGGCTTCATTGTTTCAAGACAAGTTAAGACTTTATCTAAAGTATTTAAACGCATGTAGGGACATGCATTGCAACTACAACCATCAATCCCTGGTACCTCTAAAAAAGTTTTGCCCGGCAGTCTTAGGCGCATTTGATGAAGTATTCCTGGCTCCGTTAGGACAATAAATGATTTCGCTAAGCTTATTTCAGAATGCTTAAGTAATTTGCTAGTTGAACCTATGAAATCAGCTAGCTCTAGCAAATTACTTTGACATTCTGGATGTGCGATTACTTCAGCCTGTGGATATTTAAGCTTCAATTTGATTAAAGCTTCTTCACTAAATGACTCATGAACAATGCACCTGCCTGGCCAAAAGGTAAGCTTACGCTTACTTTTCTTTTGAACCCATCTCCCAAGATTTTGATCTGGAGCAAATAATATTGGGCGATCCTTCGGTAACTGCTTGACTAAATCTACAGCATTACTACTTGTGCATATTAGATCGCTTTGGGCTTTTACAGAGGCAGTGCAATTTATGTAGCTGATTACAAAGTGGTCAGGGTGTTGTTTGCGAAAATTCTCAAATTCTTCAGCAGGGCAATCATCTGCCAATGTGCATCCTGCATCTAAGTCTGGAATTAGAACTGTTTTTTGGGGACAAAGAATTTTTGCAGTTTCTGCCATGAAATGTACGCCACAAAAAACTATTACATCTGCAGTTGTATTTGCAGCTTTTCTTGATAGCTCCAGTGAATCTCCAATGAAGTCAGCTATATCTTGTATTTCCGCGTCTTGGTAATAGTGAGCAAGGATGATTGCATTCCTTTCTTTGCGCAGCAAATTAATGGCTTTGAGTTGAGCTTCCCTGTTCTGGGGAACCGGTGAAACCGTCTGGTAGGCGGAAACAGCGGTAATCAGAGTTCAAATACGCAATTTGAGTCAGTATAGATCCAGCCTATTCACAAAACCTGTCAATTCTTACCATTGCTATAGCTGGAGATCTTCATGGTGATTGGTTGGATGATGACCATGAGCTTCTAATTCAGCTGGCTCCTGATGGAGTCCTGTTCGTTGGCGATTTAGGAGAGGCTGATGTCAGGCTTGTAAAAGCAATAAAAAACCTGAATATCCCCACCGCTTTGATTCTTGGTAATCATGATCGTGGTTATGACCTCACTGGTGAGTTGTTAAGACTTCAGTTAAACATCCTGGGAAATATTCATTGTGGATGGGGGTTGAGGAACTGGCAATCTCCAAAGATTGCTGTAGTGGGGGCACGTCCATGTAGTGCTGGAGGTGGGTTTTACCTTTCGCCTGAGGTTGTTGGAGTTTTTGGTCCAATTACACTTCAGGAATCTGTTAACCGGATTGTTTTAGCGGCTGAGGATGCCTGTGAGGCGATGCCATTGGTGATCCTTGCTCATTCTGGCCCTACAGGGCTTGGCTCAGATGCAGACAGCCCTTGTGGTAGAGATTGGAGATTGCCTGCGGTTGATTGGGGGGATAAAGATCTTGAGCTCGCTATTGATCAGATAAGGAAAAAGCGAATTCCCGATTTGGTTGTTTTTGGCCATATGCATCATTCATTGAAACGTGGAAATAAAGCTCGAAAAACATTTTTTGAGGATCGTTGGGGAACGATTTATTTAAACGCTGCATGTGTACCTCGAAGAAAGCTGGACAAAGATGGAAATATCTTGCACCATCTTTCTTGGGTTCAATTTCTTAATGGTCATTTGGATTATGTTTCTCATCGATGGTTTAGAAATGACACCTCAATTGCTTCTGAGGAAATACTATTAAACAGATCAAATAGATCGCTTGTATAATAGTATCAACCTTATACAATATTAATTAACCTATCTTAAAGATTTACTTGATGAATATTAGAGGAATGAATTTCCTCTGGTTATAACTTATTATGAACTTTATATGTTAAATATCAGAATTTGAATTTAGATTTTTCCCAATTGTTTCTTGGGCAAATAGATATGCAGTAATAAGTGCACTTATAAAACCTAAACTATTTCTTACTAGAGGAAGTAAATCTGTAGTTCTTGAAATTACTGGGGCAATGCCAAATACCCCAAAAAGCATGGCCCAAAGAGGTGATAATAGAAGTAACCAAGGCCATGCAATTATGTCTCCCTCCCTGCGAGGAAAAGCCGCAAAACCTGCTATAAATCCACCTAATATTGAGGTCGTTAATGTAAACAACCATTGTTCTCTTGGTAAGCCTGGAACAACTTGACAGCCTCCTTTGTTAAGACAACCCTCTACTGAAGAAATTGCACCTAGGATCGCACCATCCTCTCCGTTGTCTTTTACATAGTATTGATTCCCATAGCGCGTTTGAAGTTCTACCCAGAATGTTCTTGGCATAAGTGCATATAGAGCATCTCCTACATTGAAATTGAGAAGGTTTCCTCCTCGAGGATCAGCTATCACTAACAAACTGCGCTCATCAAGATCCCAGAATTTACGTACTGCAAGTCCAGGAGTCCTGTCGTATTGGGAGAGAACTCTGATCTTCCATCCTGTTTCTTCCTCGTAATCATTCAGTGATTTTTCCAGCTCGACTCTTTGGTTGTCATTAAGTGTTTTAGCTAGATCAATTATTGGTGTTGCTTCTTCAGGAAGAAGGTCTGGATTGTCATAAGAAAAAACCGGGCTACAGAGAATGAAAGAAACCAATAAAGCAAGAAGACCAAGCAAGGGTCTTATCCTGTGATTAAATCCCATGAAGTCATATCACTCATGGGCATTCTCTCTAATGGATGGCTCATCTGCGCATTGTCCAGAATGGATAGCAAATAAAATCTCTGATGCTGGTGGGAGTATTAGCTTTCATCAATACATGGATTGGGCTTTAAATGACCCTGAACATGGTGCATACTCTTCAGGTCATTTAAAGCTTGGAAGAAAAGGGGACTTCGCTACTTCACCTTCTTTGGGAAGTGAGTTCGCAGAGCTTTTGGGATGCCAACTAGTTGATTGGCTAGAACAATTGCAAAAGAAAAATATTAATAATCTCCCACTGTCATTGATCGAAGCTGGTCCTGGTGAAGGAGACCTTGTCTTTGATTTGATACGTGTAATTAGTGAAATCTCTCCATATATCTTTAGTAAATTAGAGCTTTTGTTGGTTGATATAAATGAAGGTATGATTGAAAAACAAAAGAAACTTCTAAGTTCTATATCAACCATTCCAATAAGATGGGCCTCCTTAGATGAATTGTCGGAAAACCCTGTTATTGGTGTAATATTAGCCCATGAGGTTCTTGATGCACTTCCTGTTGAAAGAATAATTTTTCGTGATGGAGAACTTTTTAGACAAGGTATTAAACTTCAGGTAGTTAGGTCTAAACAAAAACTTTCTTATGTAGAACTTCCACTTTCATTAAATATCAAAGAATCCTTGTCAGAGTTTCAAGATACACTTTCTATTCAAATACCACCAGAAGACATTTCTAATGGTTGGTGTAGTGAGTTACATCTAGATTTGAAGCAATGGATGTCCAAAGCCTCTAAGTCATTAATATTTGGCTCTATGTTGATTATTGACTATGCATTAGAAGCAGGCCGGTATTACAAAGCATCAAGAAATAATGGCACACTTATGAGTTATAGAAATCAATCCGCAAGTTCCGAAGTCCTTAATAATCCTGGATATTATGATATTACTTCACATCTTTGCATTGATGTACTTAAGTTTTTTGCTGATAAAAGCAATTGGAATTACTTGGGAGAGGCAAGACAAGGGTTGGCCCTTTTGGCTTTGGGTCTTTCTGAACGTCTTTATTCTTTACAGAAACTTCCAAATGATCAATTAGCAGCTGCCTTGGCTAGAAGAGAAGCTTTACTTCGTTTAGTTGACCCTGCTGGCTTAGGGGAATTTAGATGGATGGCTTTTCAAGTGGATAATGAAAATAGATATTTAAAAGGAAGTTTAACTACTAAGTTCCTTGCTAATCCAGATGGCTAATTCTAGATAAACATTCCTTGATAGAACTAATATTAACATCATCTTTTATTCCTACCACGCCAATCTTCTTTGGGATAATAAAGCATATTTTTCCTTCTTTTACTTTTTTATCTCCTAGTAAGCTTTGACATACATCTTCTATATTTAATTTGGGCCAAGTTGTAGGCAGCCCTGCTTTCTTTAGTAGAGCTTTTTGTCTATTCGCATCATCTTCACTCCAGCTTCCAAGCTGTATTGCAAGCTCTCCAATTGCAACCATTCCTATCGAAACTGCCTCTCCATGTAGCCAGGTTCCATAACCACATAGAGTTTCAATAGCGTGACCTAATGTGTGCCCATAATTAAGGATTGCTCTGATACCACTTTCATGCTCGTCTAAGGCTACAATATTGGCCTTAGATGAACACGAACGACTAATAATCTCTTCTAGAGTTTCATAATCTAATTCTATTAAATCGCTAAGGTCGTTATGCTTTTCAAGGAGACTGAAAAGTTTTGTATCTCCTATTACAGCATATTTAATGACCTCAGCCATTCCTGCGCGAAACTCTCGCACAGGAAGTGTTTTTAATGTTAAGGGGTCTATTAATACTAGTTTTGGTTGATGAAAAGCCCCTATAAGGTTTTTTCCTCCTTTGTGATTAACACCTGTTTTTCCGCCTATTGAGGCGTCCACCATGGCTAGAAGTGTTGTGGGTACTTGAACTACTGAAACGCCTCTTAGCCATGTTGCTGCTGCAAATCCTGTCATATCTCCTACAACGCCTCCACCAAATGCAATCATCAGCGACCCTCTTTCGAGTTTTGCTGCAAATGCCGCATCGTGAATAAGGCTGATACTTGAAGGATTTTTTTGACTTTCACCAGCCTTAATAATTAGTAGAGTTGGTTCATATCCACTTTCCTTAAGGCTCTTTATAAAAAGATCGCTATATGGTTCTGCTACATCGCTATTGGTAACTACTAGAATTTTTACTCCTTTTTTTATCCCTGCTTTATTCAGTTCTTCACCAATACGATGAAGTATGCCTTTCCCAATGATGATTTCATAAGGTTTCCTAGAGATTTCAACGGGAATACGACGGGTGGATTGATCTGTAACCTCCAAGATATCTAAGCAAGTGTTTTTCATGATATTTTGCCTGGATGCAATGCACTGTTTTAAGTCATTTCACTTCATTGCTAACAATTTGCTTCTGAATTAATAGGCTTTTGTGGTTAAGCCTTGCTTGAATGACTTCTAATAGAAGGTAAGCCCTTTTATAGGCTTAAAGCTTAAACGAGTTGTAAAACTCGTATGGGTGGCTCATTTGGCAATAGATTCTTGTTTGTGAGCTCTCAAGCTTGCATTATTGGATGCTTTTTAGCTTTAAATGGCTACTGCTTCATTATCAAAGAATGTTCTAATGAATTCTGTAATTGGAGTTGTGGGAGGAGGACAGCTTGCTCAAATGTTGGTTGAAGCGGCGAAAGGACGCAATGTGGAAGTGATTGTTCAAGCAGAATCTCATAGTGACCCTGCTGCGAAAAAAGCTAATAGTCTTATTTTAGCTGAAACTCAAGATGCTTTTGGTACAAGTCAACTTATAAATGCTTGCTCTTCCGTGACCTTTGAGAATGAATGGGTCAATATTGAGGAGTTGGCAAAATTAGAGACAGAAAAAGGCTGTTTTATTCCTTCCCTTGCAGCAATTGATCCTTTAATAAATAAGATTTCACAACGTCAACTTCTAGATGCTCTTGAAATACCAGGACCTGAGTGGATGCAATTGTCTTCGGAGAAACTCGGATTTTCAAAACTACCTAGTGGGTGGAACTTTCCTTTAATGGCTAAATCTGGTAAAGGTGGCTATGACGGAAAGGGTACAAAGGTTATTAATAGTTTTGATGACCTTAATGAGCTCCTGCAATCTGTAGATTCTAAGGATTGGTTGATTGAGGAATGGGTGCCTTATGAGAAGGAGCTAGCTCTGGTTGCAAGCAGAGATTTAGAAGGTCGAATTAGGGCCTTTCCACTTTCTCAAACTCATCAGTTTAACCAAGTATGTGATTGGGTTCTTGCGCCTGCCGAAGTTAGTCATTCTGTTCAGGCGCTGGCTTATAACATGGTTGCATCTTTGTTGACTAAATTGAATTATGTAGGTGTAATCGCTATTGAATTTTTCTATGGACCTAAAGGCTTACTTGTTAATGAAGTTGCCCCACGTACCCATAACTCAGCTCATTTCTCAATAGAAGCATGCAATAGCAGTCAATTTGATCAACAAGTTTGTATAGCAGCTGATATTCCTGTCCCAGACCCAGAACTTATTGTTCCTGGAGCAATTATGGTTAATTTACTTGGCTTGCCTGTAGAGAAGGCTCCCCCACTGAATGACCGACTTGCTGAATTGAAACGAATTAATGGCGCTCATCTTCATTGGTATCAAAAAAACAAAGAAATACCTGGAAGAAAACTTGGACATGTCACTCTTCTTCTTTATTCAGATAATGCTCAAGCAAGGAGGGAGGAGGCGCTTAGAGGATTAGAAAGTATTCGTTCGATTTGGCCTTTGAATCTGACTTCATAGGTTTAAATTAGGCTGGAACTGCTTTGTTGGTGACGGCCTTTTCTAGTGCTCTGATCTGACTCTCTTTCGATTTGGGGAGACTGTCGTGAAGGTGACGTATACCAGCCTTGTTGCTGGAAACGAAGCCCCACTTTGAATCCCCTTCTGGTTTATCCAGGTCGAACGCTGGGGCTCGCACGGCACGGTGGTTCAGTATCCGATAAGTGACTGCGGCACATGGGTTTTACCCGTCGCAGTCATGGATACTTTATGGGTGGTCCTACCAGTAGGTCCTACCAAGTGGTCTTACCAAAGGTCCTACCAAAATTTACGTGGAGTAATAAAAATAAAGCCATCACTTGTATTAGCCGCGGCAAAAAAGAATTTACAGATCATCAGAGGTAGATTTTTAATTCAAGGCTTGAAATAAGAATCCTGATATAGCTTGAAAACAAAAAGTCACTAGGGTTAGTTCTATAAGCAAGATCCGTAACTGGTCCTCCCATTTGTATGCCCCAGTAGGTGCTTCCATCAGTAATTGCAAGCGTTGTAAAGCGTTGTGCTTTCTGTTGGACTTCTAGTTTTTTAATCTTCTTCTTATTGAGCACCTTGTATGGCTGGAATCATCTTTCCTCCATCTTGGTCATCATCATCATCAATTTGTCGTGCCAGCAATTCCAATAGAACAAGAGTAGCCATCGGATAAAAACACCACAGAAGTGCTTTCCATGCAGGAAAACTATCTACAGATGCTTGAAGTTCACCTAAAGACATAGCAGTAAATAAAAAACAGAGGAAGTTCTTTTGAATGAGAAAAGCAATGCCAATTAATTAGTTGATCTTCTTCTTGAAAGACCTCTCCAAAGAAATGCGGCGATGTAAAACAACGCAGCTGCAGAAGTGAAAAAGATTATCGAGAAGAAGTTCATAACAGGCCTATCGATCCAGCAGCTATGCCGATGACACAAAAGAAAGAAAATTCAACTAAATCTCGAAATAGTGAGTTTAGAGCAGAAGAAATTTTTTCAGACACTTTAGTCTTTAGCAAATTACAAATAAATAGGTTTAACTTTGTAGAATCCTTATTGTAATTACAATCTTCAAGAGAATTTATTAATTTTTTTGTGATTACTATTTCGTTAGAAAAGGAAAATCCCTTTTGATTGAAAGAAAATATGAACTGCTGGATTATGAAGGTATTGATAGTGGAACTCAATTCCAATCAATACAAAAAGCAATGAACTACTTAAAAATAATCCAGTTGATAAGAATTGGCGATCTTTAAAGAGATCTTGATTAGATATTAGAGATGATGTTGTCATGCTGATTAGATACAAATCATTAAAATGTGATATTTATAAGATTCAAGGTCTGCTTCCAAGTTGAAGCTGACCTGAATCTATTAATTGGCCCAGTTTCAAAGCTGTAGCTAGTTCACATCTAGAGAAATCTACTTGATTTCTCGTGACCCAACCCAATTCTTCCTGGGTAATAATCCCAGTAGATATGGATGTTAGAAATAATGCACCAATTCCCATTTTTAAGCTCCTTAAAAAGAAGATTAGTTAGATCGTTTATAGATCCCTTGAACAAATTGCTTCAAAGGTTTGAAAGGGTTCATTTCCATAGCTTTAAAAAATACCAGGAATAATTTGGCCAGTAAATGTGTAGGTTCCAATAGCAGCAAGGATGCCAACCATTGCCCACCTTCCGTTTTGCATTTCAGCGCTTTCTTTCATTGTTTTTGGAGATAGTGTTTGTTTGTCTGAAGAAATAACGTAATAGTTATTTTTTAATTTGTGTCATCTTTAGAAAACACCAGGAATAATTTGACCAGTGAAGATGTAACTAATAAGAGCAATATCGAATCCGATCATTGCCCAACGGCCATTTTGAAGCTCAGCATTTTCAGTCATGGTTTTAGTTGATGATTTTTGATTTGAAAGTAATTTAGGAATACTGGATGAAGTTTTGCTTAGAAAACACCAGGAATAATTTGTCCAGTTAGTACATAACTAATAACAACTACATCAAAAGCGATCATGGCTAGCCAACCATTAACACGTTCAGCAAGTGCTGGTGAAGAAAGAGCCATGAGCTGAGGAGAGTTACCCATTGAGAAATCTAAATAAAGAAAAAGGACAGGTCGAATCCAACCTGTAAAGAACTATAACAATTGTGTTACGGAGTATGAAGGTACGGCTAACCGAAAATTAATTATTCATAATCAAATATCTCTTTAAAGCAACTGACAGCAGTTAATCTAAGCTATTGGTAATCCATGGTTTGATTCAATTTCTTGTCAACATAGATATTCTTTTATTTATGAATACAGATCATATATATACAGTTCTCCGCAAATATTATTTAGTTTCTCTTAAATCATTGTTCGTCTAGGCTTGTAATAGAAAGGTATTGTATTGTCAAGAGGCATGTTCAATCTTTAGAGAAGTCATACAGAGCAAACATTCACTTTCACTTACGATTTCGGATCTTGGCTATCAGGCTTGAAACGGATATCGAACCCTACAACAATCCCGATTGAAATTAATAACAGTCCTATACAAGCTCCTAAAGGTGGGAATTGCCAAACCATAATTTCTCCTGTTAGTTGAAAAATTGGCGTTAGAAACGAGTGAATACTCCGATATTGCAAACACTTGAGTAACCACTGAAAGATGTGTTGTATCCCTTCAGCACTTAACTAGTGGTTAGTAGCCCCTTACGCCTGATTGAATAGTAAGGCAAATAATGAAATGCCTGATGCTGATAATGATTTAGAAAACCGTAGTTTTGTAATCGGAAGACCGAACAAAATGCAACCACGTTTAGGTGCTTTTGATTTTTATCTTTTGGAGGCAGGACAAAGTGAAAGGATATAGCCTTTCCGTTCCACGCAAAATTGCATAATTTCATGAGCAATGAATCCTTCTCTTCAACAATTTCGTAATAAGGACGGCCCTCATAATCAGCATCTGAGCAGCATATCCCCATAGATCTCTTCAAGTAATTCATAGGTATCGTCGTATTTATCAAGGCTTTGTGATCTAGATACCCTTGGTATTGCAATCCATCTCGTCAGAAATAGAAGCAAATGTCATTCATCATCTTCCTCATTCCTTTTAAACCAGCCCTGCTCTTGCCTTCCTCTCATTAGCGAGGTGATCAACGCACCAGCAAAGAACGCACCAATACATCCCATGATCAACAACAGCGGGGAAGGAGCATTCCCTCCAGCGACTTGGCTTAGTGGGTCAAGAGCATCCACGTCAGTCTTTTATTTTGATTTGTACTTTCTCTACACGTAGCAGCATCTCCTTAACGGCATAAGCCGCAACACCAAAGATCAGAATCACACCAAAGGTTTGAATGAAATCGATGTAAGTGGCAGTTAGATGGTTCATTCTTTTTTTGAGTAATAGCGGTCAGCCATTTCAAGAAGCATCTTTTTGACGTGCTTATCAGTGGCGTTGGTTTCTTCTTTTAGTTTCTCGCATGCTCCTTTGACTTGCATCCAAACGGCTTCCATTACCTCTCTTTCCTGTTCAGTTGGCTTCCATTTAGGTGCTTCCATCAGTAATTGCAAGCGTTGTACAAGCGTTGTGCTTTCTGTTGGTCTTCTAGCTTTTTAATCTTCTTTTCTAGCTCTTCCATCTCTTGTTGGGCTTGATTGATCAGTTCTAGTGACCATTGCCAGTTCTTTTCTTTGCAGTGTTTCCTTGCAGATTCCCAATCCATAGTGAAGAAGCAATAGAGTTTTGAAGTCGGAAGCGATATCTTTGAGACACCACCGACACTAATCAATTTTTCTAAAGTTGATCCCAACGAAAAGCCAATCAAAATAAGCCTTCAAGTTATATAACTGGCAATTATTCCCTGATAACTATTTAGAGACGAAATGATTTAAAGCCATTTTCAAAAGATTCTAAGAAATTGTGGAATTCCATGTTGAGACTTAGAAAATTGAATAAATAAATGGAGCGACAACAGAGCCCTGAGTGAATATAATTAAGGCGCCCATTAAAACAATTGTTATAATTAAAGGTGCTAGCCAGTATTTCTTACGAGCTCTTAAAAAGTCCCAGATATCTTTGGTGAGATCTAAGAAAGCTTCCATAGCATTAGAAGATGCGGGTTAAATCTGTTTGGTGGTTTTGTTTGTTTTCTCTATAAGATTTCTCATTGCTTTCTTTTTTTCTAAGAGGGTCGTAACCGAAAACTCTCATAATGTAAGCAATGGGCTGAAGTACTATAAGGAAAACTAATCCAAGAATAATACGACTATTAATCCATCCAAGTCCATATCCTAATGCCATCCATCCCCTATATGGGTATAAAAGTAAATGTGGTTTCAGAATCCCAAGAACCAAAGCAGGAGAAGCTATCCATAAAGTCCAAAACCTGAAAACATGTCCCCCAATTGCTGGAAGTAGCCATCCAATAAGAATTGGGAATCCAAATCCAATGAGAAATCCAAATTCACGTAATTGTTTTTTGGAAATAGAATTTGTCATGATTAATCTAATTCAAATTCCTGTTTCCAAGTTTCATCTTGTTCTGTATTTGGTTGTTCGCTCTTTAATAGTATTTGATTTTGGAGTACAAGTATATCCATCTCAGTTCTCATAAAGCATCGGTAGGCATCTTGGGGAGTACAAACAATTGGTTCGCCCCTTACATTGAATGAGGTGTTGACAATTGTGGGACAGCCAGTTTTACGTTTGAAGGCACTAATTAAATGATAATAACGAGGATTTGTTTTTTTACTAACTGTTTGAACTCTTGCAGAATAGTCTACATGAGTAATTGCTGGAAGGGATGATCTGATAATATTTAATTTATCAATCCCAAAAAGTCTCTGTTCCTCTTCGGTCATTTTTCTGCAGAGTTCTTTTTTTATAGGTGCGACTAACAACATATAAGGACTTTTGGTATCCATTTCAAATTGACTAGCAACATCTTCTTCTAAAACTGATGGTGCGAAAGGACGAAAACTCTCTCTATATTTGATCTTGAGATTCATTACACTTTGCATCGTTTGATTACGTGGATCGCCAATGATTGATCTTCCACCTAGTGCTCTAGGCCCAAATTCCATGGCGCCATTAAACCAACCAATAATTTTCCCTTCATCAAGACATTGAGCAAGCCTTTCAAAGAGTTCTTCATCTTCTTGTGTTTCGAAAGAAGCATTGACCTTTTCTAAATAACTAACAATCTCCTCATTAGAGAACTCACAACCAAGATAAGTTCCCTTCATTGAATCATTAGGTTTGATTTGTCGAGGCTTATTTAATTGCTGATGCCAACCAATAAGTGCTGCACCTAAGGCAGAACCTGCATCCCCACTCGCCGGTTGAATCCATATCTCCTCAAAGATTTTCTCTTTATATAACTTGCCATTAGCTACACAATTTAAGGCAACACCACCTGCAAGACAAAGCTTATTTATACCGGTTTCTTTTTGTAGCGATCTTGCAATCTTGATGACAATTTCTTCTGTTACCACTTGAATAGATGCCGCTAAATCCATATGAAACTGAGTTAGCTCTGTTTCATTTCCTCTTGGAGGTGCTCCAAAGAGTTGATGGAATTTCCGACCTGTCATGCGGAACCCACGATGATATTTAAAATAACTAATGTTTAATCTGAAAGTGCCATCATCTTGAATATCAATTAGATTATCTTTGATTTCTTTTACATAGTTTGGTTCTCCATAGGGTGCTAGACCCATTAATTTGTACTCGCCAGAATTTACTTTAAATCCGCAGTAATAAGTGAATGCTGAGTAGAGAAGGCCTAGTGAATGAGGAAAACTAATTTCCCAGAGAGGTTTTATAGTGTTGTGATTTCCAATCCAAGTAGAAGTTGTAGCCCACTCTCCTACTCCATCCATACAAAGTATTACTGCTTTTTCAAATGGACTTGGATAAAATGCAGCGGCGGCATGAGATAGGTGATGCTCTGAGAAGAGTAATTCTGGGATTTGGGGCTCCATTTCTGGAACTAGTTCTTGTTGTAAAGACTTCAATTTCTTCTTGAGCCCGGCTTTTAAAAATAATTTTTCTTTTAACCAAACTTGCATTGCGGCAATAAATGAGCGACCGCCTCTTGGTGCAGCACCGAGATATGTCTCCAAGAGGCGCTCAAATGTTAATAGTGGCTTCTCGTAATAAACAATGGATTCAATATCTCTGAGATCAATATTCTGGGATTTAAGGCAGTAGCGAATTGCGTTTACAGGAAATTCAGCATCGTGCTTCTTTCTAGAAAATCGTTCTTCTTGCACTGCCGAAACAATCTCGCCATCACGAATCAAGGCAGCAGCACTGTCATGGTAGAAACATGAAATTCCTAAAATTATTTTCTGTTTCTTTTTGACCAATATTTTCGCGCAGTTTAGGTAAAGGTTATCAGTGCTGGAAGTGAGAAAAGGCAGATCTAATGCTTTACAGAAAGAAAAATCAACCTCATTCTTCTACGCTTGTAAAAAAGGCGTTCCGATCATTTTGTACATCCTTTGTTTTTCTGAAATCTCAGATGTCTTATGAGATAGATGATTGAATTTTTTCGTCCCTTTTGTTCTGAGATTGTAGTTTGCCATGATCAGCAGCTGCGTGAAGGACCACTACTTCCATCAACTTGCCGTGGTGGGTTAAGAGCATCCATATCACTCTTTGATCTTGACTTGGGCATTCTCTACACGTAGCAGCATCTTTTTAATTGCATAAGCAGCAACTCCAATGATCAAAATCACACCAATGGTTTAAATGAAGTCGAGGTAGGTAGCTGTGAGGTGTTTCATTGAGTTAGCCTTCTTTTGTAGTCATGTCTCCTATCAATTGCACTCTTTGACTGCAGCAATGAATGATCCTGTTCTTACTCCTACTTTCTCCATGCAATAGATCTCTGCAGAGGTCTTGATTGCTACTGGTACTTGAGTTAGGGCTAATACCATCAATGCAAATCCAGTACCAGGAGTATGGATATCTAATTTAAAGCCTTTGAGCCAGTTGGTTATTGCCATGGAAGAAAACCTCTAGAGTGGGAAATTGGAAGCGATGTCTTAGATCCACCACCAACATTAATCATTGAGATCTCTGTATTCTTTTTAGCGAGGTCAAGCTTTTTGGCTTTTGCTTTGTAAAGGCAATTATTTTTTGGTGATTACATTATTAATTTAGCAGGCGCCTTGCTAACATAATTGAAATTAACATTATGCATATATACATCAATGAGGATATGTGTTATTGGTTCTGGTATCATTGGGTTGACTTTGTGCCTTGAAATAAAGAAAAGATATCCTAAAATCTATATAGATTTAATAGATGAGAACTCAATACCTTCGAATGGAACATCAATTAGGAATAGTGGCGTTCTTCATGCAGGTCTTTATTATGAACCTGGTAGCTTAAAAGCAAAATTTTGCCAAGAAGGTAGAAAGCTGCTTTTGAATTATATAAATAATAATCACTTGCCTTTATTGAATTGTGGAAAGATATTGGTTCCTTTTAATGATATCGATTACAAAAGAATGAGTATAATTAAGAGGAATGCAGAGTTAAACAATTGCACGGTAGAATTGATTAATTATCAAAGAGCATTCAATATACAGCCTGGAATTATTGAAAGAGATAATTATCTATGGTCTCCATTGACAAAGGTATTCTCACCTAAGTCCATTCTTTGCTCTCTTTATAATAAGCTTAAAGAATTAGATGTTAACTTCATAAAAGATAAAGTATCATCTATAGATGGTTGCAAGGGAAGTGTAACAAGATTTAGAGCGAAAACATCTTTATATGATTACATATTTAATGTATCTGGTCCAGGCTCTTTAGCGTTATGTCAATCTGATTTGAATTCACCAAACAATCTAATCTTATTACCAATACTTGGTCAATATGGATTCCAAAAAACTTCAGTTAAGCTGAAAACGAATCTATATCCAGTTCCTGACCCTGAACTGCCTTTCTTGGGAGTGCACATAACTCCAACAACTGATGCCCAGATCTTGGTAGGACCAAATGCTGTCCCATCACTCTCTAAGTACTATGATCAATTTTCTATCAGTGATCTTTTAGAAATTCCATCACGTTTGACGACATTAACTTTAATGATGCTTGGTAATTACAATAATTTTAGAGAACATGCAGCCTCCGAGTTTTCTATTAGAACGAATTTAAAATTCCAATCTCGCGCTAAAGCATTTTTTGACCCTAGAATTTCGTCTGGAATTCAGGTCAATATGACTCCGGAAAGATATGGAATTCGCCCACAATTAGTTAATAAGAGCAATATGAAGTTCTTTGATGACTTTCTCGTAAACAGATCTAAAAAAGCAATACATGTTGTAAATGCAATCAGCCCAGCATTTACGTCTTCAATGTCAATAGCGAATTTTCTTTGCGACTCGATTTTTAATCAATGATTTCAATAAGCTTTTTTATGAGATATCAACTTAATTTTAAAGGTAAAGAAAATAAGTGTTTAGGGTTCACAACAGCATACATTGATTAAATGATAAATTTACTTAATAAGCAAATGCCATCTATCTTCTATTTGTTGACCTTCTTCCTTGTTACATAAACCACCTAATGAATTAACGATAGTACAAGTGTTATGGACAGCCACTGAAATAGTGCTCCCTTTGGGCATTAAACCATCAACATAAATTGGTTTTGAAGATATAGGAATTGAAGTTTGTTTGCTTAGGTTCTTAATCAACTTTGAGGGAGGTTTTTGTTCAGCAAAAATGATTTCTATATTATTTTTTCTTAGCTCTCCTATTATAAATGAAATGGCCTTTGGTCTTAGACTGGATGAGTGGCCTAGAAAATCTAGTAAGCTAAGAGTTCGTAATCCAAATGCTTCTCCATAGTATCTCATGGCTTTGTGTTTAGAAACTATCCAGCGATTTTTATTGGGAATTGTAGAGACTTGCTTCTTTGCCCATTGATCTAAATCTTTTAAAATAGATTCTACAGATTGATATCTTTCATTTACAATATTTCTGGTTTTTGTATCAAGAAAGGAATAGTTCTTCTTGATGTTCTTGGAAATAATCCTACTCATTTTAATTATGTTTTGAGGATCATGCCAAATATGGGGGTCTAAGCCAGCATGGAAATGGTGCTCATGCTTTTCAGTTGAGTGCTCAGCGTCATGTGCGTCATGGTTGTCATGTGCGTCATGGTTGTCATGTGCGTCATGGTTGTCATGTGCGTCATGGTTGTCATGTGCGTCATGGTTGTCATGGTTGTCTATCTCTATTGCGCTAACACCTACAACAACTGTTATGGGATTATTTAGCCATTTTTTCATTGCAGGAGACATTTCTTGCCCAAGAGTAAATACTTGAGTTGCTTTTTTAAGTCTTTGGGCTTGCCTAGGTTTAATTTTGATGTCATGAACATCTTGCTTCCTATCAAACAAACATTGAATGGGACTGGAAGGGGGAGCGATTGCTGTAACCAGATCGCAAGTTAATGGCTCCACGGCAACTATTGACTTGGACTTGGCTTGTACGAACTGATTGATTCCAGTTAAAAAAAACGCACCAGTTAAAATAGAGGTGTTAATGATTGTTCTGGCAATTAATGCTTTTCCTTGCTCTGCCTTTGAGAAGCTCTTGAAAATTCGCATGAACTGTTTTCAAACAGTATAATGATAATCATTCCCGTTTTCTTTGTGAGTAAATGCTTTGATTCATGGCTTTTTTGATTGCAGAAGATTTGACCTATTCGTATTCAAAGCAAAGTCAACTTGTTTTGAATGATGTCTCAATAGAGCTCACACAAGGCACCTTGACAGCACTAGTTGGTCCAAACGGTGCTGGTAAATCCACATTATTACGTTTATTGCAGGGACAACTTAAGCCAAATAAGGGTCAGATCATGGTTGATGGTAATCCTTTAATTATTGCTCGAAATCAAGTTGCTCTAATGCCACAAAGAGGTTTACTGAACTGGAGGTTTCCTATTACTGTTGAAGGGTTAGTCTCATTAGGTCGAGTAAACCATTCCAGATCAACATGTTGTGAATTAGAAGCAGCACTTCAACGAGTTGGAATATCTGATTTTGCAAAAAGAAGACTTGATACATTATCGGGTGGTCAACAACAGCGTGCATTATTGGCAAAAACATTGATGAGCTCAGCATCAATATTTCTACTTGATGAGCCATGCTCTTCTTTAGACCCACCAACTAGAGAACAGTTTCTGATCATTATTCGTCAATTAGCTGACGCTGGTTTAACAGTTTTTGTTAGTAGTCATGATTGGGGTAAGGCTTTGAGTGCTTATGACAAAGTAATCGCATTAGATAAGACTGTTTTAGCTTCAGGAAGTCCCAATGATGTCCAGGACAGCCTCGATTCAATTACTTGTATGGGCAATCATTGTTGTGCTTAGCTTTTCAAAAAAGAAGTTAAACTTTTTTCTTTTGGCGCTGGAAACAGAGTTCACAAAGACCAAAAAGTTCAAGTGTGTGGAACAAGACTTCAAATTTTTGGCCTTTGTTTTTGGGAAGCTCGATATCTTTTACAGGACATCCCTTCAAACGGGTAGTTTGTCCACAATCAACACAAGTTAAATGGTGAACATCTCTATCCACTGGAGCATAAAGAACCTCACCTGTAGGGAGGTGTCGGGAACGAACTAAACCCCGTTTAACAAGTGCTTGCAAATTCCGATATATCGTCGTCAAACCCATAGAAAGCTCTTTTTCATGCAATCTTCGATGCAATTCCTGACCACTCATTTCGTCATCACAAATCCCAAGTTCTTCAAGCAGTTGCTTTTGACGTTTAGAAATTTCAGGCCCGCTTTTACACATCGGCAAGATCTTCATTTGATCTCTTTTATTGACAATACTGAATCGTTTGCTTGATGTCTTTTATTAATGCACAGTGGTGGATAATTCCACTGATTCTAACTTTTTTTTCAGGAATGCTTTGCCCCGCTATGGGGACTGTCTTAATTACCCATAAAAGACTATTACAAGTCAATTTAATCTCTCACTCTGTTTTGCCAGGTTTGGCTTTGGCAGTAGCCCTTGGAGTTCACCCTTCTATTGGAGGTGTGATTAGTGGTTTGTTTGGAGCACTTTTTGCAGAAAGTCTGACTAACAAACGAAGTGATCACTATGAAGCTGTGATGAATACAGTACTTGCTGGAGCAATTGGACTTGGTGTTCTTCTTATTCCTCTTCTTGGTGTCAAAATTGATTTAGAAGCTGTTCTCTTTGGTGATCTATTGACAGCTAATTTGGGAGATCTTTTAAGAATCCTTATTGCCTTTTTAATTTTTATTTGTTTGATGATTTGTGGATACGACAAATTGGTTCATGTTGGGTTAGATCCAGAAGGTGCCGCTGCTAGTGGTATAAATGTGTCTTTTTTGAACTTGGCTCTCGGCTTCACGACTTCTCTTGTCATCGTTAGCTCAATGTCTGCTGTTGGTGTGATCCTTGTAATTGCTTTGCTTTCTACTCCTACTTTATTGGGCTTAAATAAAGCAACAAGCTTATGGGTTGCCATGGCTCGATCTTCAATGTTTGGGCTAGTAATATCATCTATTGGTTTTTTAATGGCGGTAATTTTTAATTTGTCTCCAGGTCCTCTTATCAGTGTTCTGTGTGTTGCTTCCTTGGTATTTTTGCCCGTCAAGAAGTAATCTTGGAGCCAACTTGTCTTAGTGCTCAAACCATTAAGGCAAATCCATTACCAATTCATTGATATTTAATTTGAAACCTTTGAACTAGCTCGTTTTTGGCATGGCATGGCATGAAATTCATAAAGTTGTTCAATAGGAAGAGATGTCTTTGAGAAAACGTCGACTTTAATTAGTTTTTTTCAAACTAAAGAGACACTTCAACTATTTCCAAGTTTGCTCCATTGTCTTTTTATACTCTTCTAAGCTCTATGAGTATTCAACTTATGACAGTAGATATATCTGTATTTAATAGCCTATTAGTTGAAGCCACACATTATAAGAATTGACAACCACTTCAAATTCTCAGATGACATCGCTAGGAGTTGGGCGATAGCACTTTGACCAGTAAGCCATCTCTTGGAGCCGGGCTGGGCAATTGTTGCAGGGTGAAATCTTGATCAGGGATTACAGCAAGTCGTAATCTATGAAACAATCCCACTACCATCAAACGGATCTCGAGTTCAGCCAACGCTTTTCCAAGACACACACGCTCTCCGTTGCCGAAAGGCATCATGGAGACTGAACATCCATCCTCTAAATGGCGTTGGGGTCGGAAGGCATCAAGATCGCCAAGGCCATGACGGTTGGATGCAGTTAAGGCAACTTGCACCACGCGATTTTTTGGAACTGCTACGCCGCCGATCACTATGGTCCGTTTGGTGCGGCGGAAGAAACCTCCTACAGGCGGGCTAAGTCGCATTACCTCATTCACTACTGCGTCAAGTTTCGGGGCATTCGCTGGGTCGTAAGAGATGTTGGCCTGTTCAGGCTCTGGAGGCCAACACAGTGCATCTATCTCCTCTCGCAGCCATGTTTCAATTGGTGGGTTGAGAAGTAGGTAATACATTAGGCAGGTGAGTGCAGAAGCTGTGGTTTCATAGCCTGCAAATAAAAGAAGAAGAAGTTGCTCTATGAGATCTTCATCAGTAAGAGGAATTCCTTCTTCATCAAGACCACCAGAAAGTAAATCTAAGCCACCTTTTATATTCACTGATTGAGAAAGAACCTGTTGGAGCCTATTAAGCAAGCGTTTTCTGGCTTGAAGAGCTTTTGCATATGGACTACCCGGTAGAGCGATTGGAACTGAGAAGAGAGCTTTGGTCCAGATTTCGAAATCAGAGAATAACTCTTCTCTCTCAGCGCCCTCTAGGCCTAGAACCGTAGATGTAATTACAGAGAAGGCAAAACGTCGCATTTTTTCTGCTAGAGGGAGCGACTTTTTTGCGGTTTTTAGCTCGTTTGCAAGCTCATCAACCATGCTGATGATGCTAGCGCTGTAGCGCTGTAGAGCTGGGGGCGAGAATAATTGAGCTACAACTCGTCTGCGTGCTTTATGAGAGGCCCCGTTGCGATTAGCCAAAGAATGGCTACCTAATAACTTTTGAACACTCACTGGCCACCAACCTTCTATCGAGTCTGGGCAAGAAAGGAGATCACAAATAGCTTTTTCACCTTGAATAAACACCATTGGCTGTCCAAGCATTGATGTTTCAAAAATATTTCCATGACGTTCAAAACGTTTTCGAGCAAAGTCTGGATCGCGGAAAAATGTGAGCGCCTCTAGTATTCCAGTGAGGGCACCTGTATTAGGTAGAGGGCGCAGTTCAGGTTCAGCCATGAGGGTAGTAATAGATCTAGGTGTTATTTTTCGAGTAAAATATTTTGATAGGGCTTTTTGGCTTTAATAAGCATTAGCATTTTATATAGAAGGAGCAAAGGTCAAAAAGGCTTGCGATAATGCAAGCCCTTGTTAGGGCCAATTATTGAACAATTGAGAAGGATGCCTCATCATTTAGTCAGCATAACCATCGTCATCTTCGATATGCGGCAAATGAGCATGACTCCCTGTTTTTTCGTACCAAGGATGAACATAGGCTTCTGTGTCTGAATAGACTTCACTTTTTAATTCAGTTAATAAGTCTTCAAGCTCCCGAATAATTCTTTTTAGATTGTCTTTTTTCATTTCTGATTAGTAAGTTGACAGAGTAGAGAGGGTTACTTCATGGAGATTAATCAATTTTTACTTTCAATGCATGTTCTCACATTGCGAATGAAATTGATCTAAATATCTCTTGTAGCCATGAGAAAAACTTTCTTCAAATAACCTTCTTGGATGTTGATTAAATTAATTGGATCTAATATGATTATTTTATATTATGCATAATATAATCTTATGTCATTTAGACTGCTTGCCTTTGGATTTGTTTTTTAAAATCTAATAAGAGTTAGGTGCTGCAAGCTCTTTCGTAAGTCTTGGCTGAGTAATCAATCTTCGTTTCTTCTGTATGAAATACTTCCACTTCACCTGCTTGGCTGATTCAGTTTAGGCTTGGCGGATCTTTCAACTCTCGCTTTTTAAAAATTTTGTTTAGTGTCTTAAAACCTGTGAGTACAAGGTTCAAATGGCTCAACGAATTTCCGTTGCCTTAAACAAAATCCCACCTGGTAGTAGGGATTTATTAGAGTTTTTTTTCTTTTGTGCTGTAGGTTTTGCTGCAGGCTCCTTAGGTTTAGTCTGAATAGATGGAAAAGATTTTATTGATTTGTCTAGCTCTTATGCATGTTTTTTTTAATGCGAGTACATCAATTGCAAGCAGTCAAGAGATTGAGCTTCCTGAATGCATAGTTATGACTCATTGTGTAAAGGAGAATTGGGAAGTTAGTGATGTAGAAGAATCATTTAAAAAAGCTGTGGAACTTGTTTCCAAAACTCCTAGAACTAGGATTGTTGAGAAGAACGAGACATTCATTCATGCAGAAGCTAAAACTAAGTGGAGAAGATATACAGATGATCTCTTAATAAAGTCACTACCAAAGAAAGGCATTATTCAAGTTAGATCTGAATCAAGATTAGGTGTAGGTGATAATGGTGTAAATCAAAAAAGAATTGACAAATTATCATACCGTTTGATGACTAAGTAATTTATTTCAAATTATTTGCATAGATAAAACCTTTTGCTTTTTTTAATAAGTAAAAGATTTAACTTTTGCGAAGTCTTAGAAATTGTCACTAGAGACTTCTAAACTAGAATTAGTAATAATAAAACCAGCACTTTGGGCTCTAATTAGTTAGTTTACTCCTCTAAGACTCTAATTATAGCCTCTTTAAATATGCTGTGCTGTTTAACTCCTCTCCAGCTACTTATAAGCGCTTTGTCCTTGAAAAGCTGAACTGTTGGTGTCCCATTAACTCCAGCTTGTTGTGCTATTTGTTGTTCTAATTCGATATCTATTTCAACGCATTGGGCCTTGCCCTTTAGTTCCTCTAGCGCTTTTTTTAATTGAGGTTTGATAACATGACATGGACCACAGTTTGGGGATGTGTAGATAACGATTAGTGGACTTTTGCTCTCGTGGTAAAGCTTTCTTAAGGCATAGCTGCCTTTTTGCCAGATTGCATTTGATTGAAAGTCTAGTTCTGTTGTTGTTGCTGCATACTTAGGGACAGTAGCTTTTGCAGGTTCTAAGCTTTCTCTTTCACATAATTTCGAAAGATTGTTTTTAGTAAGCCAGCGCTCTGCTGCTAATGCAGCTTTACATCCACTACCAGCGGCGGTTATCCCTTGGCGCCATTCTGAATCTGCAACATCACCAGCGGCAAAAACACCATCTACTGATGTTTCTGGTCGACCAGGCTTGGTTTTTATATAGCCATGATCATCAATCAATAGTTGCGTCTGGAATATCTCAGTATTGGGAGTATGTCCAATTGCATAGAAAAGACCTCTAACAGGAAGTCTTTTTATTTCGCTTGCTTCCTTTTTCTTTATTAATAGAGCATCCAACCAGTCATCACCATTTACATCTATTAACTGAGTTTCCCAATGGATTGTTATCAGAGGGCTTTTAAAAACTTTGTTGGTTAGAGAAGCACTTGCTTTTAGTTTGTTTGAGCGCACTATAAGATGAACATGACTACCAAATTTAGTTAGATAAACAGCCTCTTCACATGCAGAATCTCCGCCTCCAACAACTGCTAACTCTTCTTTATTGAATTGGGGTGTGGCTCCATCACAAATTGCGCAGGCACTAATTCCTCGACTCCAAAAAGTCTCTTCATTTGGTAATCCTAATCTGTTGGCTTTTGCACCTGTGGCAATTACTAAAGAATGCGTTTGAATTTCTCTTTGAGCTGTGCTAACCAAAAAAGGTCTTTGATTCAGCGCTATAGATTTTGCATCGGCTTCGATTAGTTGAGTTCCCCACCTGACAGCTTGAGCTTTTAAAAGATCCATCAAATCTGGGCCAAGTATTCCGTCGGGGAACCCTGGAAAATTCTCAACAAATGTTGTAGTCATTAATTGACCTCCAGGTATTCCACCTGCCTGGAAACCAGTTATTAAAAGAGGTTTTAGGTTTGCTCTGGCTGCATAGATGGCTGCTGTATAACCAGCTGGCCCTGATCCAATAATTACTAAATTTTCGACATTGGAAGATTTCTTATCTGTCACTTTAGATCAAACCTAAATCAAAACATCTAAGCAGGATTTGCTGCGTATGCAGGCTCATAAACTGGGGACATTGTTCCGCCACCATCTTGGTCGTCGTCGTCGTCAAAGTTGTCTGAAAAGAAAAGTATCCAAATTGCCCCCAATGCCAGCAACCCGGAAAAAGTAACAGCTGCTAGATCTAACTCCAAACTTTCAAAGATAAAGTCATGAGACCTTACAGGATTTCTAACTAAGTTGAAAGCCCTTGCTTGAGGTTGCTTCCTCGCTTCACCCTATCCATGAGGACAGAAAGGCTGGTATGGGCAGATTGGAAGTGATTTTGGCCAATAAAGCCATATCGAACTTGTGCACGGCTGGAATTGTTCGATCTAACAGGAAAATCGCTAGATAAGGAATATTCATGGCAATTTGCCATCTCCATTTGTAGGTAAGTATGCCCCATGTTTTTTTTGCAAAAGACTTTTGTCTGTCACTAAGATTTTCCCATTTCTTGCTAGCGATTTGCTTTAGCCGATCCTTTAATTCAATTTCTGATGAACGAACCTGTGACTGCATTACCCGAACGAGAGAAGACAGCCTTTATAGCGCATAGGGGTATTTACTTACCATCCTTGTGTGTCAGTAGCCTCTTTATCGTCAGAAGAAACGGATCAAAGCCTTTGCTTAGCGTGTCCTCACTCGTAAGTAAGTGACATAAGTTTTGCTCTGCTATTGGGAGCGGGGGCAAGCTTTAGTTGAAGACTATTTGAAAAATGGAAGGTCTAGGTTATAAGAAAATCACCTTTACCCCGAAATAACAGACAATTACTCTTTCCATTGATCGATCAGCTTTGCTCAAACTGTTCAATTTTGATGGCTACACGATAAAGAGAAAAAAGGCTTGTGTTTAGAGTCTATTGGGAATTTTGTGGAATAGGAATTGTTTAAGAGACTTCAATTATTCCTTATAAGAGATAGATCAGAAAGGTAGAGGCAAGTTGTCTTATTCTTAAGAGTTATCAAATAATTTTATAGTATTTTCTGGTAGTAGTGCTTCAAATTGCCCCAATGATGAATTAGATAAGTAGGATGTATTTTTAATCTTTTTCTATGCCTTTAAAAGTAGGTGATCATGCGCCTGAGTTTTCATTATTAGATCAATTAGGTAATCTTCGAAGCAATAAGCAATTAAAATCAAAGCCACTTGTACTGTTCTTTTACCCAAAGGATGACACTCCAGGATGCACGGCAGAGGCTTGTGGCTTTCGTGACAAATATGACCTCTTCAATTTGTTAGGGGCCGAAGTTTGGGGGGTTAGTAATGATAATGAATTAAGCCATCGAAAATTCTCTGAAAAGAACAAGCTTCCCTTTCCATTGCTTTGTGATGTTGGAAACTCCGTTAGAAAATTGTTTGGGGTTCCAAAGGTTTTAGGAATTCTTGATGGCCGTGTAACTTACATAATAGATACAAAAGGAGTTATTCGTCATGTTTTTAATGATTTATTAAATGGTCCTGGTCATGTTACTGAGGCACTTAGAATCTTGGAGGAAATTCGAAGGGGATGAAAGAAGATGGAATCAGATAAATAGCAAATATTATTTTTACGAGTATATTTATAGCTAGTTAATGTTTGGCGCGTTGCTAGGATTATAGATTGTTTTCCTAGCTCTTAGTTGCTATAGTACAAGAATAAATTATTTGGCAAATAGTGGAATTAATCACGCCAACGATTGAAGGTATAAAAAATAAAAAGATCCTAGTTGTTAGTTTTAGTGCAATGACGCCCTATTTAGAGGCAGGTTTAGAAATTAGTAGGCGACTATCTGATTCTAACCATGTCTCATATGTGCACCTTGGTAGTTTTGTGCCCAGGCCTACTATGTTCTCTTACAATCTTATAAAGAGAACCATACAGATGCCGATACGTGTCAATAGAGCCAGAAAATATCTTTCAAGATATAACAAATCTGAAAATATAATTGAATGGGTTAAGACAGAAGAAATTGCAAAAGATATGAATCATCAATTCAAGCAATCTATTCGGAATGAAAATAACATCTCATTTAGAAACCTAAGTGAATTAAAAAAAATAATTTTTAAACAATACAATATAGGATTTGGTGTTGCTAGCACACTAATTACTTACTCTGCTAATCCAGACCCGTTTCCGTTGTCTTTAGAATACGAGAAGGAATGCTATCAACAAATTATCTCATCTATAAAATCAATTATTTTTGCTGAGATTCTTCTTGCTTCTAATCAGTATGAAGCGGTAGTTCTCTTTAATGGAAGAATGTCTTGTGAGCAGGCATTTAGACAAGTTGCTACTTCAAAGAACGTCAAGGTATATTTTCATGAACGCTTCAACTTTAATACCAGATATTTTTTTGAAGAATATACCCCTCATGATTTCCCTAGAAGGAAGGAGGAGATGGAAAGAATTAAACTAGAATTACCTAAAAGTATTATTAATAGACTTGGAGAAGATTTTTTTAAGAGAAAAGTGAAGGGGGATGGGGTTTACGAAAGATCTTATACAAAATGGCAATTAAAAGGCTCATCCAAGTCTCTTGAGGCAATTATTAAGGAGAAAAAAAAAGATAACATAAAAATAGTCTCTTATTTTACTTCTTCCGACGATGAGTATCAATCAATTTATGGTTTCCCGGAGAGATACCCAGAATGGCAAGATCAAAAGTCTGCGATTAAAAAGATTAGTAAAATTGTAAATTCACTGGGTTATTATTTTATCGTTAGAGTTCATCCAAACTTGAAGAATAAGCATCCAATGGAACAGAAGCGTTGGCAGGATCTGGGTGACTATATAGTTGAGAAAGGAGGGTATTGGATAGGCCATAAAGACCCCGAATCTACCTATAAACTAATTTCAGATTCCTCAATTGTTGTTTCGGCTGGTTCAACTGTAGGTATAGAATCGATTTATCTAGGAAAACCTTCAGTTGTTATAACAAAGTGTTTTTATGACACATTAGTCTCCTCTGCTCGTTTATGTGAAAGTGAAAGTGCTTTTCGGAGTTTGCTTAGTGATGATAATTTTATCAAGCAAATTCCTGACAAATCGGATGCATATATTTATGGAGCTTGGATAATGGCTTATGGGCATGAGTACAATTATTTTGTTCCCACACATGAATTTAGTTGTCTATATGGATTGATGAAAGATGGCACTAGAATTGCATCACCAGCTAACTCTCAGAGAATAATTGAAATTATAAAATTCTTAATTGGCAAAAGAGGTGCTTTTCACCTTACACTTTAATTGGGTCCCTCTACTTTTCTCTGACTTTAAATCAGTATTTCTTTAATCTCTGATTCTATGTAAGCTGGTATCTTTACTTTTTTTGTTCTATCTAGTATATAAATATCACATACCAAAGTCTAATTTTAAAATGCCTAAGTTCAATTAATATTTTATTTACATTAACTTGCTCAAGGTTAGAAAACCAGTAACATATATTGTGTTGGCTTATGCAAACAATGTTGCTTATGCACTTTCTGAAACGTATCTTTTATTTATTACTTTATCTGCCTATATTCTTGATTGATTATTTTAATAGTATTTGTTCGGATAATCACACTCCTTTGTTTTTAAGTTACAACTATATGAGACTTCTTTATAGTTTAACTAATGGATTAAGTAATATACTCTTATCAATACCATTTAGAATGATATATAAAAATAAAAAATCTCAATTAGCACTTGTTGACAATATAAAGAAATTTGGATATGTAAGAATCAGCTCAAATGAGGAATCGATTAGACTTGTAAAAAAGATAAGCGAAAATTCAATTACACTTCCTGTCTATGAGGCAACACCTAATCAGACAAAAAAGAAATATAGTTCCTTTCAAGAAATTATAAAGGATGGTATATATCAGGTACCAAGATACAATCATTTTGATTTAAATATTATTTCTATGCCAGAAGTATGGCAATTAATAAATGAAATGAAATTACATAGCATCGCATCTTCGTATTTAGGTTGTGAAGCAATTATTACTTCTTTATCTAGCTGGTATGTAGTTCCAATATCTAAGAGCAATTATTCGGAACAGCTTTACTCTTATACAGCTCAATCATACCATTATGATATGGATTGGATTTCATTTCTTAAAATCTTTATTAACCTAGATGATGTTAATACAATGCAAGGTCCTTTTGAATATTTACCCCACACTCATAGAGGGCGGGCTGGTAAATATTATAAAGATAAACGATTTCAAGATCTAGATAATAAATCAAGCCCTGTTTTTGCAACCGGAGAGGTTGGCTCAATTTTTATCGCTGATACATCAGGCTTGCACAGAGATGGCAGGGCAATTTCAAATTATCGACAGGTTTTAACTATTGAATTTGCCATATCAGCATTTGGAGCTAAAATTCAAATAGACCCCACTTTAGATGCATGGAAATCTAAACCTTCTAATATAGATATAATACCTCCACAATTATTTTCAAGCCGCGCTTCTAAGCTTTATAGATAATGTATTCTTTAATTCTGGTTTTACTATAATAATTTTTTGCTCAGCTGCTTAAATTAAACAATTATATAGTTTAGGACCTATTAATTTGTTTTATAATTTGTATTTACACGTTCCATATATTGATTATAAAGACAAACTAAAATACCATATAGATTTGCCTGATTTCATACTTCTACCTTGTTAAAATAAGTAAAATTACCTTGTTCAAATATAAACCTGTTGTACAATTAGGCTAATAAATATTATACATATGTCGGAAGATTTAGACCTTTTTGAAGGAGTAAATATTCTTAAACTCAAAACACATCATGATTATAGAGGCTTTTTTAGGGAGGTTTTGAGATTACCCTTTAATCAAAATCAACAGCCGATTACAATAGCCCAAATTAGTCATAGCGAGGTTTATCCAGGAGTTATAAAGGCTTGGCATGCGCACGCTTATCAATATCAATGGACTTACGTTGTCAAAGGAAATTTACTAGTTGCATTAGTGGACAAACGTAATGATTCATCTAGCTTCAATAAAGTTTATTCTTTCATTTGTGGTGATAATGATTCCCCAATGATATACGGTTTTCCACCAGGCGTTTATCATGGCTATCGCAATATTGGAGAAAGTTGTCAGGTAATTTATATGACCAGTGGACAATATGATCTTGAAGATGAACTTAGATTAGATCCCAACACTAAAGAAATAAATTTTAATTGGAATCTTAAATATAAGTAATAGGTCTGATGTTTTTCATTAATTTAATCTTCTAGCTTCTTTTATTGCTATATTTTTCTATATTGGGTTTAATTCCTTCTTCTGATTTTGCTTGCTCAGGTATGATGATGACATAAAGAACTTTTCTCAATGAATAACCATAACCCAATAAATTGTAGGATCTCAGGCGATCCTTTAGAAGAAATAATAGATTTTGGCCTACAGCCATTGGGAAATGGTTTCTTAACTAAGGAAGATTTCCAGGATGAATATTTTTTTAATATGAAATTGGGGTTTAATCAAAATAGTCAAATGGTTCAGTTATTTGAGCAACCAGAACCAGAAAAAATGTTTCATAGGGAGTATGCATTTTTTTCTAGCACCTCAACAGCAATGAAAAAACACTTTCAGGAATTTTATAGATATATTATAAATTCCTCCTATTATTCATCAGATAACCCATTTGTAGTAGAAATTGGCTGTAATGATGGCATTTTACTTGGTAATTTTGCAGCAGACGGTATATCGCATCTAGGAATAGAACCATCTACTAATGTTGCTGATGTAGCAAATAAAAAAGGCATAAATACTATAAGTGAATTCTTCTCAGAGAAATTAGCTATGAAAATTGTTCAAACAAATGGTAAAGCTGATATTGTTATGTCAGCAAATGTAATGTGCCATATTCCTAACATTCTTAATATAGTGGCAGGACTTAAAACTTTAATTAAAGACCAAGGCGTATTAATTTTTGAAGACCCTTACTTGGGTGATGTTATTAAAAAAACTAGTTATGATCAGATTTATGATGAACATGTATATTTGTTCTCTGCTATCTCCGTACAGAATCTATTTAATAGGTTTGACTTTGAGCTTGTTGATCTACAACCTCAAAGTACACATGGTGGCTCGATGAGATATGTTATAGCCCACAAAGATCAATATGAAATTCAACCAATAGTAGGCAATATAATAGAAGAAGAAAGGTCAATTGGACTTGATAACATGATTAGCTTGCATGAATTTTCTGAAAATATTAAGCAATCAAAGGAAAAGCTTATTAGTATATTAAAGGAAATTAAATCAAATGGAAAGACAATTGCAGGATATGCCGCCACTTCTAAAAGTACAACAATACTTAATTACTGCAAAGTAGGATCTCAATACCTTGATTATATTTGCGATACCACGCCCATAAAACAAGGGAAATACTCCCCCGGCATGCATATACCAATCTATCCTCATAGTCATTTCTTGGAAAACCCACCTGACTATGCATTCTTATTGGCTTGGAATCATTTAGACGAAATACTAAACAAGGAAAAGTCCTTTATTGATGCTGGTGGAAAGTGGATATTGAATGTTCCTCAGCCAAGGATATTATGAAGGTTCTTTGCTCTGACCCATTAGCTCAATACGATAAATATAGGTTAGAAATAGATGCAGCAATAAGAGATGTACTTTTTAGTGGGAATTATATTCTTTCTGATCAGGTACAATCTTTAGAGCAGGAATATTCTGCTTTTTTAAATTGTAATCATGTTATTGGAGTTGCTAACGGAACAGATGCAATAGAGTTGGTTCTTAGGGCTTTGGATATTGGCCACGGAGATGAAGTGATAACAGTTTCTCATACAGCTGTTGCAACTGTATCTGCCATACAATCTGCTGGAGCGAAACCGATTCTAGTTGATATCAAAAGCGAATCTTTTACTATTAATACAGACCTAATTAATGAAAAGATTACTAAACGGACAAAGGCCGTTATTCCTGTTCATATTTACGGAAGATCTGCAAACCTTAACAAAATAAAGCAAATATGTAATGACAACAAATTATATTTGATAGAAGATTGTGCTCAGGCTCATGGACTGAAAACCAAGTCAGGAGCATATGTTGGAACTGTTGGTATAGCTGGGTGTTTTAGTTGTTATCCCACTAAAAATCTTGGTGGTATTGGTGATGCAGGCCTGATTTCGACCAATTCAGCAGTGCTTGCCGATAAATTAAGAGCCATTAGACAATATGGTTGGAAGGATAGAGCTAATAGCTCAGCTTTTGGAAGAAATTCACGGATAGATGAGATACAGGCAGCCATACTTAGGGTTAAATTAAAATATTTAGAGGCAAACAATATACTTAGAAGAGATTTAGCAAAAACATATAAGTCGAATTTACAAAATCTCGATTTAATCTTACCCAATACAGATAATGATGATCATGTATACCATTTGTATGTTGTTAGGTCAAATAAACGCGATAAATTAAAAAAATATCTTTTCGATAAGAATATTCTTGCTGGTATTCATTACCCCATACCTATTCACAAGCAATCTATATTTATTGATAATATTTCTACTTCGAATGATATGAGTACTACAGAACTTCTAGCAAATGAAATCTTATCTCTTCCAATATACCCAGAACTATCACTACAAAAGCTTAATTATGTGACTGATTCAATTAGAGAATTTTTCACTAAATCAGTTAATTAGATTCAAATATCTTGTATTTAAATTGATCGTGGCTTTTATTTCTAATAGGATTTTCTTTGCATCAACTAACTAAATCAACATCGCTTTATATCTTTTTTAATCTTTTAAAGAACATGATTGTTTTAATAGATCAAGGGTTTCTCTTATCCCTCTCCTTAGACTACCTCTCACTTCAAAGCCTGTATTTCTGAACTTCTCACTTGATACATTATATGAAAGTTGATTCATTATTTTGTTATCTACGTACTCAATTTCTAAGTTACTATGAACCAGTGATATTTCGTCTATTATATCTTGAACTGTAGCATTTTTAGTTACAACATTATATAATTCTCCATCAAATAAATTATTTTGAATTATATGAACGATAGCTGAAGTAGCATCTAATAAATCTAAGTATGGCCTTTTTTGATTTAAGGCAGTTCTCCAAACTGTAATTGGTTTTCCAAGTGAAGCTTGCCAACAAAACTTGTTTACAGCTGTATGAAATCGCATCCCTCTAGAAGCACCAAAAATTGTTCCAAACCTAAGTGTTATTGATTCTAGGCCATGATTAATTACCCATTCTCGAACTAGGCTCTCTTCTTTTAGCTTTGTCTCTGCATAGGGACTTTGTGGTTGTAAATCATCCTTGGGACAATTCTCGTCAACTTGATCTTTTTGTGTGCCATAAACACTTGTAGAAGAGAGTGTAATAAGTTTTGCTTTCTTTCTAGTACAAGCCTCTACCAATTTTTCTGTAGATTTGAAATTATTTTCCTCGACTTCTTTCGCTTTCTCAAAACTACCTGCTGCGTCGGTTATAGCAGCTAAATGAATAACAACATCTATATCATCAAGAACCTCATCTATGTCCAAACATTTTATATCTCCTTCTATAAAATTAAAATCACCGATGCAAGGTAAATGAAATAATGATGAATATCTTTGAGTGAGCATATTATCTACTATTACTATTTCAAGATTATTTAGATATTTGGGTAATTCTCTAATTAATGAAGAACCTATATGCCCTAACCCACCGCTAATTAGAACTTTCATTTGTTAATATTGTTTTCTTAAATATATCATAGTCATGGATGTAGTCGCACTCGTCGTATTTCATGTTACAAAGCACGGCTAAAATACTATCTTTAGCTATGTAATGTTGGCTTGCCCAGATCATAGGAGGAATTAGTAGCCCTTTGTTAAAAGTATCCAATCCATACTTCGCCTTGCTAATTCCATCGTCACATGTAACCTCAATTTTACCGTTTATGCATATCAAAAACTGGGAGCATTCGTAGTGTGCATGATTACCTCGACTGCTTTGTTCATTTGCCCTTACGAAAAATACTCTTTGTATTTTAAAAGGAACTTGGCTAAGCTCTTCAATAAATATTAAATCACCAGTATAATTTTTACTAATAGGTAAATTGCACTCTTTGACTCTTCTAATCAGTAAAGGTTTATTCATGCTAAATTAATAAGTTTATTTAGATTTTATCAACCTAGCATTTACTGGATAAAAAAAAACAAAAAAAAGATATTATATTAAATATTTAGCATACCTGTCTTTTCTTGATTTTCTTCTTTCTATATTATAAACCTTTGAAGCATAAAATATTATTAATTTTATTCTAGCTTGTTAGGAGTTAAGTAAATGAATAATAATACGATTTAGATATGAATCGAATAAACAATCATTTATTTATATTGGCTGAGGTTGATTTTTGTTTTCTATAGCGATGAAGTGTCTTATAGTTTTATTTATTCCTGTTTCGAAAGTGACTTGTGGTTCCCACAAAGTAGCTTCTTTAAAGGCAGTTGTATTGGCTATAAACGAGCGACTTTCTATAACAGAAAGACTTTCTGGTTCTTCTATCTTCTTTACTTCTACATCAACCCCTGTAATCTCCTTTACATGTACTGCTATTAGTTTAAACGATTCGTAAATGCTTATGCCTCTTTCAGTCCCAAGAATAAAATGTTTTCCATTTAACTTTGCCTGATTTTTTCCACAAGCTATAAAGGCATCTACTACATCATCAATATATAAATAGTCTCTAATGCTTTTACCTTCTCCATATACTGTTAACGGCTTATTCCCTAGTGCCTTAAGAACCATCGAATTTAATACACCACGATCAGAACTACTTGATGTAGGGCCAGGACCATAGATATTCGGTAATCTTAATGTTGTCCCATTTGCTATACCTTGTCGAATATTACCTTCTAATAGTTTCTCCGATAGTAATTTATGGAGATCATAAAATGTTATTGGAGCTTCCAAGTGACTTTCATCGACTGGATTATAATTTGGTATACCTATTTCAGTTGATGATCCAGCAAACACAATGAATGGAGACACTTTTAATTTTCTGCAAGCTTCTATTAGCTTGGTCATAGGAGTGAAGTTAGCAATTAGATCTACTTCGGGGTCTTTAGCAGCCTTGTATATACTTGTTTGGGCAGAGAGATGAAAAATAATATCCACGTCAGGTAAAACTTGCAGCCATGTTTCAAGGTATCTAATATTTAACTTTATGTCGGTACAATTTTCTTTTGGCTTTAAGCTACCTCGTGAAATCCTAATTATAGAGTTAGCAATTTTATATAACCTTTCACAAATTGCTGATGCTAGATAGCCGGAGGCACCAGTAATTAATACATTCTTATCTTTAAACCAATTTTCAGTTGAGTTCATTTTCACCTCCTAAGTGAGAGTACTTTTAGCTTCTTTGTTTGTTTACTCTAATGTCGCATGACTAAGTACCTGTATTAGGTAATCTCCATACCCACTTTTTAGTAGTGAGGATGCTAAGTCTTCAAGCTGCTTGTCATTAATCCATCCTTTTCTCCAAGCAATTTCTTCTGGGCAGCCCACTTTCAATCCTTGACGCTGTTCTAATGTTCGAATATAAGACCCTGCTTGATGAAGCGAATCAAATGTTCCTGTGTCTAGCCAAGCCATTCCACGACCCATAACTTCAACATTTAACAAACCTTTTTCAAGATAAGCTTCATTGATACATGTGATTTCTAGCTCCCCTCGTTCTGAGGGACGAACATTCTTAGCCAATTCCACTACATTGTTGTCGTAGAAATATAAACCTGTAACTGCATAGCGACTTCTAGGTGACTTGGGTTTTTCTTGAATGCTTAGGGCAGAACCTTTGGCGTCAAATTCCACAACCCCATATCTTTCTGGATCACTTACAGGGTAAGCAAAAACAGTACCGCCTCTTTTACGAGCATTAGCTTCTTGGAGTTGATTAATGAGGTCATTACCGTGAAATATGTTGTCTCCAAGAATCAACGCTGAGGGAGAGTTATCTAGGAATTCAGCTCCAATTAAAAAAGCTTGAGCAAGACCTTCAGGATTTGGCTGGATTTGATATGAAATACTCATTCCCCAAGCACTTCCATCCCCTAGAAGTCGTTTAAAGCAGGATTGATCTTGAGGCGTGGAAATAATTAATACCTCACGTATACCCGATAGCATGAGTGTGCTTAAAGGGTAGTAAATCATTGGCTTGTCATATACAGGCATAAGTTGCTTACTTACAGCATTAGTGATTGGAAGCAGTCTTGATCCAGTCCCGCCGGCAAGCAAAATCCCTTTTCGCGCTAAAGGCATTAATCCAGTATCAATAGCTATTGCATCAATGATTTCACAATATCGTAGATATGACTAGAATTAAAATTTATTTGCTTAAATTTATTTACTCGAAATTAAGACAACAATCTTTTAAACCTGTAACTCTAGTTTCAATTGCGAAGTTCGTTGTTATGGATCAATCTCAAAAACTCTTTACTTCATAATGTGTCTTTCTGCTGATTCAACTAAGAAGGTCCTTATCACTGGAGGCGCAGGTTTCATTGGTGGAACTCTGATTCGACGACTGTTGATGGACACTTCCGTAGAGATTTTCAACCTTGATAAGATGGGTTATGCAAGTGACCTTCATGGAATAAATCAAGTCCTTAGAACACTGGGGGAATCTGCTGAAGGTAGACATAAACATTTGAGAGTAAATCTTGCAGATTCAAAATCCACCTCAACGGCAGTTTCTTTTGCGGATCCTGACCTGGTAATTCACCTGGCAGCTGAAAGTCATGTTGATCGTTCTATTAGTAGTCCTTTGCAGTTTGTAGAAAGTAATATTATTGGGACATTTAATCTCTTACAAGCATTACTGAAGCATTGGGAAAATTTGCCAACTCAGCGACAAAGAGAGTTTCTAATGCTTCATATAAGTACTGATGAAGTTTATGGCTCATTAGAGCATAAGGGTTATTTTTCAGAGAATAGTTCTTATGACCCTCGAAGCCCTTATTCTGCGACTAAAGCCTCTAGTGATCATCTTGTCAATTCATGGTTTCATACATATGGATTACCTTTGATTAGAACAAACTGCAGTAATAATTATGGTCCTTGGCAATTTCCTGAAAAGCTTATACCTATGGTTATTTTAAAAGCTTTTTCAAAAGAAAATATCCCTATATATGGAGATGGTAAAAATATTCGTGATTGGTTATTTGTTGAAGATCATGTTGAAGCATTAATTCAAGTAATTGATAAAGGAGAGGTCGGAAGGAATTATTGTATAGGAGGCTTAAACGAAAAAACTAACCTAGAGATAGTAGAAAGTATTTGCGGAGTGCTTGATTTGTTAAGACCAAAATATGCACCACATTCAGAATATATTAGTTACGTAGAAGATCGACCTGGACATGATAGACGTTATGCTATTAACCCAGAGAGAATTCTTAGAGAGATTGGGTGGAAACCTAAATATGGATTTAAGCAAGGAATTGAAGCTACAGTTCAATGGTATCTATCTAATTTAGACTGGTGCAGTTTGATGAAGAAGAAATCAAACTATAAAGGAGAAAGAATAGGTTTAAGATAAGGATTAAAGGAAAACATTGCCAAATATGTTAATATAATTAGATTTATAGTGGTCATAAGAAATAATTATTTTTCAGTTGATAACCTACTTATACATTTCTCCACACACTCTGAATTGCGCTTCTCTTGATATATTTTGATATTGGACTTTCCTAAACTTAGAAGGTGAGAATAATATTCCAAGCCATTATTCATGATTGAATCTATTATGTCTATTAGCTCTTCTAAAGAATCCCAACAAAGTTTGTCTGAGAACTCTTTACCAAAAACATGCTCAGAATCATAAGATTTCCTTTGTACTAAAATAGCACCAGAATTAATTATATCGATTGTTCTTTCATATAAACAATTATTCCCATGCTGACTTAAAAAATCGACACAGATACCTCCTTGAGAATAAACATTATGTCTTTTATGTTTTAACATACCAAGTCTTTCAGATTGTAAGCCATAATTAGACCAACCTTTACCATATAAACCAAATGTTTCCCCATAATAATTTTTAAGAGATCTAGCAAAAAAGAGTCTGGTAATATTTCTTTTAAGAACAAAATCAGAGATATTCTTATTTATAACAAAAGAAGTTTTGTCTTTTACTAAGGCATCTTGACTGACATCTTCAATATTAAGATGAGTAAAAACTCTGCCAATATATACTGGATGAGGGGCTAAGGAAGTCTTTTTTGCATTAGTACAATTCGTTAGAAGGGGTAAATATATCCTTAGAGGCTGTTTATCTATTGGGGAAGTAATATCGTCAATAGGTAGGATAATTCTTTCTTCTGAACCTTCTAATTCCTCAATATGATTCCACATTAAGCTGTACATCCAGCGCCTTGAATCTTCCTTTCGATCTGAAATTACGGTAAGAGCTCTGGAACTAAAAACAATTTCAATGAGATAGGAAGTAATATTTATAAAAAAATATGCAGGATGATCTTCTGGGATAAAAAGTAATACATAATTCTTTCTTAGATAGATAAAATTATTACGCTCGGGACAAACACAGTCCAATCTTCGTAGGCTACCTTTGATGATTAAGATGTTCCGTTTCCTAGGAATTAGTAGAATAAAGATAACTCTTATATAGAATATAATTAGGTAAGGAACAAATAATAGAAATCCTATAATAGATTTTAAGAGGGTAATCATTTTCATTGATTTACCTTGCTTGTAAACATGTCTAATGCTTCAGTGGTGTGTTAATAAGAGCATTATATATTGCTTAGGAGCATGTTAATTAAATATTTACAAAGAAGAACTATAAGGAATTTAAGTCTAGGTACTTTGGCAACAGGTTTAATTAAAATAAAACGGTTATTAAGAATATTATATAGAATTAATTATATATAAACAAAGATGATTCTTATAGTGAACGTTTTGTCCGGAGCACTCTAATTAGTATTTATTTCTTCTTTTGAATTCAGGCTTAATAAGGCTTTAAGTTTATTTTAGTTAAATATTTATTAGTTATTGCTTGTTAAGCTATAAGTTAATAGATCTACGCGTTTTTTGTTGGCTCCCATGTCTCCTAATCCAATTCTGGACTCTGATCTGATTTGAAGAAGCTTTTTTTCTTGTATAGCCTTTACCTCTAGATCATCAACGTAATGCATTAATTTGGTTGTTGACTCGGCGTGAATGTAGGAATCGCTTTGCTTGATTATTTTAGTTCTTGGAGTTTTCTCAATGATATCTTTTGCTTGTTTGAATGAACGGTTTAGGTCAGGGACCTCTAAATTAACACGAACACAATGAGTAATTACAAAGCATTCTGGAAGTTCATTACTGCTTAAATCTAATAGATCTGTATTACTGCTTACACTAAGCAAGATTAGGCTTAGAATGTAAGGAAAGAATCTAGCCATTAATAAAATATAAAGAAAGCAGTAACTATTTTACGAAGAAAAGTGAAATTATTGCACTAACACTCGTGAACATTATTAGTCAAGGCCGGCCTTTTCCACATGGAAATTTCTGTAGTTATGCTCTATAGTATATATTGGATGTGTTGCTTGGGCAGAAGGTTTAATTTATATTTATTAATTTACATGATAAGAAGATTAATTCTAAGAGTTCTATCAGAGGTTTTTTATATAATATATGAATACAATCAATTTTAATTTTTGACCAACCATGATCTTTATTACATTTTTTTCAAGAAGTTGGAGTTAAATTATGAGAACCAAAATGTCCTCTAGGAGGGCCCTTATAAATGCAGGAATAATTTCTTCAATTCCTCTACTAATATTTCTCCTCAGCAATCCTTTAAAATCTGAAAATATTTGTAATTCACTTTCTGACAAGCCCTCTATTCCTTTAGCCAGTAGAAATGATTTCAAAATCAGTTGCAATAAATTATTGTATAATAATAATTTAGCTTACTTTCCTTTAACCTTTCTTGCTTCAACCTTAATTAACTGGCCACTTATTAGATGGCTTGACGATCGACAATGGTATAGAGAATGGTTAAAAGAGGATTAAGTAGTCTAAAATTATCGAATATTCAAAAGCGTAGTAATTTCTTTATCAACTATTAGCAAAATGCCCTGATAGAACATATTAATTTGATATAAACACAATTCAATCTATTCGCCCTCTTGAGAAGCATTAGCAAATATAATCTTATTGTATACCTCAAGTTCAATGTTCACAGGCGACGTCAGTTATTACAAAAACCTCGCTGAGCTTGCTAACACAAATAAGGGCAAGATAAACTTTTTTGATCAAAATCAAAAAGCATTTTTTTTGGACCCAGAATCTGATGAGTGGTTCAATATGATGATCGAATATGCTAAAAAAGAAAATTTAGAAGAAGAAGCAATAGCCGAATTAGAGGATTTAAAGTGGAAGGAAATGCCAGATAAATTGAAGTTATTTGCATTCGACTATTGTATTATTAATGGTGAATCTTATCAGGAGTAGCAAGTTATTGCTTTTTGATTTCATATTCAAATATTAACTTTAGATTAAAATTAAATAAATATCTACTTATTATATAGTTTCTTTAATTATTACTCACTAGTTAAAATCTGGATAGTTTATTTGAACTTTGTATTTTGCTTTAAACTTGTAAATTCTCTTTTAGCTCCTGCATTAATGGGCGCAGAGCTATGTCAAGCTCTTCTTCTGTCGTAAAGCCAAAAATCTCAATTGGTTCATTACCAAGGGAATCGACGTAAGGATCTGTTGTAGTAAGCATTGCTCTATAATTTTGTTATGTAAAACCTAGTTAGTTTTTGATGGCTTCACATACTTCAATGTTGAGATCAGCACAAGTGACTTTTGTATAGACCTGTACGAAAAAAAAATCAATGCAATCAGCTTTCTATAGCCTTAACAAATCCCTAGGTGTATCTTGTCACTTACTTTTGATTTTATTTGCTCAAAAGATTATTAGTCTTTAAAGGAGTGTCTGTAAAACTATAACTTAATGTACCAAAGCAACTTACTCACCTCCAATTAATCGATTGATATAAAGAGTTGTACCTATAGCCCACCAAAACGATTTATTTAAAAACCTTGAATAAAATATAACTATACAAGCATAGTTATCATTTGTTTGTTAAAAGTAGATACCTATATCTTTTCAAATCAATGCCTAGAATCTATGGCGAGGAACAACGCCAAGCAGTAAGACGAGTCCGCTTAGGTTTAATTGAACAAATAGAGGAACTTTACCTCAATACATTTGACCAATTAAATGATATGGGCTTTGGTGACGGGGTTTTGGCAAAACTGACTCAGTTATTATTAATTTCTAGAGATGGAGCTCTTCTCCCTCTGCAGGAAGGGATTGAATCAAAAACATCCAAGATGAATTGAAATAAGTCTTTTACTTATAGAATAAAAATATTTTTTGATTAAATAATTTCAAGATTTCTTAGCATGTAACTCTCTTTCTATCAATAAATTATCCAACTTTCCTAAGGTAAATATTATTATATTTGTCTTATAGATAAATCGCTTGGTTCTCTAGGGGGTTCAATAACTGTAAAATATTATTCTTGACCTTTATGTATTATTTTTTTCTGCGACTCTTCTTAATTCGTGTAAGCCTTCTAACTCGTTATATATTTCTAGTAACTGGCTTCTAATGTGATTTGCTTTTTCAACACTTCCAAGTGTCTTCATAGCATTTAATATATTGTCCTTAGCCTCAATTAGAGATCGGCATTCAGGACTTCCAGGTTCATACGACATTGATATTCTGTATTGGGTATACCTAATATATAGGATATAGCTAAGAAATCTTAAGTGACTTTTGATACATATCAGTTTACAGGTCTTAACCTTATTGTCTAAATGCTTGTTTAGCTGCCCTCCCCTTCACAGGTTAAACTTCCTACTGGCATCTTTCCCTTTGAATATAGGGTTTTAAAATAAAATTGTTCTTATGAAGCACTCTATTTTTTGCCTTAATGTTTTAAGTATATGAATAAATGCTCACCATTATCTTTAGGATGATTTGAATTTAGATTATTGTTATCCTGGAGATATAGATTTATAATGTTACAACTACCTTGTTCATAAGCTCTCCTTAGGGGAATATCTCTTTAGGTTAGATAAGTTATGAATGCCCTATTAGTACTCTTCATGAGTGAATTAGATGGTAATTCTATTTTCTCTATAAGTTAATTTTTGAGTCGTCAAACTATTTAGGATTAAATACCATTATTTCTTGATTTTATGTATTTATACTTCATCTATTTATCATTACAACTCTAGATTTTACCCAATTATTATATTTTATAGCGTTAGATCCTTTGCTATATCTCCTTTACTAAATTATAGTAAAACTCTAAATAAACCGTCGTTTCTTCAGTTAATGGATACAATACAAAAGCCTTTACAAAAGCAAAAAAGATTAATTTCTTACTTTTAGCCCAATAACCCCAAGCTACCTAATGGACTCTTCTTTTTCCTCTGCACTTGAACTAAATGGAATGTCTGCAACTACTAGTTTGGTTGTCTGGGTCATGATAATATTTCTATTTCTTCTTATTTTTGGTATACTGTATTATTTTAAGAAAGAACTTGATAAGAAAAAAATTAAGGGCGATCGATTACCTAAAAGTGATTTTAAAGGAAAAGGTTTTTGAGTAGAATTTAAGCTACTTACGATAAATTAATTATCAATAATTCCAAATATTCCATAAAGTAGAAATTTCGCTAACTCGTTTTAGGAAAGTGCTGAAGTTTTCTTTTGTATTTTTCAATAGGCGTCTCATGATGACGCAGTCGCTTGAAATCAGCAAAAATTCCAGCTTTAGAAACCTGACGCTTAAAGCGTCGGAGAGCAGATTCAATACCCTCAATTTCTCCGACGGTAACCTGAGTCAAAAAAATAAAACCTCGAAAGAAGCAATTTACCAAGAGATAAGCACAAGGCAAAGACCATAAAAAAAATCAAGCCTTGATTGGTCATCTACGTACAAATTTCTAGCTGAAAAAGAGCCTCCAACCCACAATGAACCTCAAATCATGAAAACGATCTTTCCTTTAAAGGTGAGATCTGAAATCGCTTTCAATCCGACCAAAAATCAGAATGGGGCGCTGAAAAGTCTTGGTATGGCACAAAATTTTCTAAAGCTCTATAGCTTGTTGTAAAGCTGTTAAAGAATTGCTTATTGTTGATACCCTCACCAATTAAAAAATTTGTGGCAATTGTTCCTGGTGCTGAGCAAAGATTTATTTAATCACTTGAATGGCTGGGCTAATGAGCCGCCACGGTTACACCATCAGCTATCGCGATGGTCAAAGAAATAGGTGCGAATTCTGTGCCTATGCAAATGATTCTTTTGAAGCTCGGCAAGTTGCTATGGAGACAATTAAATTTGTTCATGAACACCCAAATTCCATTGACCACATTCTTCGTTCCAGCTAAAAGATTTTAATATATACATTGGTAACTTAATAATATTTTCAATTATAATATATTTCAGCTTATGAGATAATATCTACTATTTAATTGGTACTTCATTAAAAGTTTACATATAAATTTTTAATGATTCTTTTCTTTTGTATATGTTTGCAAATGTGGAAAAATACAAGTTATATCTTGTTGTTTTAGGCGGCAGGTCCAAGTCTAGTAATGTTGAGCTACATGATGTTCGTTGGGTGGTTGGAACGAAAATAGATGATACATTTCAACAACTTCGTGACGAATGGTTTGGGAGCCAGCAAGGACTTCATATCGATAGTTATCTTGAGATTAAATATATAGACGGTTATGAGATTTTTATAAGTAGAAATCAGCCCCCAGGTGATCCTTTGAAAAAGAATAATAATTTTTTAAAGTCAACAATTAAATCAAATAAACTTTGGTTTGTAAATATAGGAGGATATAATAAAAATCAACTTTTAGAGCAACATGAATTTGGATTAGTGGTAGCAAGTTCGGCCTTAGAGGCAAAAAGAATTGCTAGAGCAAAGTTCCTTAGGAAGTCAATCCAACAACATACCGATGATTGCTCTAGCATTATTTCTATAGATGATTGCCACTTATTAAATAGCATTGGTAATTGGAGCATTAAGTTAAGAAAGGATAGCTTGTTACGCTCTCAAAAATTTGTACCAGATTGGTTTGGATTCCTAAGAATTGATAGCCAGGACCCAGATAGATTGCCTTTTAGTTGAGATATAATTAACAAAATATATTGATATTTTTTATATACATTTTATTCATGATATTTTTATTTGCTCCAGAATATAGGCTTTGTTTTTCTATTCATCACCCCACCTCCTTCCAATGTTGTAACCCCAACTTTTTGCCAGAATAATGACCTCTTTGTGATTCTTGCATGATGCTAGTAGCGCTTTCCGACTTGGTATTTTTTCTAAGGATTTTACTAGATCATTTAGATCTTTTACCTTTTTAATGAAGCGTGAAAGCTCTTCCTCTGACATTGAAAATAAAACCCCTTCCGAAGCATCTTAATGTTTAGATGAATAGCCTATCTATTGAAATTACTTTTAGTTGTCTTTTGACCAATTCATGTATAGATTTTTAATATATTTTATCTTCTAATATAGGCCTAGAACTTTCTTGATTTTGTATTAAAATCTATTGCTTTAAAAGTTACTTCACTTTAAGATGGAATAACTTTAAATTTTATGTTTTCTGTTTTTCCTTTTAGCTATTTATAATTCATTGAATGTAGTTTTAGTAGAGTATTATAGAATTTAATCCTTGGGCCTCATACCCTCCATATTTATGACTGCAAAGAAAATACTAGAAGATTATCAAAGGATGAAGGAGGATAACAATGATGATTCTTTTTTTTATGCTCAACCCCGTTTCGTTCACCATCTTGATGAAACCTTTCGTTCTCTCCTAACCAATCTATACGCAGAACAGATATCTCAAGATTCAGTAGTCCTAGATCTAATGAGCAGTTGGGTTAGCCATCTTCCTCAAGGTATTAAATATAAAAGAGTTATAGGGCATGGTTTAAATCGAATAGAACTAGAGAAAAATAATAGGTTGGACTCTTTTTGGCTTCAGGATCTGAATAGAGATCAGAAACTACCCTTAGATGATTCTTCTATAGATGTTTGCTTGATGGTCGCAGCTTGGCAGTATCTTCAATACCCTGAGGAAGTTGCTGTAGAGATTAGACGGATTTTATCACCACAAGGTAAATTAATAGTTTCATTTTCCAATCGAGCTTTTTGGACTAAAGCTCCATTGGTTTGGAAGGAAGGTTCTAGCTCTGATCATATTAACTATGTAAGTGATGTTTTGATATCAAACTCCTGGACTTCAGTTGATGTAGTAATTAAGGAATCAAAATCAAATGGAATATTTTCTATATTAGGTATGCATAATGATCCATTCTTTTCTGTTATTGGTATAAAATAGCAAAATCCAATTAAGGATTTTTAAGTTATTAGTGAAAGATTCTCTCGCCAAGCTCTACATCTATTTAGCAAACTACTCTTTACCTTCAGCTGTTTGTGATTTAGGTTGCTAATAAATGGGTGAGTGCCTTTAAAGGTATAAAATCTTTAGGCTTCCTTGATCTGGTTTTAGTTCTATTATTCCTGCTTGTTGTTACTAATACCTGATGCTCGGCAGTAATTTTTCCAATTTCTTATTGGAATCCATACTATTCATAGGTTTTGAGTTGATTCCTGACTAACCTAAAAAAACCCATATTACGTATCAATGTCCACCAGCAAGAGAGAAGAAGTCAGTTCTCATTTACGATATATCCGCCAAGAGCTTCGGGATTTGGATCAGATGCTTAGCGAAGATGGTCTCTTGCCAGAGCTTACCGAGCTTAAGGAGGTCTACAACTCCCTAGATGCTCTATATCAACTACTAGCAGGAAAGGTCAAAAAGAAGCCTAAAATAGAGTTTGATGATTGATCGGGCTATCTTCTTAAGCTCTTGTTCGATATACCAATTTTAGTAAAAGAATTGAACAGTTAAGGATCAGTGTCACGAGGTTGGCTATTAACACTGGAAATGCTTTGGATTGCCAACCATATAAAATCCAAAATAATAGACCTATTATAAATATGACGAGCATTAACAACGAGACATCATCTGCTGATTTAGTTCTAAAAGTTCTTATTAGTTGCGGTAAAAAGGCAATTGTAGTGAGTAATGCTGCAATATAACCGTATAACTCTGCTTTATTGATAATATCAATCATTAGGCTATAGAGATGCTTTTATTGGACTAGACAATTTGTTTTTGAGTATCCCAAAGTAGAACCTCAAACCATTTCTCTTTTTCTGTTTGATTAATTTTCTCTATTCCTGTCGCCGTTAAAATAAAAATTGGTACTCCTTCTTCTGAAACTTGTTTTATATCCATATTGCCTAATTGCCACATTCTCATCATTGCAATTTGAATCGTGATTTGGTCTTTCCTTTTGCAGCTAATTGCCACATCAGAAAACCACTTTGCTAGTTGGTCAGATTTCTTTTGATTTCCTCTGCATAATTGACATGTCGATTCATAAACGCTTCTTGAGTCGTTTCTTCTGAGAGCTAGTCGGATTTTTGAGTTTGTCAGGTTGATCTGCTCTTTGTCCACAGTCATCCTTCAATTTCACTGACAATATATGACTATTTTAAAAATGCAAGAGGATTTTAATAATCTATGAATTTCAAGACTTTATAAGCTAATTATATTTAAATCGTGGAACTTAGCTTGATTAAACTTTCTGGTTAATTAAATAAAACCTGGGGGGTGTGGCGCTTATTGCTTATTTGAAGACAATACATTTCGAAAGGTCTTTACTTTCAGGTCATTTAAACACTAAGGAATTGATCGATAACTGCTTGACTTAGATCTATTGTTTGTCCAGTTGCAACAATCCCTCCTCGTTGCATTGCGTAATAACGGTCAGCTTGGCGTACAAAATGAAGATGTTGTTCTACAAGTAATACACCAATACCTCTTTCATGAATGATTCTCTTGACTGCAGATTCAATATCTTGAACTATATTTGGTTGTATACCTTCAGTTGGTTCATCAAGTAAAAGTAACTTTGGCCTTCCTAGCAAAGCTCTTGCAATCGCAAGCTGTTGTTGTTGACCTCCACTTAGATCTCCGCCTTTCCGAGTTAGAAATTCCTGAAGAATAGGAAAGAGTTCATAAACAAATGGATCAATCTTTCTGTTTTGATTTAGACCTCCTACCAAAGCTTCCATTCCAATTAATAGGTTTTCTTCCACAGTTAACTGAGGAATAATTTCACGACCTTGTGGGACATAACCAATACCAGCACGAGCACGTTGATGCGGTGCTTTTCTGTTTATGGATTTACTTTCAAAAATGATTTCTCCCCTCCTCGGATTTAATAGTCCAATTAAGGATTTTAGGAAAGTTGTTTTACCTACGCCATTTCTGCCAATCAAACAGACCATTTCTCCATGGCGTACTGAAAGATCTATATCTCGGAGGATATGGCTTTCTCCGTAGTAAGTATTTAGGCCTCGCGCTTCAAGAAGTGTCATCAATTAATTCCTTCTGGACGACCTAAATAAACTTCTATTACTTGAGGGTCGTTCTGAATTGATTGCATTGAACCTTCGCAAAGAACATTGCCCTGATGTAAAACAGTTACAGGGCTATCCAGGCGACGGATAAATTCCATGTCATGATCTATTACTAGGATAGTGTGATCGCCTGCAAGAGATTTCAGCAGGTCTGCAGTAAGTTCTGTTTCCTCATCAGTAAGCCCAGCAACTGGTTCATCTACTAACAGCATGTCAGGATTTTGACCAACAAGCATGGCAATTTCTAGCCATTGTTTTTGACCGTGAGAAAGGGAACCAGCATAGAGATTTACTTTTGATTGCAGATTGACAATGCTCATTAAATGATGAATCTGGTCATGATTTTTTTTACTTTTACTCCGAAATAGTAGGGGTAATGGCTTTTTAGGTTTATTGATTGCCAATGCAAGATTTTGGTAGACCGTCAAGTTTTTAAAAATGCGTGGGCTTTGGAATTTTCTTCCAACTCCAAGCCTTGCAATGTGATGTTCATGTTTTCCGATTATTGAACTGCCTTTGAAAAGAACATCTCCTGATGTTGGCGTTACTTTTCCTGTAATAACATCTAAGAAAGTTGTCTTTCCTGCTCCATTTGGTCCAATAACTGCTCTTAACTCTCCTTTTTGAAGAGAAAGGTTCAGGTCATTAAGTGCTAGAAACCCTTCAAAGCTTACGGAAATTTGTTGTAGTTCTAGTAAAGGTATGCTCATGGCTTCACTTCTTGCTTTCCTTCAGCCTCGAGGCTTGGGTAAGTACCAAGTGGGCGTGCAATTCCCAATCTAGAAAGTAGATTTTTGGGGCCATCACTTTGCAACCAGCCCAGAACACCTTCAGGTAAAGCTGTGACAACTAGAATAAATAAACCGCCCTGAATAAACATCCAACTAGCTGGTAAAGCTTCACTAACAAGACTTTTAGCGTAGTTAATGCATACTGCTCCAAGAATTGCTCCTATTAGAGTTCCTCTACCACCGACTGCAACCCAAATGACCATTTCAATTGAGAATGGCACTGTCATGAATTGAGGAGAAACTATTCCAGATTGCACTGTGTAGAGAGCTCCTGAAATTCCTGCCAGTCCGCCTGCGATGGCAAATACGATTGTTTTGAAGAATGTTGGGTTGTAGCCAGTAAAACGTATCCTGGATTCGTCATCTCGGATCCCGATCAATATATGTCCAAAACTATCTCTGACTATCCAGCGAGCAAAGAACCAAGCCAAGATTACGAGAAGAGCTGTAAGCCAGAAAAACCAACGCTGCACTGAATCAGATCCAACCATTTGACCGAAGAGTTGGGTGATATCTGTTTTTAGGCCATTGGTCCCATTAATGAGTTTCTGTTGACCATTAAAAAAATTGAAAAATACTAAAAGCGCTGCTTGGGTGAGAATTGAGAAATAAACCCCTTTAATACGATTTCGAAAAACCAAATAACCAAGTAAGCCAGCCACCAAAGCAGGTATTAACCAAATTGCTATAAGTGTGAATATTGGAGAATTGAAAGGTTCCCAGAAAAAGGGCAATTTTTGTACGCCATAAAGTCCAAAGAACTCAGGTATCCCATTTGGCTGTTCTGCTGAACTGTTCAATTGCAGAAACATTGCAGCACAATAGCCTCCTAGTGCAAAAAATATTCCTTGTCCCAGGCTAAGTAGACCTGCAAAACCCCAAATTAAATCAACACCTAGAGCAACTATTGCTAGAGAGAGGTATCTACCTAGTAAGTTCAGACGAAATACAGGTAATAATGCAGGCGCTGAAATTATTGCAGAAATGATCAAAACCCATATAGCCAAAGAGATCCAACGTCGATTTGTGGAAGAAGTTTTCATAGAGTTAAACATCGACCATTCGTCCCTTTTGGGGGAATAAGCCTGCTGGACGGAATTGAAGGAAGATAACTATTAAGGCAAAAATCAATACTCTTGCCATGCTTGTTGTGGCAAAGAAATCAACCGTTGAAGCTAATGGTCCTGGCATTTGAGGCCAGATAGTGAGCAATCGACCGGCACCGATAAGATCTGTCATGATGCCAATACTGAAGGAGGCAATGATAGTGCCAAGTAAGTTTGCTACCCCCCCAAGCACTACTACCATGAAACAACCAACGATATAACTGCTACCAACATTTGGTCCTACGGAACCTAAAAGAGAAACAGCTACACCAGCAACTCCTGCAAGTCCAGAGCCTATTCCAAAGGTAAGGATGTCAACAGTTTCAGTTGATATTCCTAAGCAATCACTCATTGATCGGTTTTGGGTGACTGCACGAATGCGAATCCCCCAGACACTGCGATTTAGAAACCAAGTTACTGCTATAACAGCAATTATTGTGATTACAATTATCACTAAACGAGTCATGGGGAATGTTATTCCCAAGAAATCGACCCCACCTCTCATCCAAGAAGGTGCAGTTACGTCGACATTTCTTGAACTTGCTCGACTTATTTTGCTAATTGTTGTAGACAATCCACTTGCTGTAATGACCCCAATCATGGCTGAAAAAGCCCAGGTTCCAAACCTTACTAAATGATTGCGGTTATTCTCATAAAGATTTTCTGGTAATAATTTTGGAAGAATAAGAGCCGTTAGCAAAGAGATTACAAGCCCTGCTCCGTAAGCCAGAGGAACGCTCCGAACAAATTGTTGGAGTATTAAACTTACCCCCCATGTCGCTAGTAATGTCTCGAGTGGACTTCCATATAAACGCTTTATTACTGTCCTCTCTAAAAGAATTCCAACTAAAGCACTAACTACGAATGCAACTCCTATAGCAACAATTACATAGGCGTTATAGAACGGCTTCAAAACTGGCAGTTTAAAAATTAATTGTGTTACATAGGTCGAATAGGCACCAAGCATCATTAATTCCCCGTGAGCGAGGTTAATAACACCCATAAGACCAAAAACAATTGCTAATCCAAGGGCTGCAATAAGAAGTACGGAGCCTATTGCAACTCCATTGAAAAGGCTTTCAAGGATTAATTGCACTAGTAAAAAATTCTGAATTGTTAATGGGGAGCCAATCGCTTGAACTCCCCGTCATTTAGTAAATCATGGCAGGATCTATCAGATCAAAGGCGGTACCGTTCTCCTTTACGACGGTCAGTCCAATCGCATGCATACCCTTTAGAGCTTGGCTCATATTGGTTCCAAGCTTGAGGTAAAACTGGACCAGGAGTTGTTTCGAGAATTTTAAATTGTCCACTAGAGGTGATTTGACCAATCCGGACAGTTTGTGAGAGGTGATGATTTGGCATTACTTCAACTGGCCCCTGAGGAGCATTGAACTTGACTCCTACTAGAGCTTCCCTCACTGCGTTGTCATCAAATGAATCTGCTTTCTCTACAGCTGCTTTCCATAAGTAGACCATGTTGTATGCAGACTCTTGTGGATCTGCAACTACCCTGTCGTTACCCCATCTCTTCTTAAAGCTTTTAGCAAATTTTTTGGAAGCAGGGGTATTTATTGACATCATGTAGTTCCAGGCACCGTAATGCCCGACTAGAAACTCAGGCCCAATAGTACTAATTTCTTCTTCGGCAATCGAATAGCTCATTACGTAATAGCCATTCTGAGGTGTAATACCTACATCCTGAATTTGCTTAAAGAAAGCTACGTTTTGATCACCATTTAATGTGTTGATAATGACGCCACCAGTAGGAAGTGCCTTTTTGATTTTAGCAATAATGGGAGCAACTTCTGTATTGCCTAATGGTAGATAGTCTTCTCCAACTACAGTTCCACCAAGAGCTTTGACTTGTTCTTTTGTGATTGTATTTGAAGTTCGGGGGAAGACGTAATCGGACCCTACTAAGAAGAAAGGCTTGCCAGCTGCTGGCGAGCGTTTAAACATGAAATCTGTGGCTGGTTCAGATTGTTGGTTAGGGGTCGCTCCTGTATAAAAAATATTTTTGGAGCATTCCTGAGCCTCATATTGAATTGGATAATAAAGGAAGGCATCCTTGGATTCATAAACCGGAAGCATTGCTTTGCGGCTAGCAGAAGTCCAACCACCAAATACAACAGGAACTTTATCTTGATCGATTAGCTTCTTTGATTTTTCTGCAAATGTAGGCCAGTCAGAAGCTCCATCTTCAACGATGTATTTGATTTCGTATTTCTTGCCACCTACCTCAATGCCTCCCGCAGCATTGATTTCTTCGATTGCCATTTTTTCAGTATCCACCAAAGTGGTTTCAGAAATAGCCATAGTCCCGCTTAATGAATGCAGGATTCCTACCGTTACTTGATCATCACAATCTGGACACTCTGTAGATTGACTTCCACCCCCACAAGCTGTGACAGTTGTTCCAACAAGAATTGAAGTCAATCCTAAAAAAAGCCGCTTGGAAAGAGACATGTTCCTCATAATGAATTGAACGCCCTTATGACATTCGAGGATTTAGAAGCTATTAATGAGCCGGTTTTCAATATGTATCGGTCTATACCTTTATTGATGAATAGGTATACCAAATAATTAATTAGGTAGTTGTTTATACAAGAATTCAACTACTTTATCTAGGCCTTCACCGCTTTGAAGGTTGGTGAAACACCATGGTTGCTCTCCTCGCATTAATGAAGTATCTCGTCTCATAATCTCTAGATTGGCACCGACCATTGTAGCAAGATCAATTTTATTGATTACAAGTAAGTCTGAACGAGTAATTCCAGGCCCTCCTTTTCGAGGAATCTTGTCTCCTGCTGCGACATCTATGACGTAGATACAAATATCTACCAATTCTGGACTAAAGCTTGCCGCAAGATTGTCGCCTCCACTTTCCACAAATACCAAGTCAAGATCAGGAAAAAGACGCTCAAGATCTTCCACTGCTGATCGATTAATTGAGCAGTCTTCTCTGATGGCTGTATGCGGACAGCCACCTGTTTCAACTCCTCGAATGCGTTCAGGCTCTAATGCACCAACTTTGGTAAGGAACTTTGCATCTTCTTGTGTGTAGATGTCATTAGTAACTACAGCTAGTTGCAATTGATTGCGTAGCCGTTTGCACAGTGATTCAACAAGTGCTGTTTTGCCTGAACCAACTGGCCCTGCAACCCCAAGTCTTAGTGCGTTGCTCATTAACTTCGGAATAATCGTGTATAGAGTTCAGAATGGGATAGCTGAGCGAATGTTGCGCCAACATCTCCAGTCCATATTTGATGCGGATCAGTGTTTAGCAGTAGTTCAGCCTGGTTGCTTATCAAAGGTAAAAAAGCAGATTGGAAATACTGAGCTCTAGTTGGCCCAAGAGGAAGCAATCTAACTGCAACACTGAGTTGATTAGCAACCCAGCTATATAGATATCCTTGGATTACTTCCAACTTTGACAAATGCCAAGCCAAGCCAGCCCAACCCCACGCAATTGTCCAAGAAAGATTTTTAGTATTATCTGGTAAAGGGTGTCCCAAATCGTCAAGTAGTTGAAGAAGTGATTTCCCCATTTGACGTTGTTGAACTCGCATATTGGATGAATCACGTAGTGCTAATAACCAACTATTTAGATCAGAAACAATCAATTTTGTCTTTGAATCATTATTTAGCTTCCAATTCGTTAGGGCTTCTCTAATAGGGGTTTGGGCAGCAGCTTCGATTCTAATCTGTCCTCTTAAAAGTTCTCCTTCTAGCCAAGAAAAAATGTTTGATTCATTTTTGATTTTTCCTGTGTGAATAAGCCATTCAAGCCCTTCTGAATAACTAAATGCTCCAACAGGCAAAGCAGGGCTAACTAGTTGAAGCATTCCTAGGGAGGTCATAGAAATTAAGCTTGTCTATGAACTTGAGAGTAAGCACCTAACTCTGGGAAAAAAGGCTTACTTATCTTCTCAACTTTAAGACCTCTTCCTCTTAACATCTTAGCTAGAACTGTATCGTCTAATAAGAAAAGCTCTTGAGAGTGTAATTCCAGTTCAACATGACGGTTTCCAAGGTGATAAGAAGCCTTAATTAATTCCAATAATGAGTTTGTGCGCACTACTAATAAATCTTCGACAGCAGCTCTTACTACAACTTTTGGAAATCGATTTTCTCCTGCAAGAACATCTCCTTCCATTAGCGGACCTTCCCTCGGGAGATGCAAAAGTACTTCTTGTCCACACAGGGTTTGTCTTCGTCCTCTTAAATACCTTCGCTCCTTTGCAGAGAGTGAAAGAATCAAAGAGTTCTGGGGGCTTCTTATATGAAGTACCTTATTTAAGAAAATGGGAGGAGCTGACAATTTTTAATCTTGTTTAGGATGTATGAAATAACAAAAGATTAGGTTCTTAAGGGAACAGAGTGGAATTTCGGCAAGTTTTTATTATGAATTCATGAGTTCAAAAGAAGTTGCCTGGCATGGGACTTGCGATCTGAGGTTTATCAGGAGATCTGATTGTGCTGGGGTATCTAATTCAATCACTTCTCATCAGGTGAGTTGTAGTGCTCCATTTAAAGTTCTTCGAGGGTCTAGTGATGTTGATGGACGTTTTGAGGTCCCACTACTTCATACTGCCGGAGGTTTAGTTGGAGGTGACCAACTCACAATGAAAGTAAAAGCAGAGTCAGGAACTAGTGGACTAATTACAACTGTTGCAGCTCAGAAAGTATATGGTTCTATTGGTATTTCAACTCTTCACCCAGAAGGAGAATGGGCAAAGCAAAATTGTTATTTAGAAATAAATAAAAATGCTGATCTAGAATGGTTACCACAGGAAATTGTACTTTTTGGCGAGAGTCTCTTTGAACAGACTATGTTTGTTGATCTTCACCAAGACTCTAGTTTTATTTGTACTGACATAGTGCGCCTTGGTCGTACTGCTGCTGGTGAAATGTTAGGTAGTGGTTGTTGGCGCTCTCATCTAGAGATTTGTAGACATTGGTCCGAAAAAAAACAATGGGAGTTTGTTGATCGATTGGAGTTAGCAGGAAATGCACTTTCATCTGAGCATGGAATGGGGAATCAACCAGTTTTTGGCTCTATGGTCTGGGTTGCACCTACTTATTTCTCCAAGGAAGTCTTGAATGAACTTATTCAGAACTCTCTTTTAGAGCGGGTTGGACTAGAAGGTGGGATGAGTTGTAGTGCTCTCGATCATGGTATTTCTGCTCGTTACATAGGGCCATCAACTCAGGCTGCAAGATTTTGGTTCTTTCGTATCTGGAGACATACTCGTAGGTTGCGACAATTAAGCATTCCTGAACCATTAAGAGTTTGGCCAATGCAAGAAAAACCTTATAACGAAACTATGTGCAATACGGAATGACCAAAAACCTCTGGATTTGTCACACTGATTCTAGTTAGTAAATTTTATGCATCTCAGTCCTCAGGAAAAAGACAAATTGCTTGTTTTTACAGCTGCGCTTCTTGCGGAGCGTAGATTAAATCGTGGTTTAAAACTCAATCACCCAGAAGCAATAGCTTGGTTAAGCTTTCAGATTCTTGAAGGTGCTCGCGACGGTAAAACTGTTGCTGAATTGATGTCTGAGGGTACAACCTGGCTATGTCGTGATCAAGTTATGGAAGGAGTTCCTGAATTAATTGATGAAGTGCAAATAGAAGCCGTTTTCCCTGATGGCAGCAAACTTGTCACTCTTCATGATCCAATTCGTTAAAAATCAATTATGACTATTTTGATTCCTGGAGAATTAATTCCTCAACCTGGAGATATTGACCTTAATGTAGGTCGTCCTGTAACTACTATCTCTGTTTCTAATAAGGGTGATCGTCCTGTTCAGGTTGGTTCCCACTTCCATTTCTATGAATCCAACAAGGCTCTTGAGTTCGATAGAAAAGTAACTCTTGGGAAACGACTTGATATCCCTGCAGGGACAGCCATTCGTTTTGAGCCAGGTGATCAACGTGAAGTAAATCTTGTGCCTTTTGGAGGGGCTCGACTTGCGTTTGGTTTTAACGGATTAATTAACGGATCAATGGATTGAAATTTTTATGTCTTATCGAATTCCTAGACGTGTTTACGCTGAAACCTATGGCCCAACAGTGGGCGATAGGCTGCGATTAGCCGACACTGATTTAATTCTTGAAGTAGAGCAAGATCACACAATCTATGGAGACGAAGTCAAATTTGGAGGTGGAAAAGTAATTAGAGATGGTATGGGGCAATCACAACGAACCAGAAGCCAAGGAGCAGTTGACACTGTAATAACTAATGCATTAATTCTTGATTGGTGGGGAATAGTTAAGGCTGATATAGGGATAAAAGATGGAAAAATCGTATCTATAGGAAAGGCCGGTAATCCAGACACTCAAGAAGGTGTAAATATAGTCATTGGTCCGAGTACTGAAGCAATAGCTGGTGAAGGACAGATTCTTACGGCCGGAGGTATTGATACACATATCCATTTCATATGCCCTCAGCAAATAGAAACAGCTTTAGCTAGTGGCATTACAACAATGCTTGGAGGCGGTACTGGACCAGCAACTGGAACAAACGCGACTACATGCACGCCTGGAGCGTTTCACCTATCGCGAATGTTAAAAGCTGCTGAAGCCTTACCAGTCAATCTGGGATTTTTTGGAAAAGGTAATGCAAGTTCTCCTAAGCCATTAGAGGAACAGGTCAGATCTGGGGCTTGTGGGTTAAAACTTCATGAGGACTGGGGCACTACACCTTCTTCTATTGATTGTTGTTTGCAAGTTGCGGATTTAATGGATGTTCAGGTTTGTATTCATACAGATACTTTAAATGAAGCTGGCTTTGTAGAGGATACGATTAGAGCTATTAATGGCCGCACTATTCATACATTTCATACTGAGGGTGCTGGAGGTGGTCACGCTCCAGACATTATCAAAATTTGTGGTGAAGCTAATGTACTGCCAAGTAGTACGAATCCGACAAGACCATATACACGAAATACATTAGAAGAACACTTGGACATGTTGATGGTTTGCCATCACTTGGACCCCAAAATTCCGGAGGATGTTGCTTTCGCTGAATCTCGGATAAGGCGCGAAACTATTGCCGCTGAAGATATCCTTCATGATATAGGTGCTTTCTCAATTATTGCTAGTGATTCACAAGCAATGGGAAGAGTAGGCGAGGTGATCAGCAGAACATTCCAAACTGCACATAAAATGAAAGTACAAAGAGGACCTTTGCCTGAAGATACAAGTAGAAATGATAATAATCGACTAAAGCGATATATCTCCAAGGTCACTATTAACCCTGCAATTGCACATGGAATGAGCAATTATATTGGCTCTATAGAAGTTGGAAAGTTGGCAGATCTAGTTCTCTGGAAACCAGGTTTTTTTGGCGTTAAGCCAGAACTTGTTATCAAAGGAGGTTCCATCGTTTGGGCTCAAATGGGAGACGCAAATGCCTCAATCCCCACTCCCCAGCCAGTTCATGGAAGACCTATGTTTGGAGCCTTTGGAGGAGCTTTAGCTTCAAGTTGTCTTACTTTTCTTAGTAATGCAGCTATGGAGGAGGATATTCCTAATGCTCTCAAACTTCAGAGAAATTGCGTAGCGGTTAAAGATACACGCGATATTTCAAAGAAATGTATGCGTTCTAATGATGCCTTGCCATCTATAAAAGTAGATGCTCAGACCTATGAAGTCTTTGCTGATGGTGAGCTGCTTACTTGTGAGCCTGCGGATGTACTTCCATTAGCTCAAAGGTATCTATTGCTCTAAGAACCATTTTGAAAAGTAGGATTAATATATTAAATAATGAAATGGTATTCTTTGAAAATATTGAGAGGAGATAGCTTATATATACAGCAATCTATTAAAATCTTATTTGTTTGACTTAGCTACTTCTTCAATGGCGATCATTTCTATAAACCTCCACACAGCTCTATGCTTCCAATGTGAATTTTCTCCTCCAACCCTTTCTGCACTATTTTTAAGGTAGCCATTGCCAAACTGATCTTCAAGAGAACAAGTTATTTCATATTTGTTGTCATCGAAAAACTGCTCATTTTCTGATATTTGTAAATGCTTATAGGCTTTACCAGATATACAACCTAATTCGGCGATATTTTTTAGTGTATCTAGGCTATAGGTTTTTAAGATCTCTCCCTTGGCCTTTTCTTTGCTATTAGATAAATGTGAAGCTTTTTTCGCCTTGATTAGTTCAGTACTAAATAGGTCAAGTCGACAAGTCGTTGACCCATCCTCGCTTTTATCCCCATAACCCGCACCTATACATAAACTATCACCATTATCATTTAATTGACGTCTATTAATGTTTACATATTCTAAAAGTTCATTACCTTTCAGAGCCTCAGGTCGACTTTCAAGTTGCCCATCAAGATCTTTGTCAAAATGAGAGCCCTGACTAGAAATAGATCTTTTTGAACTCATAATGATTAATCTTAAAATAATACCCAGAATTTTATCATTGAAGTAAAAATTCTTTTACATTTTAACTGCATCTGAATAGTTAGGCCAATGGACTGTAAATAAATTTACAAGCTCATTTATTTCTTTCCCTAATTTGATCCATTGTAGGAGTACCTTCTTCTTTACGACTATGGCTTTTAAGGTATAACCCTAAATACTAATCTAGAGTTTAATTAAATGTGTTTAATTATAGAAACAATCTAAGATTTAAAAGATGTATAATGCCATTTTTGCATTTAATATCAAAACTATTTGTAATTAATAATACCTATTCGATAGGAAGACTTATAGCGTAAGCAGTTATTTATCAATAGCTTCCATTACAAGACCTTGATACTTTGCAAATTCTATACTCCATACACCATGGCATAGTGCACAAAGGTTTTCGATAAATATTTCAGTTTCTCCAGTTTGGATCCAATCGGCCTTAATCCTTGGCAGCTTTTCTTGCATAACTTCCATTGGGATTTGCATTATCAGTAAGCTTTTTTTTCCATTTACTCTTTGAATTGAACCATTATCACTCTTTTCTATTAATCGCAACAGTAGTTCTAATGCAATTCTCTCAATCTTATTGTCTGGTATAGCATCATTTTTAATTGGATCCTGTAGTGACTTACCTCCTATGGGCATAAAACGCTTACCCTCTTGTTCAAATAAAGCTAGGGCGACTAAATACGGAAATTCACTCATGATGAATTACTTTTTAATATTGAAGGACTTAGCCTCCCTACTTTATAGGTTGTACCATTACATTGCCATATAAACGAAATGTATGACCTGGCAGAATAATTTAAATAATCTTTAGCAAGATAGATTAAGAAAATTGAATATTTAATCTAGTCTACGATCTTGTTTAATAAACAATCAAATATTTGCTTAAAAATTTATATTGGGCATATAAGATAATACGTCGCTTCTGCTTATTTATAATTTAGTGTAAAAGGTATATCATTATAAACAGTTTTAGATTTCCAAAATTGATTATAATTATTTGATCCATGGACTCCTAAGGCTTTAAGATCACCTCCAGATGCAGGCTTTACTAAGGCAAAGGTTTTGTGGTTAGCCAATCTGAATTTTGATTTGAATAATTTTCTAAGAAATGGGATATTTTTTTTGGTAAATGGTATATTTGGGCGATCTAAATAACCAAATATTATATTCTTATCTCTATTTTCCTTGGCGATTGCTTCTCCAAATAGTGAAGGACCTGTTGGGCATAAAGGAGTTCTTCCATACCAGCGCTCCCTGCAGTTTTGAATAATCATTTTGATTGCAGTTGATAGAATATTATTGCCAGATTTTGACCATATTATCCCTCCCGCTACAGCCCATGAAGTTGAGGAATGTCTCTGCTCATCACGAAAGCAAATCATATCGACATTTGAACACACTTGAAAGTTTGATAAGCATTTGATTGCAATATCAAAATACCATCCTCCTTGCTGATATAGAAGACAAAATCTCCCTAAATCTGATTTATAAGAATATGGTTTTAAGACGTCGTATGCCCACAAAACCTCAGAATCAAAATTTGATTTAATAAAAAACCTAAGCTCTTCATTGTTATATACTTTATGTTCATAATCTTTAAATTTATTCTTTATTGAGTTACTTGCATCTGACAAAAAAATAGGAAGATCTATTGATAAATCAGTTAGGAAGATTTGTGAGATGTTCTTATTCATTTAAACACATTTACTTGTCAAGAAGCTAGCCTATTTACTTGTTAATTATAGCACTTCTTAGAGAGTTGGATACTTTCTAGCGCTTGGTTAACTAATTTATGATAATTGCTTTAAACCTATATCTATAACCTTATAATCAATTGTATCTTACCAATAGAAACCACATCAATTTTATTTATGGTTTTGCCCTATTATTTTATCTTCAAATCTATTTTCTAGGAATATTATAGTGAAAAGGCTTAGTTAAAAAAAACATTGGATGCCTAAAGATTTTACTTTTTCTGAAAGATAGTCTGGATAGCTAATACAACCATATACTTGTATTTAGGTATAATTTATTGCCTAACATGGCTTCTTATGTTATAAAGTGTTTAGAATCAAGGAAGACAAGTAAATTCCTCCGTGTATGAGTATTTCTAAGGATCTTAATCTTAGACTAAAACTAGGAAATTTAGTTTTAGCCGCTTTGTTTGCAATAGTTCCTACCTCGATGACCATAGGCTTCCTTGGAGTACATGGCTATCTGCTATGCAGAAATTTAGAGGATCGTTTAGAACAGAGTCAAAAATTGGGTGTATCAGAGTTGTGTAACACTTCAAATCTTGATGCAAATTACGAATACATAGTTTGGGTTTGGTTATTTACAATGATACCAACTTGGAGATGGTTTTATATCGGACATTATAAACGAGTTCAAAAAAAGAACTCTAGTAAAACTTATAGTTAGAAACCTTTTAAAACGAATTTTATAAGTATTATAATTAACTTCAGTAAATCTGATACAACATCTTTGGGCACTTAATAACTATTTTCTCTTGTCTATAAGGCTTTCTTTTTCTAGAAAATATATTATTTCCTTTCCGTATTCATCAGGTACTGTTATTAAGCAACCTTTGTCTTTTTTGGGGTTACAATTACGCTTTGCTTTTTTTGTTTTCCATTTACAAGGAACTTCTTTTTCCTCAGTACCAATAACTTTCCAACCTTTTTCTGTATGATCTTTTATTTTTCCTTGACTACAAGTAATACTAATAGTTTTCTTTTTGGTTTCTTTCATCTCAACCGTATTTTCATCTGGTATGAATACTTCTTCAACTTTATTTATCAAGGCACAACCCCCTACTAAAGAGGCTATGCAAGACATGAGGAAAAGGTTTGTTTTATTCATTTTCTGTTTGCTGGTTTTGATATTCTAATTTATCGAACACGCCTTCTTTCCATACTACTAGAAATATATCGCATCTAATATGAAATTTTTAACTTTTAGCTACTAAGACAATAATTTTATATAACATTGAAATTATACTCAGTTTTTTTTTTAAGCTTGGAATTCAATAACTTGATCCACAACTCCTATTAGTACCTATGAATCAATTATGACGAGTCTGATAGCAAGTTATTGGGCAATTTAAAATACATTTCACTTTGTCCTCTATTATGGCTATACTTATAAAGCAAATTTTATTTCAGTCATACTGAATACAATAGATAATTTCACTAGGAAGTAAAAGACTTTATTTTCAACTTTTCTTTTTCATTCATGTTACATCAAATCTTAGCAATTATAGTTTTTATACTTACTATTGTTAGTCTAAGTGATTATACATACGCACAAGATCAACAAACTAATTTTAAAAAGTACATGCTTGAGTGGAGAGAGAAAAGTGACTTAGCTCAGGGGTATTTACGCCAAGGAGAGGAAGAGTTAAAAAATGGGGTTAAGTATAAGGCCTGTATAAATCAAAGATATGCCAGTAAATTTGGAGTAGAAGCATTTGAAGCCTTAATAAAAGCTCAAGAGTACACTGATACTGATAAGGAGTTTTTAAACATAGAACAGAACTTAGAACGTTGGAAAAAACTTGGTAATTGCTCCACCGCAAATTCGCTTTTTAATTAAAAAATGAAATTCACTATTGAATTTAGTCCAAAAAAGTATTTTCTTAGAATAATAATTTTATCTTCAACTTTATTAGGTACCTGTTATTATATTTCTCCATATATTGCATTATTTGAATTTCAAAAGGCTCTTAAGAATCAAGATCAAACTACTTATGCTAATTACATAAATTTTCCATCAGTTAGAAAAAGTCTAAAACCTCAGATAAAGTTGGCTCTAACTAAAGCTGTTACTGGAGATTTCAACCTTAAGCCATATAGAACTTTAAGCTTAATTTTTATTGACCCTTTAGTCAATGGAATTGTAGATGCAACAGTAACTCCAAGAGGTCTGAAACTTTTGCTCGAAAATGGTACTATCCTCCAAGATAATAAATCTTCAGAAAAATCTAATTCAAAACAAAAGTCATCAAACCAAAGTGACACTTCCCAAAGTAAGGCTTCTAAAAAAGAAAAAAATCAAATAAAACTTTATTATTCCAACCTAAATTTATTTGTACTAAGTAGTCAGAAATCAAGTACTGAAACCCCTATTAAAGCTTTTTGGCAACGTAATGGACTTTTTAAATGGAAACTATCTTCATTTATTATCCCTTCTGACTTTTTGAACCTCAGATAAAATCTTGCAACTATACCAATTATCAAAAATATGGAAATTTAACTCTCTTCTTTTAGGTGAACTTCAACGCATCGCGTTACACATTCAACACCTTCTGCATCTAAAGAGCATGATGAGATGCATTCAAAATAAGAATCAACATTATCTACCTCTTCAACTAAGGATAAATCCTTCATTGATTCCCCCATTTTACTGATAATCGAATTCAAACCTTATAACATAGAATTATAACCAATATCAAATTTAATTACTGCAGATTAAGTACCTAAGTAATAAGGCCTACCTGTTTAACCTAATAGCCCTTTCTTTGGGGAGTCTTGTTGTTTTTTTGATAGGTTTTTTTGCTTATTTGCTTCTGGCTTGAGATGAGAGCCTCTGTGGTGCTAATTAACTTTTAGGTTTTACTGTCAAGTAGATTTCTTTCTAAGTTGAATATATAGGACGCTTAGTCAATACATCTGATTATACTTATGGTTAAAATAATAGTAAATATTCAAGATTTTATTTTTTGCTTTTTCTTGCAGACTTAGGCTCTACAACTTGTAAAAGTTGTTCCATTTGAGTCATTGCTTTTTTAACTTCTGCAGGATCTGGAAGAGTAAGCTCTTCTGTTACGCCAAGATGCATTTCCCTTAGATCTGACCGTAGTTTTTTGAGGTGAGCTTTAACTTCAGCTTTTTTTTCTTTAGCGGTAGCCATTTAGTTTTTTTGAGTAAACAGATAATAGGATAATTTTATATAGTTTTAGGCAGAATGCTGACATCCCATTTGAAGTTTAAATATTTTAGGCTTATTGAAATGACTGCCTAACTTTAAAAGATATAGTTTTTACTTGGGAAATGGCTTGAAGTTATCTCTTATTCGTATTAAGACCTGCCTCTAATTAAAATTGGCTCCATCAGCCCACCATTGGAATCATCATCATCTTTATCTTTCTCCAGGAATGAAAAAGCGAGTAAAAGTGCAGATATTGGAAAGATGGCAAATAAAGCTATGAGTTGGTAGCTAGTTAGGGGTGGTTGAATTGAGTTCCAAATCGACCATGACGACCAGATAGCAATAAAAAGGAAAAAGTACCTTTTTAGGTTTGACTGGTGCATGTCAATACCTTTTAAGATCTAGTGATTCTCGCATGCGATACGTAGTTAGGTATTTCGGTTGTCCGCTTGTAATACAGCGATTAATTTCAAGTGGCATATATTCCAATTACTTGCCAAAAGGAGTGTATGTCTTGGGTAAAGGCGATTTGTAGCAAATTTGTTTTTATTGCTAAGGATGAAATCCCTATAGCTGAACAACCAAACATCGCCGCGCGACCGTTGACAACCTCTGCAAGCCGCATCCTGTTAACTGGCATGGTGGTAAATACCTAGTTCGATCTTTATAGCAGGCAGTCGTAAAGGCTTATTTCTAGTAGGTGCAGATTTTGTTTTGGTACTTGGGTCTTGCTTCTTGCAGTGCTCTAAATTTGATAAAAAAATTTCCTGTATAGGAATAAGAGCAAATTTTATAGAGACAAGGGGGATACCTGCTAGTTGGGAAGGACTTATCTTTTTGAAGAAAGGTTTTTGCTATTACTTGTTTCTGTCTCCTAAAACGCATGTCCAACGATTATCGAATTGCCAAACAGGTTTGTAGATTTCGTTTGAGATTTTCTGCCCAGCGGCTTTGCATTGTGCCATTGATTCCATAGGGATTGCATAGACAGATGGACTTGTAATACCACTTACTTCAGGTCTGCCTCCTGGGCCTTGCCTAAAGCTACCAATAACAAGCCAATATCCACCGGCAATTAAGGGGAGATAAGTTGCACTTGCTATAAGAAGCATTAATTGGGCAATTAATATTTTTCCCATGGGTTTTAATCTCTAAAAAAATGAGGTTACCTTGTATTATTGTCTTTTTAACAAAAAAATGAATACTTCTCTATTTGTATTCTGATAAAGATTTAAAAAAAATTTAAAGTAGCTAGCAAGAAGCTTCAAAGTTCGATATTCGTTGGATATGGTGCAGAATTGTTTTTTCTTGATTTAGCTGATTTTCTTTCATTTGCTTTTTTTGTAGTCCATTAGTCATTTTTGACTTAACCTTTTGTATAGCTTTCTTTATTTATAAATTGAGAATTTTGCTTTTTGCCGTTTCTTTTGGTGAGCTCGATATTTCACGAGCGACAATCGGGATTCTAGTAGGATTGTCTGTCTTTACCTTTTTAGCAGTTGGTCTAAGCTCATTGAAGTTGGTTCAGTCAATGCTCAAGGATGAGGACGATTAGCAAAATGGCCTCTAGGGGGGTTAAATTTAGTTGATACGTCCCAATAGATGTTTGAGAATATTAAAATCTCATATCTGATTGGTTTATTTTTTGTTGGCTTGTGCAATATGAAATGTAGAAAAAGATTCTACTAAAAGAAATTCGCTAAAAATCATCAATTTTCAAAAAAATTAAATGGATCTCCAAAAGTTAAACTTTAAGTTTCATGCCCCATCAGCTGGTATTGGCTTGTTAATTTTGGCTCTTACTCAATTGCCATTTTCTATTAATCAAAGCTTAAAACTTGTATGTATAGCAACAACTTGGGCTGATTACGCTGTTTTTTGGAACTGGCAGGATATTCCCCTTGATGCAAGAGTTCGCTATTGTCATGGAGGAGAGATCTCTCCAGCTAGCATTAAGGGTGATACCTTTAAAACTAAGTAATCTTAGGCACCTTGAACTTTCTTTGATAGTAGAAATTACCTAATTTCTGGGTTTCTTTATTTCTTACCACGTACTAATAAAAAAATAACATTCATAATTGTAAAAAACCTCACCCGCATTTTCTTGAAAAACCCCCCTTTCGATTTGATCGTCCTAGGAGCCGGTTCAGGAGGCTTGGCAGCAGCCAAAAGAGCTTCAAGCTATGGGGCAAAAGTTGCCATAATTGAGGGAGACCGAGTTGGTGGAACATGTGTAATTAGAGGATGTGTTCCTAAGAAATTGTTGCTTTATGGATCCCTTTATAACGAGCATATTAAAAATGCTTCTAGTTTTGGAGTTGAATTTAAAGATGCCTGTATAGACTCAAGTCAACTTTTGAAAAATGTCAGAAGCGAAGTAGATCGGTTAAACTCTCTTCATATTGACTTGCTTGAGAAATCTGGAGTTACTCTTTTTAATGGTTGGGGGAAGCTTGCTGATTCACATGTTGTCTTAGTGAGGGAAAAGGGAAATGTTGATAAAATTACGGAGTTGTATGGCGAAAGAATATTAATAGCCACTGGGGGTTATCCTAATCGCCCATTAATTCCAGGTTCGGAATTGGGATGGCTAAGTGATGATATTTTTTTACTTAATGAATTACCAGAGAATGTAGTTATTTTTGGTGCAGGCTTTATTGCTTGTGAGTTCTCATGCATTCTCAATGGCCTGGGTGTCAAAGTAAAGCAATTCATTAGGGGGAAAACTATATTAAAGGGATTTGATAAGGAATTATCCAATTTACTCGTTGAATACATGCAAGAAAATGGCATCGAATTGAATTTTGGTCAATATCCAGTTTCGATTAGTGGTAATCCAGGAGATTTAAAAGTTCATACAAACTCTGTAGAAATAAAAAATTGCGGTGGAGTTCTTTTTGCTACTGGTAGAAAGCCACTAATAAATGATCTTGGACTATCTTCAGCTGGCATTGATATTGATCTAGATAAGGTAATTGTAGATGAGAACCAAGTAACTAATATCCCAAATATATATGCTGTTGGTGATGTAACTAATCGAATCAATCTCACACCAGTTGCTGTTGATGAAGGTAGAGCATTTGCGGATACAGTTTTTGGAAAAAAGACACGTCAGGTTAACTATAATTTTGTGCCTAGTGCTGTTTTTAGCCATCCAGAGATTGCAGCAGTAGGGCTTACTGAAGAAAAAGCAATCGCACTTTATGGGGAGGTGAACCTTAGGTCATATAGAGCAAAGTTTAGATCTATGGCCAATGCTCTCCCTAAAAGAGGAGCACCTTGCCTTCTTAAACTAATCACTGAAAGAAAATCTCAAAAAATACTAGGCTGCCATATGGTTGGTGATCACTCAGCAGAAATTATTCAAATGGCTGCAATAGCATTACAGATGGGCGCTACAAAATTAGATTTTGATAGAACAATGGCATTACATCCAACTATTGCAGAAGAATTTGTTACTATGATTTGATTTTTCTGTATTTTTAGATGGTAAATATCTTTTGTTTTATTCTGTATGGCTTCTTTTAACTTTGATCCAATATCTCATTGTTTGATATGTTATTAATATCATTAAGATCGGTAATACTAAACATAAAATTATTAATCTAAATTCGTCTTGCCAGAATGGTAGTGTTTTAGGCAATACTTGATCTATTAAATAGAAGACATAGATACCAATAAGAATCCCTCCTTCCTGCCTACTTATTCGCCCATTTGTCCAGAATATTGGCATGCATGCCAATGTTGTTAGTATCATCAAAGGAAGATCTCTTTGAATTAGAAGCCTTTCGACAACTAGACCACTTCCTGAGGAAACAATGGCGGCACTACCTAAAACAAGTAATTGATTTAATAAACTACTTCCTACTACATTCCCAATTGCCAGGTCTGTTTGGCCTTTAAAGGCTGCGACAAGTGAGGTAATTAGCTCTGGCATAGATGTTCCTGCAGAAACTATTGTTAGACCAATCACAGCCTCACTTACTCCTAGATAAAGTGCGGCCGCACTTGCACCTTTGACTAAAACATTTGAACCAATTGTAAGTAAAAATATTCCAGCTAATAGAGAAATAAAAGCTTTAATAAATCTATTAGAAGAAGAGGGTATTTGGATTTCAGGCTCTGCATTTTCCACGCCATCCGGTTCTTCTCTAACTGTACGAATTTCCCAAATAGTATTGATTATTAGAGCAATTAATAATGCTAATCCTGCTTGCCAAGTAACTTTGCCTGCAGATGCCATTCCCCAAACTGAAGTAGATACAGCAATTAGCAGTGGCACATCCCTTCGAACTAATCGACTCTCTACTTTTAGAGGTAAAATAAGAGCACTTCCGCCTAGAACAACTAAAACGTTAAAGATGTTGCTTCCAATAACATTGCTAACTGCAAGTGCATCAGAGCCTTTTAATACAGAGCTTACGCTGACAAATAATTCTGGCGCACTAGTCCCAAGAGAAACAACAGTTAGACCAATTACCAATTGAGGAATACCTAGGATGAGTGATAAAGCTACAGAACCTTTAACAAACAATTCTCCACCACCAAATAATAGCCCTATGCCAATAAGTACTTCTAGCGCTGATAGTAGGAATGATGGCATAGGTTCTAAATTGATTTAGTAGGAGTTGTCTTTGAATTATTTTGATTAAAATTCATGTAATTGGGCAAATAGATAATTTTCATTTGCTCTTAGTGTGTTTAGTTCAGTAAGACATTAATTTGGTTTGGATAGCCTTGAGTAGCTTCTTTAATATTAATCAAGAGATTTAATATATGTTACATCATTCAAGCCCAATTAATTTCAAACCTTTGTGATTAATATCAATGTATTTGATGTGCCTGGAGTCTTAAGGTACGGCTTAAGCTTTATACAGTGGCTTTGTTTGGGCGGAATTCAAAAACTGCCTTTCCTATACTTTTGCTTTTAAGAAATGACACCTCTGCTTCTAATGAAGCTAAATTGTATGTGTTGCCTATTTTAGGCAATGGAATGTAGTTATTCCTTAAACGGAGCCTGCCTTGGACTTTTCAAATGAAAAGATCACATTAGTTCAACCTGATGATTGGCATTTGCATTTAAGAGATGGTCATATTCTTAATGCAGTCTTGGCTTCTACTGCAAGGGTGTTTCGTCGTGCAATTATCATGCCAAATCTACTACCACCTGTTACTACGGTTGAAGCTGCGATTAAATATAGAAGAAGAATTTTAGCTGCAATTCCAGAAGGAATATCATTTACACCTCTAATGACAATCTATCTTACTGACGATTTATCTCCAGATGTCATTGAACTTGGACATAAAGAGGGAGTATTCTTTGGGGCAAAACTATACCCTGCTAACTCTACAACTAATTCAGCAGATGGTGTCACTGACTTGCAGGCAATTACTCCTCTATTGGAAACCATGGAGCGAATTGGATTACCATTATTAATACATGGTGAAGTTACAGATCCTGATGTAGATATTTTTGATAGGGAAGCAATTTTTATTGAACAAAAACTTATCCCGCTTCTATCCCGCCATTCTTCTCTTAAGGTTGTTCTAGAGCACATCACTACTGAGCAAGCAGTTCAATTTGTAGAAACTTGCAGCTCTAATCTTGCAGCCACAATTACACCACATCATTTACATTTCAATCGAAATGCCATGTTTGATGGGGGACTACGTAGTGACTTTTATTGTTTGCCTGTAGCTAAGAGAGAAAGGCATCGGATTGCACTTCGAAAGGCAGCAACAAGTGGTAAATCTTGCTTTTTCCTTGGGACTGACTCTGCTCCTCACCTACGTTCTTATAAGGAAAGCTCCTGTGGCTGTGCTGGGATTTTTAATGCTTCAGTTGCTCTTGAAAGTTATGCAGAAGTTTTTGATGAAGAAGGTGTATTAGATCGCTTAGAAGCTTTTTCAAGTATTTTTGGGCCTGACTTCTATGGATTACCAATAAATAAAAACTCTATCACCTTAGAAAAGCGCCCAAGGGTTGTGCCAGATTTTCTTGAAGTTAGAAAAGCAGATAATTCTGTTGAAAAAATATTGCAATTTCATGCAGGAGAAACTCTTAATTGGTCAATTGCATCTAATTAGTAGATGATTTCATAGAGGCTGGAGCTGACCATCAAGACTCATCAATTTCCTTTGAAGCCAAGCTTAGTTCGTAATTTGAACACATAGATGCTTATTAAGCCTAAAATAAAGAAAAGGTTGGCTCTTAGATTTATGGGAGCAGGGGGACTTGAACCCCCACAGCCTTTTACGGCCTACGGATTTTAAGTCCGCTGCGTCTACCAATTCCGCCATGCTCCCATTTAGAGGTAAGACCACCATCACCCAAACTACATCCTAATTTCCACGAGTGGTTTTATCCATAGTGCCTCTATTGACTTTAGAAAATCAAATCACAATCATCTTTTTCCCAGTGCTTGTTACGTATTTAACTATTGGCTTCCTTTATTTGCTTGTTGTTCCATTGTTCCTTTTTTTCTGGATGAGCAATCGCTGGCACATAATGGGAAAGGTTGAGAGATTGGCTGTATATGGATTTGTTTTTTTGTTTTTCCCTGGACTGATTTTATTTGCTCCTTTTCTAAACCTTCGTTTAAATGGTCAGGGTGAGGTCTGAATTTTGACAAGAGCTAATGTTTTACAAATCGGGCTAGCCACTTTATTTTTAGGTGCATTTGGCTATTGTTTTTTTCGCCTCATTGGTTTTGAAGGGGTTTCTGCTGGGATTGCTGCCGAAGCAATACTTGTTTTGCTTGTCTTTGGGTGGACAGGCACCTATTTGTTCAGGGTTGTTTCAGGCCAAATGACTTTTGTGGAGCAGCGCAAACGTTATCGTGATGCTTATGAAAAGGTTACTAATGCTGAACTACAGAGTAGATTTGAAGCAATGTCGGAGGAAGAACAGATTAGCCTAATAAAAGAATTAGAAAATGAATAGAAATCTACTACTGTTCCTTTTACTAATCTTTGAGTTTTCTTTTTAAAAAATCTCTGATACTTATTTAATGACTTTAAAGGGTAATACATCTGAAACCAATCGTAAAGCAGTAACTACTATTTCCAGCTGCTTTAATCAAATATATAGAGAAGGCAGAATTGCTTTGATGCCTTTTTTAATGGCTGGTGACCCGGATCTAGTAACTACTTCAGAAATTTTGCTTAGGTTGCAAGATGAGGGTGCTGACATTATTGAATTGGGAATTCCCTATAGCGATCCTCTTGCTGATGGCCCTGTAATACAGGCTGCAGCATCACGATCACTTAAAGCTTCCACTACCCCTTTAAGAGTCCTTGAGATGCTCTCTGGCTTGCGAGACAGATTATCTATTCCTGTAATTCTCTTTACATACAGCAATCCTTTACTGAATCGAGGAATGGAGCTCTTTTGTGCTGAAGCAGCTCAAGCAGGAGTCTCTGGTCTGGTTGTTCCTGATCTTCCACTTGAGGAAGCAGAATTACTCTCTCCTATTGCGTTTTCAAACGGACTTGACTTGGTTTTACTTGTCGCGCCAACCACTCCTAAAGAAAGGATGGCAAAAATTGCATCAACCAGTAGAGGATTTACTTATTTAGTTAGCGTAACTGGTGTTACTGGTGAAAGATCAGAGTTAGCAGATCGAGTTGAAAGTTTAGTGAAACAACTTAAGGAATCTTCTTCACTCCCTGTGGCAGTTGGATTTGGCATATCCGGACCAGATCAAGTTAGAAAAGTACGTAGTTGGGGAGCAGATGGAGCAATTGTTGGAAGTGCACTTGTTAAAAGAATATTTGAAGCCTCGCCAGGATGTGCTGTAAATGAAGCTGGATTATTTTGCAAGGAACTTCGAGAAGCCGCTGGTTAATTCTTAATCTCTAATAGATTCTTTTTAAACTAAAAAGCCCTGGCTGTTTTCCAGGGCTTTTGCTTTTTAAATTTAATTTGACTAAATTTTGTCAGTCTTGGTTATTTCACCAAGATGCAGGGATTAATTTAGTCTTCGTCTTCTTCAGCTCCTGCAGGTACAAGCCTTATTTGCTTGCGTCCTAGCTTGATTTCAAATTCATCTCCAGCTTTTAGATCTAGTAGGGCTGTGTATGCCTTGCCAATCAATAGATTGCCATTGCCTTGAACAGTAGCTACATAACTAAGCTTTCTTCCTCCTTTCCCAATACCTGCACGACCAGTATCGCCGAGGCTTACACCTTTAGCTTCTAGTAGAGCTTCGTAAAAAGCAGTGAAGTTTAGACGTTCTCCACCATCCTTCTTTGTGGATACATATCCACAAGCACGAACAAGATCGGATTTGCTTACATCACCTAGTTCTTTGACCTTGGTGAGCAGGTCGCTACCAGTGAGCATGATCTTTAAAAAATGAATCTACTTAAATAAGATAGCAATTTATTAACCATTTGTGCCATATTTTGAGAAACAATTTTTCAGAATTAGTTGTTCTTGAAGTTATGGACCGATTTGTTCTTTGGGGTACATACTGTCAAAATGCTCTTGAAAAGCGTTCACCTTTTCGTGAAGAGCACCTTAATAGGCTTTCTATTCTCAAGGAGAAGGGGATACTGATCACCTTGGGACCAACTAAATGCACTAGATATGTTTTTGGTATTTTTGAAGCTGCAAGTCTTGAGGTAGTTAAAAAGGTTCTTGAAGAGGACGTTTATTGGAAAGAGGGAATATGGACTTCCTTAGAGGTTTATCCTTGGACCCAAGCTTTTTGAGCTTGTTCCCATACCCAAATTGCCACTAGCTGATCGCCTCCTTTCCCAAGAACTTCTTGGTAGCCACTCATACTCCCAATACCTTCTCGTGCAACTCTTGCAATTGCATCTGGGTTGTCTAATCCATTAGATTTTAGGGCCTTTAATTTAAGGGTTTTTGATCGTCGGACTATATTCCCACCCTTTACATGGCAGCCTGAACAATGCATAAGGAATAGCCCTTCACCAGAATCTTTGGCTAGAGCAATGGGGCATATTCCGAAACTTAATAATATGACTAAAATGCTTGCAATCACTGATTTTCCCAAAGATAAAAATAGAAGCTTTAGCTGATTTTTTTCTGTAAGGCTTTGAATAAACATGAAAGAACTTTAGAGTATTTAGTGGTTTTTTTTTGTATTAGGTTTCTGTGGATATTCTGGATATAGAGACCTGTTATTATTTTATGTTCTACTTGCACAACCTATAATCAGAAATACATGAAGATTAATGCTTTTCTCTGGAAAAGTTTAGTCATCCATAAAAATCAGACCACTTCCCCATTGAATAGGGAGCAGGCCAATACAATGAGCTTTAGATGTTAATTTTTATTTGACTCCCTTATTCAACATACGGTCGAGTACATCTTGCTTTTGTAGAGTCCAACACCTTATTTGCTGTAGGTATCTCAAAGCTGCTTGAAGAAAACTTTTATAGGTTGGAAGCTCGAATTTGCTTCTAAGAATTTGCCTCGTGCCCAGCCCTAGCTCTAGGAAAAGGTCAAAATATTGGTGCAAATTAATGCTCCTTGAGAGTTGTTAGCAGCCTGATCGGATCACAATTACGGGTTTTCTCCTAGAAACGTGAGAGGGGAAGATTGAATGGCTTTGCTTTGATGGCTTCAATACTCCTCCGTACTTTTGGAGAGCGAGCTCATTCCATCACTGAAAAAAAACCTGGCATTAAAAAAGCTAGGAATCGATGGAGCAGAACTATAAATATTTTTCCGTATTTTGCTAATGTTCCTTCGATTCATTCGATCTTTCTGTGGTCGCCTGAGTAAGTACTAATGGGGTGTCATAATGATTGCTAGCGCTAGTCTTGTCTCCTCATATTCCAAAAACTCATGATCCAAGTTTGATTGATCATTGATAGTGGCTTTGTTTTTAATTGTGCTTTTTTTTTAAAATTATGGGGTTATTGTTAAAGGAAAGTTGGTATTGATGATATGCAAGGGCTAATGATCAGAGAACTTTTGGTGGATTCATATGAATCAGTATCTTTAGTCTGCATTTAAGGAAATAGTACCTATAACTTCTTGAATCTCATTATCTAGATGGCGAGATTTCTTTTAGCTCTCGCAGTCTTCACGAATTTCTTCTAAGAGTAGGTCTAATTGGTCGAATGGGTCATGAGAGCTATTAGAAGTAGTTGCTTTTTCTTCATTATTTGTTTGTTTCTCATTGGCCCAATCTGCCTCGATTATGCATAGACGTTCCGCAACATTAGGTAAACCACCTTTTGAATATTCTATTTTTAGTGCTTCAAGTATTGCTGGCATTCGTGTAGAAACGGCACTAAGGCTCTGTTTAAGGTCAGCCTGAGTGCGACCTTGCGCCTTGAGCCAATCCTTGAGCAAAAGAGCTAATTCCTCCTCAACTTGCTCGGACCATTTAGTCATTGGAGTAGTCAGAGAGGGAACCATCTATCTAGCTTTTGGCGAGCTCTATTGCGGATCTGAGGAGTGATGTAGCTGCTCCATATACTTATTACTGCAGTTAAAGCAACAAGATCGTCGCTAAACCCTGCCACAGGAATTAGATCAGGAACTAAATCCATAGGCATGATTAAGTAGGTAAGTGCCCCCAGCATGGTTAGCCTTATTTGGGCGGGGGTTGATGCATCAATTACCATCTCAAAAGCTTCCAATGCTGGTTGCGCGATTGTGCGACCAGCTCGCACAACAACTTTTCGCAATAATCCCTCATCAATCACAGAGCTATCAATAACCTCTGCTTCGTAGGTAAATTCGTTTGCTGATCTGTTTTTCTCTGCCATGGCTTGGAATAAAATCCCTATTCCATTTGTTCATATTCTTACTTGGTTTAGACGTTTTTCTGCCTAATCACAAGACTATTTATATAGCTTTAACTTTATTAAATTTTTGAATTCACTATTCAGATATTGCTTCAATAAGTCCACTTTGAACACTGGTTTTTCGTAATTTTCGCAATGCTCTTTGGACTACTTGACGGCAGTACTCTCTACTGCAGTTCATATGCCTGGCAACCTCTGCAAGTGTTCTCCATTCATTTGTTCCATCTAGTCCAAATCTCAGACTGATTATTGTTCTTTCTTTTGGTGTGAGATTTGATTTGTCTAATAAGGTCCAAACAGAAGCGCTACGTTCTGCTAATTCTGCCAGTTCCATTGGGGGGACCTGATCACTTGCGAGGATATCGACCAATTCTGATGGATCGGATTTAGATTTAACTACTCCTTGAAGACTTACTGTGATGCTTCTCATCTCACAGGCAAGGAGTTCTTCGACTTCTTCGAGATTAATTCGCATCTTTTTAGCAAGTTGCTCCGAAGACGGAGGGGCACCATTTTCTTGCATCAAATAAGATTTGGCAGCTCTTAACTTTGTTAACTTTTCATTTACATTGACAGGGATTCGAATCGTTCTGCTCTGAGTTGATAAGGCTCTATTCAAACCTTGCCTAATCCACCAATAGGCATAAGTAGAAAATCGATGACCGCGTGTTGGGTCATACTTCTCAACTGCTCTGGTTAGACCTAGTGTTCCTTCTTGAATTAAGTCAAGAAGCTCTAAACCCTTACCCTGATAACGTTTTGCAAGATTTACTACAAGCCTAAGGTTTGCTGTGATCATTTGGTTTTTCGCCCTTTCTCCAATCTTTATTGTTTTGAGCTCACTTTCTGTGAATTCACATTCAGCTCCTTTGCCTCCTGCTAGTTGACAGCGTTGAGTTATAGCTACCATTGCTTGAACCTTCCTTCCCATAGTGAGTTCCTGCTCTGGGGTAAGAAGTTGGTGCCGCCCGATCTCTCCAAGAAAGGCACTTAAAGAACTAACCATTTTTCACCTCCTTGATTTATTAAACCTAGGGCTAAACTTTTTGTATTCTTAATGTGTAATGAAGAGTTCGGAATTCATGTTTTATCCCTTATTGAATGTTCTCTTCATCTGGGGAGAGTCTGGGCGTTCTAATGCCAGGCAAATAAAGTAAATTCCTTTACTAGCTTGTCCTTTTTTCGCTAGTGTTATGGACTTTGCATTTGGATCCAATGCCTTTGGGAATAATTCTTGATCAACTGAGTAGCAAAAGTGCTGGGGTCGCTTACATTCATTACGCTAGCTTTATGGTTTGCTTCGCAGCTTTAGCGCTGGAAAGGAATTTATTGAAGACCGATCCCAATCGGCAGGAGGCAATAACAATGGTTATCATTGATGTTTTTTATGGAATAGCAGGTTTAGCTCTTTTAATAAGTGGCATTTTAAGGGTTCTTTATTTTGGCCAAGGAAGTGAATTCTATACTCATAATCCAGTCTTTTGGTGGAAGGTAGGAGTTTTTATTTTTGTTGGAACTCTTTCTCTTTATCCGACAATTACATATATTCTATGGGCCTTACCTTTAAGTAAGGGTGAACTACCAAAGGTAGGCTTGAATCTGGTAAAACGCCTGAGACTAGTTCTTAATATTGAACTTTGTGGCTTTTTATTAATACCAATTCTTGCAACATTTATGGCTCGTGGAATAGGCCTTTCTTGAACATATTGATAGTTTCTTTGCTGTCTTTCTAAATTGCTTTATCTCGCTTTTATTCAATTTTAACACCCTTATTTTCTAAAGGAAGGTTCTTTACATTGAGAATGTTGTATTGATAATTAAACCTTATTAGGCATTATTTTTTGTCACTCTTCTTGGCGCTCCTTTCCTTTCTGAGAGGACTTTTAACACATCTCTCCATCTAACACTATGCTTGGCAAGAGCTACTTGTATGTGGAAAATTAAGTCTGCTGCTTCGTTTGCAATTTCATCTTTGTCCTCGTCTTTGCATGCCATTACAAACTCTGCTGTCTCTTCTCCAATTTTTTTAAGTATTTGATTGTCACCGCCGTCAAGAAGTTTGTTGGTGTAACTACCTAATTCAGGCCTAGAACGCCTTGTCTCAATTACTTTAAAGAGATCACTGCAAACATCTGAAGGTGGTTGTTGTTGAGTGAAGCTTTCTTCCATGTGATTAGTTGCTTGTTCAAAGAAACAACTTCTTGCTCCGGTATGACACGCAGTTGATCCTGTTTGGTCCACTGATAAGAGAATTACATCTTGATCACAGTCGTACCTCATTTCTTTCAGGATTTGTGTATGGCCACTAGTTTCACCTTTGTGCCAGATTTGATTTCTGGAGCGGCTCCAATAATGTACTTCTTCAGTTTGAATTGTTTTGGTGATCGATTCTCGGTTCATCCAAGCCATCATCAGAACTGTTGCGTCAAGCCAATCTTGGGCAATAGCAGGAATAAGTCCTCTTTCATTGAAATGAAGATTTTCTATGAAGTTTGGGCTGATTGATTGCATGTTTGTTCTCAAAAGAACCAAGATTTGATTGTGGTTCTCTACTAGTTTCCTTAAACGTGTTTTAGATGTCTACCCCAAGTTTTGCTTTTAGTTGCAGCAAGCATTTTCAAAGCTATCCATGCTGCCATAGACAATGGAAGCATCCAGGGCATTGTAGGTTTGTTCATGGCTATAGTCGGAGCTTTACTTTTTGGTTTGCAGCTAAAGAACTTGATCAATATGGATTTGTTGTTGACTTCTCTTGCTTGAAGCCCATAGAAGCCAAGCTTAGATACCAATTTGACCATACTTTTTTAATTAATGCCGATGATCCTCTACTTCCTCATTGGCAAAAACTTCACTTCGAAGGTGCCCTAGACCTTAGAGTGATGGACAATGTAGGTATGGAAGCTAGCGCAGAACTCGTATGGCAATGGGCTAACTCGTTTTTGCTTGAAAGAGATAAAGGGCGAACCTGTTGTTGGCGTTCAGAAGCTCGTGAAAATGATGCCAACTCAGCATGCTTTGATTTGATACCTGATTGGTATAAGCGTGATTCTGCATTTCAAGATTAGAAGTATTGAACAAGCAATTGGGGAAGATACAAAAAGGAAAATATCTTCTTCAAGTCGGCAATCATGCAATTCTTTGTAGGGTGTATTTATTTCGAAATTTCATGAGTATAAAATTTCAATCCTGTATATGGCCTAATAGGATATTTTTATGAAAAGAGCTTTGTTTGTGACTCAAACATCAACCCCCTTCATCAGGTTTTCCTTGGTGGCATTAGTGGGAACCATTGGTGCATTTTTAACTTCTACTCCGGTCTACGCACATCACCCATTAGAGGGAATGGAACCAGAGGCTTTTAATGCAATTCAGGGCCTAATAAGTGGATTGGCTCACCCCGTTCTAGGGTTGGACCATCTTTTGTTTCTGTTTTCCATTGGGCTTGTCGGAAACTTATTTATAAAAAAATGGATTCCACTACTTTTATTAAGTGGTTTCCTCGGAACTTTATTGTCTCTTGTTCTCCCCGTTGTGTTTCCTGCAGTAGAAGTTCTTATGGGATTAAGTTTATTGGTTTCTGTTCTGGTTTCATTAGGATTAATCAACCCTGAAGTAATGATTCCTTTTATTGCATCTCATGGATATGTTTTGGGCCAATCAATCATAGGCGCTGAACCAACCCCTATGGCCGCATATTTGGCTGGTCTGTTAATAAGTCAGCTGATAATAATAATTGGTGGAGTGATCTTATTTAAAAAGCTGGCCAAATATAAACCTATTTTCCTTGCAATTATTGCAGGAGCTGGAATTATATTTACTTATGGGACAGTTGTTTCTTTAGTTTGACTTGGATTTATTTAAATATTAATTTGCCTAATCTTGTCTCTACCTTTATAGTTTGACCTGCTGAATACTCTCCTTTTAGGATTTCTTTTGCTATAGGAGTTTCTAGCTCTCGTTGAATTGCTCTTTTTATTGGCCTAGCTCCGTAAGCAGGATCATAGCCACTGGAGGCTATTGACTCAGTTGCAGAATCACTAATATCTAAGATGATCTTTTTTGTTGCAAGTCGTTCTTTAAGCCGGTTGATTTGTAACGTTACTATTTGCTTTAGTTGCTCCTTTTCTAAACTATGAAATATTATTGATTCGTCAATCCTATTTATGAACTCTGGCTTGAATTGTTTTTTAAGTAAATTGCTTATAATAGTTTCCAATCTTTCATGATTAGATTTTTCACCAGATAATTCGATAATAGATTGACTGCCTATATTGCTTGTGAGTATTATTATTGTATTGGTAAAATTTATAGTTCTACCTTGACTATCTGTAACTCTACCTTCGTCGAGTATTTGTAACATTATATTTATAACATCTGAGTGGGCTTTTTCTATCTCATCAAAAAGTAATACTGAGTATGGTTGTCTTCTAACTGCTTCTGTGAGTTGACCGCCAGCCTCGTATCCTACATAACCTGGAGGCGCCCCAATTAATCTGCTAATAGAGTGCTTCTCCATATACTCCGACATATCGATTCTGATAATTGCATTCGCTGAATCAAAAAGATTTGTAGCTAAGGCCTTTGAAAGTTCGGTTTTACCTACACCTGTTGGCCCTAAAAAAATGAAGCTTGCAATTGGTCGATCTGGATCACTCATCCCTGCTCTTGATCTTTGAATTGCATCTGCAACAGAGGAGACAGCATGTTTCTGCCCAATAACTCTTTTGTGCAGATTTGCCTCTAAATTTAAAAGTTTATCCTTTTCAGATTGTACAAGCTTTGAAATAGGAATTGATGTCCACTTTGCAATTACTTCTGCAATATCTTCTTCCATTACCTCTTCTCTTAAAAGACAATTTTTTTCTATACCTTCACCACCTAATTGCAAGACACCCTTCTCTTTAAGCTGTATCTGTAGATTAGCTAATGCACCATACTCAAGTTCTGCTGCTTTGTTAAGGTCGTAATTTCTCTTGGCTTGTTCTATTTGGAGCTGTACCCTTTCTATTTCTTCTTTGATTGTTTGGATACGATTAATTGACTCTTTTTCTTTTTCCCATTGCCCGTTTAGTGAGTTTTGCTGGTCAATTAAAATTGTTAACTCACATTCAATTTTCTTTAGCCTTTCTTTACTTGCATCATCTGATTCACGCTTTAGTGAAAGTTTCTCCATTTGAAGTTGTAGGATCTTTCTATCGATTTCATCGATTTCTTCTGGCTTTGATGTTATTTCCATTTTCAGCCTAGAAGCTGATTCGTCCATTAAGTCAATTGCTTTATCTGGTAAATACCTGTCTGTGATATATCTATTACTAAGGACTGCAGCTGCTACAAGGGCATTATCTGATATTCGAACTCCATGATGGACTTCATAACGTTCTTTAAGACCACGAAGAATAGAAATTGTGTCTTCGACAGAAGGTTGACTAACTAGAACTTGTTGAAATCTTCTTTCTAGAGCTGGATCTTTTTCAATGTGTTGTCGATGTTCGCTAAGTGTTGTAGCCCCAATACATCGCAACTCCCCTCTGGCGAGCATAGGCTTAAGTAAGTTACTTGCGTCCATTGCTCCGCCTGTAGCTCCCGCACCTACTACGGTATGAATTTCGTCTATGAACAGAACGATTTGACCTTCAGAATCAGTTACTTCTTTTAGAACTGTCTTTAGCCTTTCTTCGAATTCTCCTCTGAACTTTGCACCTGCGATAAGTGCACCCATGTCCAGAGTGATTAATTGGCGGTCGTGAAGTGATGTTGGGACGTCCCCATTGACAATTCGTTGGGCAAGACCTTCAACTATTGCTGTCTTCCCTACTCCAGGCTCACCAATTAATACAGGGTTGTTTTTTGTTCTACGACTTAATATTTGAACCGTTCGTCTGATTTCATCATCTCTTCCTATTACAGGATCGAGTTTTCCTTCGCGTGCTTCTGAGGTTAGGTCCCTGCCATATTTTTTTAGGGAATCAAAAGTGGACTCTGGATTTTGATTCGTAACTTTATTCTTGCCTCTAATATTAATTATAGCCGAACGTATATTGTCAGTATCTATCTTTTCATGACCAAAGAATCTTTTGCCACATCTGCTGTCTTTGCTTATTGCAAGTAAAAGATGGTCTACGGATATAAAGCTATCTTCAAATGATTTCTTTTCAATATCTGCCTCTTCGAGTATTTGGACTATGCTCCGCCCAATATATATAGAGTCTGGCTTTGAATGTAGCTTTGGCTGTTTTTCTATGAAATCCCCCAATAGAACCTTTAGGCTAGAAATTGAGCAATCACATTTTTGAAGTATTTTTAGAGCTAGTCCATCTTGCTCAATTAAAGAAATTAAAAGATGCTCAGTCTCAATTTGTTGATGTTTTTTTTGTGACGCAAGGCTTTGTGCTGAAAGAATTGCAGCCCATCCATTTTCTGTGAAATTTCCAGCCTTTGGTTGCATTAATCTAAGGCTTTGGTGAGATATCTTAATTTATTTACTTGTTTTGATCTGGAGGAAAACCGATATATTAAGTACGGAATACTAGAAAAATAGTCAGGTATTGCGTGATTAATCTATATTTAATAAGGTTAATGATGAAGTACTTTACTTCTTTTTTGTTTTAATTCTTCCTTGTTACTATTATTTACTAATTGCTTTGTAATTCTAGAGCTTGTTTATTGGATTGATTTTATTGTCCTGAAAGCATTTTATAATTTCTTGAGCTTGAGTATCTTCTATAAGATCTTCTTCTGTTATAGAAAAACCATAATCACTTGCCACTTCTAATATTTCTTTTATCTTCTTACATTGTTTAAGTTTACTTCTTAAGGACAGACTGTGCTCAACAGCATGAAGGAAATTTCTAGCTTCCTCTCTACTCATTGCTTTTTTTATATAAGATCATTGTAAATGATTTTAATGCTTGTTGAATTAATTAAATATTTAAGGTAGTTTAATCTAATAAAAATGGCCAAGAAGTTAAGCTTCTTGGCCATTTTTATACTAGATGATTTTTATCTTCTGTTTTTAGTTAACAACAACTTTTCCTACCATTCCAGCTCCTCTATGAGGCTCACAGTAAAAGTCATAGGTGCCGGCGGCAGAAAATGTTTGTTCCCAGGATTCGCCAGGTGCAAATGCAAGGTCTGGGTGGCTTAGTTCATCATGTCCTTCAAACACTGCATTATGTGGGGCAAGTTTATTATTTACAAATTTCACAGTGTCACCTGCACTGATATTTACTGTGCTTGGTTCAAATGCAAGCATTCCAGCATCTGTTCCTAGCTTGACTTCAACAGTCTTTGCTTGTGCTGATGACACTCCTAATGCAAGGACAAGAAAAAATGCGCAGAAAGTGGCTGTAATTGATCGAAGCATTGCAGTCATGGGACCCTTCAAATATTTAATAACTATACCTTAGCTCGTTTTCTAGTCTTATCAGATTTGGATAGCCCGGAATCTAGAAGTACCTCTTCTAATGTCTTTGCATGGCTAACACCGCCATAATTTTCTGGGTTTGTTATTGGCGCGTGGTTGAAATGTCTTTGTTTAATGCTGAATCTGTCCCATTTTGAAAGTTGAATAGGCAGGATTTTGATAAGGATATTTACTAACCAACCCCATAGAGGAAGTTTGGGTGTCTTTCTCCATCCTCTCCATTTCGCCAAAGTATCTATAGCTTGATCAATAGTGATATATGGCTGTGCTAAAACCAAACGTTTGAGAGCCCCTTGCCCTGATTCTCTATTAGGTAAATGTGGTGTAGTTGATAAATGCCCACATACAAATGCTATGTCTGCTGCATGAATGAAGTGAAATCTTGAATAAACCTTTATCCAGCGTGCTAGCCATAACCAATCAATTGCTTTAGTAAGACCATCTGTGAGGTAACTAGAAGGGAAATTACTAGTTCCATCTACTTTCCCCCCAAAAACTAGGGTTGGGAATATTGCTATCGTTTTTGGTGCGATTGGGTGAGCCTCAAGTTCTTGAAGACATTTAGCTTTTGTTTGTATGTATTCTGTCCCATATAAAAAAGCTTCAGGTAATGGGTTTAGTTTTTTGTTCAGAATACTTGCCGTGGAAAAATAGATGAACTGTTCGAGCTCATTTTGATTGAGCAGTTTTATTAATGACTTCACGGCTTTTATATTTACTTGATAAGCCCTTTTGGGGTCACCCCAAGCTGTTGCTGTATGAATTACTCGATTAACTGTTGCTAGCTCTTTAGCAAAAAGATTTGATTCACGTAGGTCACCAATAAGTAACTTTACTCTTGGATTGCTAGGGTCAATGGCACCTAATTTATTAGGATCTCGTAGCCAAAGTAGTAGATCCGCATCAGAATTTTCCAGCAGCCATGAAGCTGTGTATTGACCAACGCAGCCACTTGCACCTGTAATTAATATTTTTGATTTTCTCAAGATATAGATTTTATTAGTTCGTTCACATTTTTGCCTGCTTCAAAGAATACTTTTGCATTCTCTTCAGGGGTCCCAGGAAGGATTCCATGTCCAAGATTAAGTATGTGGCGACGACCTTTGGCTTTCATAACAGTATCTACAATTCGCGCGCGAATTGCTTTTGGAGTACCAAAGAGAAGTCCAGGGTCTACATTTCCTTGAATACCAACATTTTGTGGTAAACGTGCACATCCTTCTTTCATGTCAACTGTCCAGTCTAGAGAGATAATGTCAACACCAGTATTTGCCATTCTTTCTAATACTCCAGCACTGCCAGATATATAAAGAATTATAGGTGTGTTGGGATGAGTCTCTTTAACAAGTTCAATTACCTTTTGCTGATAGGGAGCAGCAAATGTGTCGTAATCAATTGGACTTAGTTGGCCAGCCCAAGAGTCAAACATTTGAACAACTTGCGCCCCTGAATCAATTTGGTACCTCAAATAAATGGCAATAGATTCCGCGAAATGATTTAAGAGTTGGTGAAGAAGCTCTGGTTCTTGGAATGCCATGGCTTTTATTACTGCGTAATTCTTGCTGCTTTTTCCCTCAACTACATATGCCGCTAATGTCCATGGTGCGCCAACAAACCCTAGAACAGCTGCTTGATTTCCAACACTTTCTTTTAGTCGACCAAGTACTTCCCCCACAAAAGGCATGCTTTCCTGGGGGGTCAAGGTTCTTAACTCCTTGAGTTGCTGGGTACTTTTGATCGGATTTTGAATTATTGGTCCTTTGCTTTCAACAATGTCAAAATTAATTCCCATTCCAGGTAGGGGAGTGAGAATGTCTGAAAAAAGTATTACACCATCAGGTTTAAATGCATTGAAAGGCTGCATAGAGATTTCATAGGAGAGGTCAGGATTCTCAGAACGCTCTCTAAAGCCAGGATGGCGATCTCTAAGATCTCTATAGACCTTCATATATCTGCCAGCTTGACGCATCATCCAAACTGGTGGTCGCTCCACTGATTCACCACGCGCAGCACGTAGCAATAAGGGCAGGGAGTCGTTCATTATTCTGTCGTTATCAACCCAGAAACTTACTAGAAGGCGCTTCTCATATCGACAATTATTTTCTATAGAAGTTATCTTCGTCACACCTTTGTGATTTTTTCTTGGCTTTATGCTTTCAGAATCTCGGTTATTGGTTGCTTTCTTAACGACCGAAAAAATGGTGCTATTTCCAGCAAATACACTGTTGAGACTGAATTTCTCATTATTACACCATCAGTATGTAGGAACAGTATTGCCATGGAAAACCATTTAGATAATGTTTTTAACTTGTTTGAATGATCCAATGAAGAATTATTGATTTAGTATTTAAAACACCAAGAAGAATACTCTTAAGAAGTAGAGAAGGATGATAATACCAAATAGTTGAAGGACAAACTTTGTATTTGTAAGGCTTTTTGGTAGTATTCTTCTTATGTTAAATGAGGACTGTTTAACACCTGGTTTCCTTTTGTAGTCAAATAGAACTTCGGTATTGTTTGTCTCGTTTGAAATGAATTTATTCTTTTTGTTGAATTGATTGGGATTGTTTTTTTGCAGGACTTTGCCATTCCTCTTGGTCTTGGTAGTAAAGCTCACCACTGAAGAGGGCTCTTCACGTTGTGGTTCCTGATTGGAATCAACTAGAGAGGAGGGGTCTTCAAGTTGTGGTTCCTGATTGGAATCAACTAGAGAGGAGGGGTCTTCAAGTTGTGGTTCCTGATTGGAATCAACTAGAGAGGAGGGGTCTTCAAGTTGTGGTTCCTGATTGGAATCAACTAGAGAGGAGGGGTCTTCAAGTTGTGGTTCCTGATTGGAATCAACTAGAGAGGAGGGGTCTTCAAGTTGTGGTCCCTGATTGGAATCAACTAGAGAGGAGGGGTCTTCAAGTTGTGGTTCCTGATTGGAATCAACTAGAGAGGAGGGGTCTTCAAGTTGTGGTTCCTGATTGGAATCAACTAGAGAGGAGGGGTCTTCAAGTTGTGGTTCCTGATTGGAATCAACTAGAGAGGAGGGGTCTTCAAGTTGTGGTCCCTGATTGGAATCAACTAGAGAGGAGGGGGCTTCAGCTTGACTCTCCTTTGAGACATTACCTTCAGCGAGAGTATTTTTAGTTTCATCTTTGTCGGAAGGCTCTGGATTCTTTGCTTTTACTGACCAAGGATCTTGAAGGTCTGATTTGTTATTGAAATAGGATTCTTCCATCTTGATTCCTTTTGAATGTATTTGAAACTTTGAAGGTGAATTTATCTATTGGGCTAGGTTCATTTAATAATCAATCATATTTAAGTATAATTGAAGCATTGAATTCTTAACCCATTCTTACGATTTAAGATTCAATTGTTTTTTGGCGATTGTTTTTGTTTAAAAGTGAAGTCAATTTTTTGATCTTTGGCTATAATCAAATTCAATTAATGTTGTTATAGCTTATGTTTGGGGATTGATATTTGGATCATGTCTAAACACTAAGACACTCAATGGTGGTAAGCATAGGTCTAGTGAATCATTATATCCATGTATATTGATTTTATCTGAAAACTTGCCACCCATATTGCCTATATTAGAACCTCCATATCGTTCTCCATCGGTATTAAGGACTTCTTTGTAATAGCCGTCCCTGGGGACTCCAATTCTATAGTTTGAATGATTCTGTGGGGTAAAGTTAGCTACTATTACAAGCCATTCTCCATTGTCTTTTTCACGTCGCATAAAACTAATTACCGAATGGTCATTATCATTGCAATCAATCCATTGAAAGCCATATTGATCGAAATCATCCTTCCATAGCGCTGGCTCTGACTTATATAAAGTATTTAGATCATCTACAAGTCTTTGGATTCCTTTATGAGGGTTGAAATTTAAAAGTTCCCATTGTAGATCACCCCATACATTCCATTCTTGTCGTTGCCCAAACTCCATGCCCATGAAGATTGTCTTTTTGCCAGGATGGGTCCACATATAGGCAAGAAGTGCACGAGTATTAGCATATTTTTGCCAATCATCTCCTGGCATTTTATGTAATAAGTGACTTTTTCCATGAACAACTTCGTCATGGCTTAGAGCTAACATGAAATTTTCTGTGTAATTATAAAAAATAGAAAAGGTTACGCTATTTTGATTAAATTTCCTAAACCAAGGATCTAGTTCAAAGTAATCAAGCATGTCATGCATCCAGCCCATATTCCATTTAAGGTTGAACCCTAATCCGCCCATATTTGTTGGCTTGGTTACCATTGGCCAAGTTGTTGACTCTTCTGCAATTGAAAGGGCCCCTGGGAAATGTTCGAAAAGTACGTGATTAGCTTGTTGAAGAAAATGAACTGCTTCAGTGTTTTCTCTTCCGCCATCTTCATTCGGAATCCATTCTCCATCTGGCCTTAGATAATCCTTGTAGAGCATTGAAGCAACTGCATCAACCCTAATACCATCTATATGATATTGATCAAACCAAAATATTAAGTTTGCTACCAAGAAATTACGAACTTCATTTCGACTGTAGTTAAAAATTAGTGTTCCCCACTCCTTATGCTCTCCTATGCGAGGATCTGAATGCTCGTATAAATGACAACCATCAAAAAAGGCAAGCCCGTGACTATCTTTGGGAAAGTGTCCTGGTACCCAATCTAGAATTACTCCAATCTCATTTTCGTGGCAACTATCTACAAATTGACGGAATTCATCGGGAGTCCCATATCTACTTGTTGGTGCATACCAACCTGTAACTTGATATCCCCATGAACCATCGAATGGATGCTCTGAAATTGGCATTAATTCGATATGTGTGAAACCTCTTTCTTTTACATAAGGTATAAGTTTTTTAGTGAGTTCTTTATATGTAAGAAGTCTTGCCCCAGGTTTCATTTCTGCCGCTAATATAGGATCTCTTGGATTGCCATTCTCTTCGATAAAAGGACTATCAACTGAAGCATGCATCCAACTACCTAAATGCATCTCATAAACAGAAATAGGTTGATCTAGATTATTTTGTTTATCACGTTGAGATATCCAGTGTTTATCATTCCATTTATATTTATCGACTCCTGTAATGACTGAGCTTGTATATGGGCGAATTTCATGTTGGAAACCATATGGGTCAGATTTTTGATAGCAATGTCCTTCTTGACTTCGTATTTCATATTTGTAAAGCTCGCCTTCTTTTAATCCTGGTATAAATAATTCCCAGATACCTCCCAATCTTTTTTGCATTGGGTGATGTCGACCATCCCAAGAATTCAAATCACCTAGAACAGAAACACTTAAAGCATTTGGAGCCCATAGACAGAACATCACACCCTGGATGTCTTCTCTTTCTACAAGATGTGCCCCCATTCGTTTCCATATGTGATGGTGATTTCCCTCTGCGAAAAGATGTCGATCCATTTCCCCCATCCATTCATCTCTGAATGCCCAAGGATCGTTTTGTATATGTTCGACTCCAGCACGATGAACTTTGATTTGATAATCGATTCCAGGATCTTTTGTCAAAACTCTTTCAAAGACCCAGGGGTGGTTAACGGTAGTTGTGTCAAATGTTTTCCCATCTATTAGAAGCTCTACTTTTTCTGCTTCTGGCATCCAAATACGAACAATCCACTCTCCTTGATGAGGCTGAGGGCCTAGGACTGCAAAAGGATGATCGTGCCTACATTTTGCAAGTCTTTCGCCATCTTTTTCCATCCAGTCAAATGAAACACTGGTGGTCATGGCAGAAGGACGAATTTTCTCTCGGAGCCTAAAACGACGAGAGCTATCATGTAAGGCTTTTAAGCAAGAAGTGGTAAGACGTGAAAATTTGAACCAGAAAGTGTCAGATTTATTGTTATTACATTGCAATGAACCCCAGTTGCGCCACATGGTGTATTGCTTTGACCTGGATTAATTCCTATAGCGGGCCAAGCAGAACCAGCTATTGATAAACGTAGTTTTTCTCCTCTTTTTATATCTGCCAGAACTGCTTGGAATCTGACTTCCCTTGCTAGTTCTTCTTTTGCTGCCTCGCCAATTACTCTCAATATTCCAGTTGATATTTGAAGAACTTTCGTTTCCTTATGATTGATTACAGATAGAGCAACGCAGAGGTCAAAGCCATCTTTGTCGGCCTTAACAATTAATTTCAAGACAGGAATGCCCTCGAGTCGAAGATTATCTTTAAGCTCCTTACTTGTGAAAGTCGCGATATCTCCTCTCATGTCTAAATCTTTTCGATCAGCAAGACCAGCTTGAGGACTGAGATGTCCTCCAATTGCTGGAACTGGCCTCCAAGGATCGTGAACTATATTTAATGTTCCAAAACTTTTTAAATTTGGTTGCAGTACACCTTCATTGGGATCTAGGCATGCTGCTCCTTGGCTTGACAGCCCCCAATAGTGTGATGGATTAGTTGATTGGTTTGATAATTGCCATACTTTCTTCGTGATATTCCAAAGCCTTTGTTTGGGTGCTTTTATCCTTTTGGTTGTTGGAGATTTTAGGTGCTGATTAAAGAATGACAGCAAAAGTTCCTGTGCTTCTGCCCACCATTGCAGATGCGTGGCTGGGCCAATGTGAAGTTCTGGTGCCCCCCCAGCTTCAATTGATTTTTGATAAAGGTCTATTACTCCACGTAGGTGGGGATCCCACCAGCCTCCAATTAGAAGCATCGGTTGACGCAGCCAGTTAGCAGGCGGTTGGTGAACTATCCATTCTTGGTTGTTTTTGCTTGAACGTGTAAACCAATCGTATGCCATTCCTTGAGGGTCAATTTCTTTAAGTAATAAGGCGCCTTCTTTAAGGTAGGTTTTGTTTTCAAGGCTATTTCGTATCCTTTCCCATCTCTCCTGGTCACCATTTCGATTGGCTTTTAAGGCGGCTAATTGCAATCCCCATGCCAGCCCTAGATGCCACCAAAATGCACCACCATCACAACTCCAATGATCATTTTCATTTAGGCCTGTCATTGCTGGGGCAAGACATTCTGGGGGTCGAGTATTGGGGTTTGCTGTTAATTGAGTTAGTCCTTGATAAGAGAAACCATATGTACCTAAAAGGCCATTGCAGTCTTGGAGAGATCGAACCCATTCATGGGTTTGACTTGTGTCTGATGCTTCCTGTTTGAATCCAGTGAAAGTCCCTTCAGACCCCCCTTGACCTCGCACATCTTGAACAACAACTAAATAACCATGACTTGCCCACCAAACAGGATGGTTAAAAGTAACTGTTGATGCAATTTCTCTTCCATAAGGTTGTCGCATCAGAAGAGCTGGCCAAGGTCCTCCCCCATTAGCTGGTGTCCATATTCTTGATATGAGATTTACTCCATCTTTGAGAAGTAGCTTTTCATCACGCCATGCAATTGACTCCATATAGATATGTGCCCTAGTTGACCTCTGGGCAGTTCAGTCCGATGACATATATAGAAAGAATCTCTGCATCTTTAATACTCAAATTCTTTTGTCGTGAGACTTGGTCTAAAGCTTCTTTTGAACTAGCCGAAATCCCTTTTTTATTAAGTTGGCGAAATTGACTGCATAATGCTTTGGCTTCTTTAGGGTTTCGCTTGACGCTCTCAAGCAGGTTTGATTGCGCTAGTGCTCCAGGAGTAAAGGCAAGGATCACCATTGCAATTGAATATAAATAATGCATTTTCCTCCGATTGAGGTTATCTCTAATATTTGATCTGATTTGTGGTTTTAGAGGGTTTATTAGGTCAGTTCTGAATTTGCCCTTTTTGCAATTTTTATCCATTTTTGGGCTTTTGGGAGATCCACAAAAGGCTCTTTCCCCGTATTCAATTGTCGTTCCAGTCGACCTGTTTTGCGAATCAATTCTTGAGGTGTCAATGATGCCAATGCTTTTGTTGATGCGATTCCTGCATGTAATAGCAAAGCAGCCTCTGATTGAGAAAGGTTGATCTCACAAATGAGTCTTGCCATGCCTCTAAGTCGTTTGAGGTTTCTGGTGGTTGCGCGGCTTTTTTGAGCAAGAATTAATAGTTCTTCTTCTTTAAGAGAATTGAGTGAAAGCCAGTTGTGAATTCCTAGGGCTCGAAGTTGTTTTTCCTCTTCATGGAAATGTTGTGGCAAATCATTGAGTGGTTTCTCCATTCTCTAAATTTCAATAGTTTTTAAAACTCCATCTGTTCTTTGAAGGAGGAGAAGGAATTTCATCGTTGAGATCAGCTACCTGGTCTTGAGGGGAGAGGGTAGGAGAAGGAATTTCATCGTTGAGATCAGCTACCTGGTCTTGAGGGGAGAGGGTAGGAGAAGGAATTTCATCGTTGAGATCAGCTACCTGGTCTTGAGGGGAGAGGGTAGGAGAAGGAATTTCATCGTTGAGATCAGCTACCTGGTCTTGAGGGGAGAGGGTAGGAGAAGGAATTTCATCGTTGAGATCAGCTACCTGGTCTTGAGGGGAGAGGGTAGGAGAAGGAATTTCATCGTTGAGATCAGCTACCTGGTCTTGAGGGGAGAGGGTAGGAGAAGGAATTTCATCGTTGAGATCAGCTACCTGGTCTTGAGGGGAGAGGGCATGAGAAGGAATTTCATCGTTGAGATCAGCTACCTGGTCTTGAGGGGAGAGGGTAGGAGAAGGAATTTCATCGTTGAGATCAGCTACCTGGTCTTGAGGGGAGAGGGTAGGAGAAGGAATTTCATCGTTGAGATCAGCTACCTGGTCTTGAGGGGAGAGGGTAGGAGAAGGAATTTCATCGTTGAGATCAGCTACCTGGTCTTGAGGGGAGAGGGCATGAGAAGGAATTTCATCGTTGAGATCATTCAAAAAGATGGTGCGATTATTTTTTATGTCTCTAACAACTTCTCCTAAAACTATTGGAGTAGTTACTCCCATTCTTGTTGTTTCTAACTTCCTAATGCGGACATGAACCATTGCGTCACTTCTACCCCCTCCTTTAAGGTTGGCTGCTATTTGCTCCAACGTTGGTAGAACGGCTTCTTCAGTGAAATCCTCTGGAGCTTGGGCGACGACGAGGTCATAACCATTATCAAAAACTATTGGAGCATATTGGGCTCCTTCTTTCAAAAAAGGAGGGTTATAGCTGGCTGTAAATGCCCAACAGCTGGTGGCGAGCAAAAGGCTGAAAACCGTTGCACCAACAAGGCGAAACTTTATCCCCCACCCTATTAAGAAAGAGAGCATGGTAGCCAAACCTAGACCTAGGCTTAGCCAGAAGAACCATTGAGTGGACTCCTTTACTAATTCAACGAGGTTCATGGGCTGGTCAAAAGTGGATTCATTTTTAATAATTGGTCGAGGTTTATAGGCTGGTAAAGATCAGATTCACTTCTTATAGTTCATTTACTCCCTCGAAGGTTAGTTAAATGCAATGGGAGTGAGGGACAAATCCTTAAAAGTTATTCGTTGGGGTGCCCTGGGGACTCTGATTGTTGTTGGTGGAACTCTTATTTGGAATTCTACTGACCGTTTTGTTGAAGGGATATTTGAGGGGTTACGCCCTGAACTTGAAAAGGAACTTTCAAAACCATTGGGACATCCTTTGGTTATTGGTCCATACAAAGGCTTAAGACCCTGGGGCATAGCTATTGGCCCTACTGAGTTGAAAGCAGGTCTGGAAGATGAGTCAACAGCAAAATTTTCAGGATTAGTCATTAAATATGCTCCTCTTGCCAGTTTGTTTAATTGGCGTCCTGTGGCAGTGATCAGTCCGAAAGGAACATATCTAAATTTAAGGCCAAATAAAAGTGGTGCTTTATGGGTAGCAGGTCCAACTGATGAGCCGACTCCAAATATTGCTCTATGGCTCTTGTTGCAGGACCCTGCCAGGGTTTTTATTCAACCATCCAATCTTGAGTTAACTGCTACGAGCAATACTTTTTTCAAATTAAAAGAGAAAATGGTAACTGGCTCCTTGCAATTAGGATTACCCGATAATGGAAAATTCTTTCTTAAAGGTAGTGGCTCCTGGGAAAAATTTGCACTTCAAGTAAGAGCACGTTTAAGCAAGGTTAAGCTTAAGCCTTTTCAGAGTATTTTTTCTGCGAGGTCAGGATTCCAGGCGCAAGGGCAACTTAATGGAGATTTGCAAGTCAAGGCCGAAGAGAGTGGCCTGAAATGTAAGGGCGGCATAACTCTGGTCGACTTCATAATGCAGGGTGGTTCTTTTGAAAATCCTCTTTCCGCTTCAAAAGCAACTATTCGGTGCAATGACAGTCAGGCACTCTTCCCTGAAAGTCAATGGAAATATGGCCCATGGGTTACTTCTATAACAGGACAGATTCCCTTAAATACAGGTACATTACATGTAGGGATAGACAGCTCTATACGCCTCAAGGGTGTAGATAGTTCAGAGATGAATGTCAAGGCAATGTTGCCATTTAGTTTTACTAGTGAAGGGTTGAGAACTGGAGAACTTCTGGCTGATTTTGATCTCAAGCCTTTCCCCTTGGTTCCTATCGGCTCTCTTCTTGAAACTTCATTGGCAGGAACTTTGTCTGCTAAAGGAAGGATTACCGGACCGCTCTCTGCGCTTAAGACTAATTTTGATATAGGGCTTACCAACCCTCAGGTTAATGGTCTTCGCCTGCAGGAAGTTTGGAGTGGTGCCTTCCAAGGCCTTTCAGGTGGTGGTGGTGAGCTGACTATGTCTTCTTCTGGAGCCTCAGTCCCTGGCAAATTATCTGCGAACTTCAACAAAAATTGGAAGCTAGATAATTTAAATGTCAAACGATTAGGAGGGGAAATCTTATTGGAAAGATTCAACAATTCCTTCTCTTGGAAGGCAAAAAGTTTTAGGCTTGATCGAGTTGAAGTAGCAATCCCACCTGAAAAGAGCTTTAAACGTATTTTTGGTCAGTTGAGTGGTAATGGAAGCGTTGGGATAAGCCCTCTTTCGATTGATGGAGAAATAACGATGCGTTACCCACGTTATATGGGTCTTCGTTTAAAGGAGGCTCGCTTGAATGGTAACTATTTTGAGAATAATTTTTCTGTTAATGGTGAGATCCTTCCACCTGATCAGGGCCAAGTTTTACTAAATGCTAAAGGTAGTGTGGGAGGTAGACTTAAGGCAAAAGCAGAAGCTTTAGGTGTTAGCGCAAGATGGATTACTGATACCGTACTTCAGTTGCCGAAAATTAATATAAAGGCTACTTCAATGGGAGGTAATGCAAAAGATTTGGGTGGCTTTTTTGTTAAAGCTTTTGGTGACTCCTTAGATGGACGTCTAAATGCACTGGTACATTCTCAAACTTCTTTATTAAACAGCAAAAGTAAAATCAGTTCTACCTATAAAAGGATTGATCCAAATGACCTTCAAGGTGAAGTTGATGCAGTGGTAGAAGTTGCAGGAGCTGATATGGAAAATCTCAATTTAGATCTAAAGCTTTCTGGTCATCTTTGGCCTACTGGAAGAAAAAGTCAAATTGACTTTAAAGTACAGCCACTTGTCGCAACTATTAGAGGCCCGTTGCAAGGAGGTTTGGGGCAATTCTCTCTTTTAAATGTACCTTTTTCACTTCTTTCTCTACTTGGGCCTGTCCCCTCCTCCTTATCAGGAATGTTTGGAATATCTGGGCAATATCGTAGAAGTAAGGGTATACCTGACATTACTGCTGAACTTGTTCTAGAAGATGCTCGTTTAGCTGAAAAAGAATTTGTTCTTGATAGAGGCGAATTTTCTTTAACTGATTCTATTTTGAAAATGGATGTGTTACTACGTAGTACTTCTTCAGTCGAGCCGTTGAGGTTGATTGGCGAAGTGCCATTGGATCCTTCATCACCAATAGATTTTAGGGTTGAGAGCCATGGTGATGGTCTTCATTTTCTTGCTGGTTTATCTGATGGTGCGTTGACTTGGGAAAAAGGAACCGCAGATGTCAGATTTCTTATAAGGGGAACTCGTGATGCTCCCATAGCTAATGGCTTTTTGGTCTTAAAAAATGGTGAGTTTGTTGTTATGGAGAAAGAGATAAAGGATTTAAACGCTTCCATGGTTTTTGATTTTAATAGGCTTGAAATACTTAATCTTGAGGGGAAGATGGGTAGTAAAGGTACTGTCAAAGGCTTTGGTTCCATTGGCTTGTTTCGTTCAGAACAGGAAGAACTCCAACCATTAGCTATTAAAATGAAGCAAGTCCCACTTAAATTGCCATATGGCGAAGTTGAGGTGGCATCAAATCTTCGTTTAAAAGGCGCATTATTTGAACCACAAATAGGTGGAAACCTAACTATTAAGGATGGATCATTTTCTCCTCCCAAGAAGAGTGGCTCGAAAAAAAAGATTTCCAAAGAAAATAATGTAAGTGCGAGTTTTTCTAGGCGTAGAAAAATGACATTACTACCAGAGCAAAGGTGGGATATGAAAAAACCCCTTAATTTGTTTGTACAAGATTCAAATTCAACAGCCAGCAGAATTTTTCGCTTATCTATCCCTAAAAAATTCTCCAAAATAAGCTTTAATAAATTGCGGTTACGTTTGGGACCTAAGTTTCAAATAGCCACTCCCCCTAATGCTTTTACACTCCAACCACTTGCGATTTTCGATGCTAATGGTCTTCTGACCTTAAATGGCGCCTTAGATCAAACACTTGCTGCAAGTGGAGTTGTTCGTTTGACGAAAGGACGTGTCAACCTATTTACCACCACATTCAATTTTGATCGGAGCAAACAAAATGTCGCAGTATTTGCGCCTTCAATGGGGTTAATTCCTTATGTTGACGTAACAATGATTACTAGCATTCCTGACACGCTTAGATCTGCTGAAAATCTTTCTTCTTCTAGTGACTTTTCAACTAATGGATCAGGCGCATTTGGCATTGGGGGCTCTCGGATGATCAAGGTAGAACTTATAGCGACGGGTCCTGCTGATCGTATTTCTGACAACTTCCAACTAACAAGTAGGCCAACTATGCCTCGTAATGAACTAATTGGACTCCTTGGCGGTAACTCGCTTACTAGTTTGTTTCAGGGAGGAGAGAGTGCTGTTTTGGGTACTGTAATTGGGAGATCTTTTATCTCTCCTCTTCTAGGTAATGTCACAGATTCATTTAGTGAACGATTACAATTTTCTTTATATCCGACCACAATTGTGTCTAGTCCCAAAGGGGCTAAGGACGCTAAATCTAGTAGTGGTGATGAAACAGATACACCTCAACAGGCTTGGGTTACAGATATTGGGATTGATTTAAATAAAAAGTTCAATTTTTCTGTTCAGGCGACACCGAACCGTAGCGATATTCCTCCACAGGGAACTCTTCGATATGCAGTCAACTCAAATTTAGATGCACTTGGCTCTCTTGACAAGGAGGGTAATTGGCAGAGTCAATTTCAATTGTTTTTAAGGTATTGAGTAGATGTATTCTTCAAGTTGCCACTTGATAGGAGTAGAGATCGGAGTTGAAACTATTAGACTTTGTTGCTTTGATCTTTCTGGTAATCCTTATAGCATTTCTCAATTGGAACTTCCACGACCAGCGATGCCAGGAGCTGTAACAGTTGCACTATGCGACAAAATAGAGTTGATTGACCCTGATTGTCGGGCGGATTTGGTTGGAGTAGGCCTTCCTGGTGTGATAGACATAACTGGCAGGACAGTAACCTCATGCCCCATGCTTCCAGGATGGTTCGATGTTCCTCTTAGTGATTGGTTAGAGCCAAGATTGTCTAGGAAGGTTTTTCTTAATAACTCTATTAAATGCTCTAAAGCCGGGAAGAATTGTCAGGCGAAGATTAAGTACAGTGATCATAATATATTCATGACTCGTGGAGCAGCTCTTTTGGCTTTAAGGGACTCAAAAGTTTTATAGACTACCTTTAAGGAGTAATGATCTCTCTAAGTAAATTAAAGCGATGACCTGTTCTCTTAGAGTTCCTGAACCTTCTACTGATTTATACAAAAGAGCTGTTTTAGTACGTAATTCTGCTAGCACTCTTGGACAGACATCAGATGTACAGCGAAAATCTGCTCTAATTGCAATGGCAGATGCTTTGGCTCGGCGGTCAACAGAAATAGTTAAAGCCAATATTGAGGACCTCAATCGTTCTTCTGATGAAGGTCTTAATCAAGCCTTAATGGCAAGACTCAAGCTAGATGAGATCAAGTTGAAAGCCGCTATAGAAGGAGTCCGCCAAGTTGCTTGTTTACCAGACCCTCTTGGATTGCGTCAATTGTACCGAGAGTTAGACCATGGACTTTTGCTTGAGAGGTTAACTGTCCCCTTGGGGGTGTTAGGGGTCATTTTTGAAGCAAGGCCTGATGCTGTTATACAGATTGCGTCGCTAGCTATACGTTCAGGTAATGGTGCAATCCTTAAAGGTGGTAGTGAAGCGAGCCGTACTAATGATGTTATTTTGACGACGTTGCAAGAGGGACTTTCTCTTTCTGAGGTGGAGCCACAGGCGTTAGCTTTGTTGACTACTCGTAAAGAAAGCTTAGCCCTGCTTCGATTAGATGGACTAGTTGATTTGATTATTCCACGTGGTAGCAATGAACTAGTACGTTTTATTCAAGATAATACCCGTATTCCAGTTCTTGGTCATGCAGATGGTATCTGCCATTTATATGTGGATTCAGATGCGGATTTGTTAATGGCACTACGCGTAGCTATTGATAGCAAGACGCAATATCCTGCTGCTTGTAATGCTATAGAGACACTGCTTGTACATCAGGATATTGCTCAGACGTTCTTATCTAAGGCAATCCCGGCATTTCAAAAACTAGGAGTAAAACTATTAGGTGATGAGAAAAGCCAAGCAATTGGAATTGATTTTGGAGCCAGTGAAAAAGATTGGGAAACTGAATATCTTGATTTGATTCTTTCAGTTAAGATAGTTCAGTCCGTTGATGAAGCTATATCACATATAAATACCTATAGCTCTCGTCATACTGAATCTATTATGACTAATAACAAGTTAACGGCGGAAAAGTTCCTATGTGCTATTGATAGTTCAGGTGTTTATCACAACTGTTCTACTCGCTTTGCTGATGGTTTTCGATATGGTTTTGGAGCTGAAGTTGGGATCAGTACTCAGACTCTTCCTCCAAGAGGTCCGGTGGGTTTGGAAGGGTTAGTAACGTATAGATATTTTTTGCGGGGTGAAGGACACATCGCTTCTGATTACGCCTCAGGTGACAAGTGCTTTACACATAAGAACTTACTTTTATGAGTGGTTATCAATCTATTGGAGCTATTCATGTAAATAATGTCAACTTATGGGCCCATGTTGGTGTCCTAGATCAGGAACGTCTTCATGGACAATCATTCTTATTGGATTTTAGCCTCTGGCTAGACTTGAAAAAAGCAGCTTTAAATGATGATCTATCCGCTACAGCAGATTATAGTCTTGCTATAAAAGATCTTCAGCAAATTGCTTTTCAGCTTAATTGCAAAACCATTGAACGATTTAGCGAATTAATTTTAGATCGCCTTGAATGCATTTATGGTCCAATCCCTATGAAGGTTTTTCTTCGAAAATGCTCGGCTCCTATTTCAGGTTTTGGTGGAAGTGTGGGTGTAGAGAGAAGTCGCTACTTTCCTCCCCAAATTAGTAATGACTTCTCTTGAAAGGAATCTTATTTTGGTTCATGGGCTATGGGATGACCCCCGAATTTTTAATCGTTTACTTGGCTATTTAGAAAAAAGTAATTTGTGTGTATATACGCCTCACCTGCCTCATAAGGGTGGAAGTATTCCTTTACAAAAGCTGGCTTTTCTCTTAGAGGAATTGATAAATAAGCGTTTTGGTGCTGACAAGGTTGTTGACTTGCTTGGCTTCTCAATGGGAGGCCTTGTCAGTAGAGTATGGCTGCAAGAATTAGGCGGTGCCCTACGAACTAATAGTTTTATTAGTGTAGGTACACCTCACCGTGGAACGGTTATGGCTGAATGTATACCTTCATGGTGGCTTCCAGGTGTTGCTGATATGAAACGTGGTAGTGATTTACTAAGAGACTTGAGTAGAGATGTTCATAAATTGCAAGCGGTAAAATGTAGTAGTTATTTTTGTCGTTGGGACTTGATGACTTTCCCCGGTTGGCAAGCAACTTTACCCATTGGTGCAAACTTTTCTGTTCCGGTACTTACTCATAAAGACTTGATTTCTCATCCCAAGTCTTTGAAAATCATATCTCATGCGATATTCAGTCAGTAACAGATAGTCCTGAATGACGAATTAATGCTTTTGTATTTGGAGATCTTCCTCGGAATTTTTTAAAGACATCTTGGGGCGACTTACTACCTCCAAGGCTTAGAACAGTGTCACGGAAGCGCTTTCCTATAGCTTTGATTTGTTCTTCATTATCAACTTCTACTTCTTCAAAAGCTGCATAGGCATCTGCACTTAGTACTTCTGACCATTTGTAGGAGTAGTAACCTGCTGAATAACCACCTGCAAAGATGTGGCTGAAAGCACATAGAAACTGATCTTCTTTGATTGGAGGTATCACGGTTGTTGTTTGAGCAATCTGTCTTCTTAGATGATCAGGAGTGTTTTTATTTTGTTCCCCCCATTCACTATGAAGACGTAGATCTGTCAACGCGAAATGAACTTGTCTAAGTGTCGCGAGCCCAGAATTAAATGTACGACTCAGTTGCAACTTCTTGAATTCTTCTTGACCTAATGATTCGCCGGTTTGCCAATGCTTTGCCATTCCCATTAGCGTTTTGCGGTCTAAACACCAATTCTCCATAAATTGACTGGGCAGCTCTACTGCATCCCATTCAACATTATTAATACCTGCTGCTTGTGGATAGTCGACAGTCGTAAGCATGTGTTGTAGTCCATGACCAAATTCATGGAACAACGTCTCTACTTCTTCGAAACTCATAAGGCTAGGCTTGTCTTTTGTTGGTGGTGTTTGATTACAAATTAAATAAGCGATTGGTAGAACAGTCTTGCCATCTTGAAACTTGCTTCTTCCAAGACATTCATCCATCCATGCTCCACCACGTTTGTTACTTGGTCTGCTGTAGGGGTCTAGGTAGAAATAAGCGAGATCTGATCCACTTGAATCGAGCACTTTGAAAAAACGAACATCTTCATGCCAAGTAGGTATATCTCCATCAGCTTTTTCGATTTTTATCCCGAAAAGCCTTTCGCAGAGATCGAAAAGGCCTTGAAGTACTTGAGGTAGTGGAAACCAAGGTCTGAGTTCTTCTTGGTTAAGTTGAAATTTTTCTTGTTTAAGTTGTTCTGACCAATAATTTATGTCCCATGGTGCCAGTTTAGATGCTTCTTTGGCGCCATGTCTTTCGGCGCATGATTGCAGATCAGCGAGTTCTTTTTGTGCTGCAGGCATTGCCGCAGAACGTAGTTCTTCAAGTAGCTTTTCTACAGTTTCTATGTTTTCAGCCATTTTGTTGCACAAGCTCAGTTCTGCCCAGCTTTTGTGTCCTAATCGTTTTGCTTGTTGAGTTCGAAGTTTAAGTATCTCTTCTATCAATACTTGGTTATTTAAATCTCCATCGCTGGCCCTGCTGACATGAGCTTTATAAAGGCATTCTCTGATTTCTCTTTTCCTTCCATGTGTCATAAAAGAAATATATCTAGGCATGTCTAGGCCAAGCCTCCATGGTCCCTCTTTTGCTGTTGGAATATTTTTGTTGTCTTGTCTTAAATCACCTGATTCTTTTGCAGAAGCGGCAAGAAGTTCAAGTGCTCTAGGTGGTAGACCTTCAACATCAGATTTTTTGGTTAAAAGTAAACTCCATTTTTTCGTAGCATCAAGAACATTGTTGCTGAAAGTTGTGGATAGTTCAGCTAGACGCTCACTTGCGACATTGAAATCTTCTTGGTTAGGTCCATCTAATCCAACACCACGTTGATTCATAGAAAGCAACTCTGCTTCAAGTATTCTTTTTTGAGTTTGATTTAGGCTTAGTTTTGTTGAATTCTTTTCAAGTGAACATAAGGCTTTGTGAATGATTTTACTTTGTCCAATTTTATTGCTAAATCGAATTACATCTGTTTGCTTTTTAGAGTAGGCTTCACGTAGTTCAGGAGTATTGCGCACTCCGTTTAGGTGGCATACAACGCCCCAACTCCAACGCAACCGCTCTGACAGTTTGTGTAGAGGCGTCATCACTTCATCCCAATTTAGGGATTGTTTAGAATTGAGGCTTTTGTTAATCTCTTGTTCTAATAGAGTGAAATCTTCATTGAGTTGTTTTAGTAGTAAAGAAAGATTTTCATTTATTTTTAAAGGTGTTATTTCTTTATAGTTAGGTATTCCTTGGCCCTGAAGTAAAGGTTCTACTTTTGTGTTTTTAGATTTTTTATTCATGTTAGCTAAAAATTGTAAATTTTGTTATAGCTATAAGATTATGAGTTAGAAGTGTTTGGGCTAAAGCATTAGTTGATGATTCATATAAATCTATAGCTATTCTTGGCCAAAAACCAATTACTAATGTTGGAACTAAAAGGCTAAGCCCTATAGTTAACTCTCGTGGACTCATCTCTTCTATCTTTGCTAATGCTGGTATCCTTGGACCAAAGAATACACGCCTGCACATTGATAAGAGGTAAATTGGAGTTAGAACTAATCCTATTGCTGCCATAAATATAGTGATTGCTCTAAAGATAGAAGTAAAATTATCTTGACTTGTAATGCCTAAGAAAACAGTAATTTCGCTTACAAAGCCGCTCATTCCTGGGAGCGCTAAGGATGCTAATGAACTTGCTAAAAAGAAAGCAAAGGTTATTGGTAATACCTTTGCCAGCCCTCCCATGTTTGGGATTGAAAGTGTATTTGTTCGTTCATAAAAAGATCCTGTGAAGAAAAACATCGCGGCTGCAATTAATCCATGACTAATCATTTGAAGCATTGCACCACTTATTCCAAGAGCATCTATTGCGCCAATTCCTAACAAAACAAAACCCATATGACTTACTGAGCTACAGGCAATCCTTCGTTTCACATTGTCCTGAGCAAAAGCGTTAAGAGCGCCATAAATAATATTGACAATTCCTATTACTACAAGTGCTGGAGCTAGTTGGGTATGAGCTTCAGGGAGCATTTGTACGTTGAATCGTAGTAGTGCATATCCGCCCATCTTCAACAGCACACCTGCTAAAAGCATTGAAACGGGCGCATTTGCTTCTCCATGAGCGTCAGGAAGCCATGTATGTAGAGGAAAGATAGGAAGCTTTACACCAAAACCAACTAAAAAACCGAGGTAACAAAATAGCCCAAAACTGCCTTTTGGAGCTCTACTTGCTAGTTCAGTTAAGTTGAGAGTGTATTGGCCAGCTGAAAGGGCTAGAGCAAGCCCACTTATGAGTATCAGTAAAGAGGCAAGAGCTGTATAGAGGATGAACTTTGTGGCTGCATATTGACGATTAGTTCCTCCCCAGATTGCAATTAACAAATATACGGGGACTAGTTCCAATTCCCAGGCTAGGAAAAACAGGAGAAAATCTTGGGATAGAAATACCAGTCCTTGAGCAGAAGCTTGTATTAGTAATAGTGCAAAATATAGCTTGGTCTTGCTTTTAAGTTTCCAGCTTGCAGCAGCTGAAAGTAGGGTTATTAAGCCACTTAGAACCAAAAGAGGGGCCGAAATACCATCAATTCCTAGTGACCATTCAAGTCCTATTAAAGGAATCCAATTAACTCTTTCGGCTAATTGGATTCCAGGTACTTGAGTATTGAAAATGGTTCCTATTACACCAATGATCAGTAAGAAATCTGCAAACAGGAAACCTAGAGCTATGTTTCTAGGAAGGTTTGAATTAGATTTGTCACCGCCTGGTAATAAAGGAATTACCAAGGAACCTGCTGCTGGAAGCAGAACTATTAGTGAAAGCCAGGGGATTGATGCCTGGGACGCCGCCGTTAGCGGCATATTGGCGTCCATGATTTTTTAGTGGATTTGTACGAACTTACCAGCCCCAGGTTAATGGTCTGAGTAGAACTACTCAGACAGCCCTGGACGCCATTGGCTTCCAGTCGTTTGAAGGCTAAGAATGGGAGCTCTACTTTCTACCCCTAAATTTTCCCATGCCTTCATCATGGCTTGACTTATTTGGGGACCATCAGCTTCATTGCAAAGTGCAAGAACACTTGGACCTGCTCCGCTAATTACGCAACCCCAAGCTCCAGCTTCTATTGCTGCTCCTCTTACTTCAAGCCCACCCTTAATTAATCTCCATCTGTAAGGTTCATGTAGGCGGTCGTTCATTCCATCGGCTATTAACTCTCCGTTGCCAGTTCTAAGTCCTTGTAAAAGCAACGTAAGAGCGCCAAGGTTTGTAATTGCATCCCCTATGGGAATTGTCTTAGGCATAACTCTTCTAGCCTCACTTGTACTTAAACGTATCGAAGGAATAGCTACAACCGCTTTAACTGAGTGCATCCATTCACAGCGAATTACTCTCCAACGCTCTGAGGCCGCTTTGGCTGTCATGCATAATCCCCCTAACAGAGATGGAACAACATTGTCGGGATGACCTTCAATATCTATTGCAAGTTCTAAAAGCTTTTCTTTTGCAAGTGGAGAGTCCATAAGGGCATTTGCACCTACTAGGCCAGCGACAATTGCGGTAGCACTGCTCCCCAGCCCTCTCGCTGGTGGGACAGCAAGCCTCACTCTCGCCTCCAGTCCTACTGGTTCAATTCCTGCGGCTTTCCAGACTCTCTGAGCAGCTCGATAAACCAAATTCTCTGGCCCTCCACGTAGGTGGCTACCCTCATTTCCTTCCATGATGAGTTCAAAACGTTCACCATCACCTTCAATTCTTTTTATGGTGAATCGATTGTTTAATCCCAATGCTGCGCCTAGGCAGTCAAAGCCTGGACCTAGGTTGGCTGTAGTGGATGGAACGTCCACTATCACTTTTTGTCCAATGCGCGGCTGCGCCATCCCAATTTTTCTATTGCATTAAGTTTCTCACCTACTCAGCAAGCATGCGAGCTCTACAGGCTGCACTAAATAGACCAGCTTCTGGATCAATAATTGCCATTACTGGAATTTCTTCTAGATATTTGTAAAAACGTCCTTTTCTTTTTAATGATTCTAGAAAGGTTGTAGACCGTATTCCATCAAGTTGCTTGGTAGTAGCTCCTCCACCAATCCAAAGGCCACTTTCACAAAGTTCTTGCAAGGCAAGGTCCCCTGCGACGGATCCATACGCACTCAACCAAAGGCTTAGAACTTCTTTCATCATTTTGTCTCCATTTTTTGCAGCTTTACTTGCTAAAGAAGGGAGATCTAGTTCTTTGTTTAATCTCCATGCCTCTGAAATGTTTTTTAGTGGGTGTGAAATTGCATCTGTTTGCTTTAATCGCCAACGTGCAATATGACCTAAACCATTTCCACTAACAACTCTCTCAATAGATAAACGTTCTAATTTTAGGTCGGCTTTCAGCCATTCAGAAAGTTCCCATTCTGTTTTTGTACGAGGAGAAAACTCACTGTGTCCGCCTTCACTTGGAAAGGCTAAAATCTTTTTTTTAGTGATAATACCTTTGGCTATACCTAAGCCAGTTCCAGCAGCTAGAACAGCAATTGTTCTTTTCCTTTGACTCTTTTCTTTTCCTACTTGTACTTGTACAAATTGACGACTATTTAGGAAAGGGATTCCATAAATAAGAACACCAACATCATTTATTAGTTCGAGCGAAGATAGATTTATTGATTTTTGTATTTCGTCCTGATTTAGTTTCCACCCTAGATTAGTTAGTTCGCATGAACCATTAGAGACTGGACCTGCCAAAGCAAAACAGCCATATGTAGGCGGTTGGATTCCATTTGGGAGGCTCGTAATAAAATCTAAAAGTATTGGTCTAAATGCATTCCAATCTGATGATAAGTATTTTTTCTGATAAAGCTTAATTATTTTGTTCTCCCATGTGAAGATTCCCAATAGTATCTTCGTGCCACCAATATCACCAGCAATAAAGTTCATTCCTTGGGACTGTTTTTGATTGACTTTGTTCCTTTTAGTAAAATTGATTCTTTTAATATAGAGATGAAGCTTTCTAGATCCATATTGCCAAGATCTTTACCTTCTCGGGTCCTCACTGATATTGTTTGTTCTTTAATCTCCTTGTCTCCAATGATTATAAGAAAAGGAACTCTTTGAAGAGTATGTTCTCTTATCTTAAAGCCAATCTTTTCATTTCTTAGGTCAACCTCAGCTCTGAAGCCCTTTTCTAAGAGTTGATCTATTACATATCTGCAGGTATCTGTACTTCTATCTGTTATGCCCATAACTATTACTTGAACTGGAGCAAGCCATGAGGGAAACTTACCTTCATAATTCTCTATTAATATTCCAATGAAACGCTCGAAAGAGCCCAAAATAGCCCGATGAAGCATAACAGGTGTTGTTCGTTGACTGTTTTCATCTATGTAGGTAGCTTCAAGTCTTTCAGGCATTGAAAAATCTACTTGGATAGTGCCACATTGCCAAATTCTTCCTAGACAATCTTTAAGGGAAAATTCTATCTTTGGACCATAGAAAGCACCTTCTCCTGGAAGTATTTCCCAGTCTAAATTTTTAGCGTGTAAGGCATCGGTTAATGCTGCCTCAGATTTATCCCAGATCTGGTCAGACCCTACTCGCTTTTCTGGCCTTGTTGATAGTTTAATTAATATAGACTCAAATCCAAATGCTTTATAAACTTCAAAGACTAAATCAATAAAATTTGAAACTTCAGATTGAATTTGTGATTCTTTGCAGAATATATGTGCATCATCTTGTACAAAATTTCGGACTCTCATTAATCCATGTAAGGCTCCTGAAGGTTCATTTCTATGACAGGATCCAAATTCAGCTAATCTAATAGGTAGATCTTTATAACTCTTTAGGCCTTGATTGAAAACTTGTACATGACAAGGACAATTCATAGGCTTAATAGCATATTCTCTATTTTCTGAAGTTGTAGTAAACATATCATCTTTAAACTTATCCCAATGTCCTGATTTTTCCCAAAGTGAACGATCTACAGCCTGAGGGGTTTTTATCTCAAGGTAACCATTTGCTCTTAGTACTTCTCGAATATATCCTTCTAATACTTGATAAATAGCCCATCCTTTTGCATGCCAAAATATCATTCCAGGAGCTTCTTCTTGTGTGTGGTAAAGAGATAGCTGCTTTGCAATTTTCCTGTGATCTCTTTTGTCTGCCTCTTCAAGTCTTTTTAAATAGGATTTAAGATCTTTAGGGTTAGACCATGCTGTTCCGTATATACGCTGTAACATTTCATTATTAGAATCTCCTCTCCAATAGGCACCAGAAACCTTCATTAGCTTAAATGATCTTAAGTGTTTCGTATTAGGAACATGTGGACCTCTGCACATGTCTGTATATTCTTCGTGCTTATATAACTTTATTTCTTCTCCTTTAGGTATTTCGTCCACGATTTTCAATTTGTATGGTTCATTTCGCTCTGTAAAGGTTTTACGTGCTTCTTCAGTAGTTACGATCTCAACAATTACATCATAATCTCGCTTGATAAGTTCCTGCATTCTGAGCTCTATCTTTTCAAGATCCTCTGGAGTAAAAGTTTTATCGTAGGCAATATCATAATAAAATCCATCATCAATTACTGGGCCGATTGCCATCTTTGCCTTTGGATATAGTTGCTTAACTGCATGGCCTATTAAATGGGCAAATGAATGCCTAATAATTTCAACTCCTTCTACATCTTTTGAAGTTATAATACTAACATTTGAATCTGATTTGATTGGTATACATGTATCTACTAATACACCATTTACTCTCCCAGCTAAGGCTGCTTTAGCTAATCCAGGGCCAATCTTTTCCGCTACTTGTATAACAGTAACAGGCTTTCCGAAGTCTATTTTTTTTCCATCTGGAAGTGTAATTACTGGCATAGTCTAGCTGCCTCTATGTCCTTGTGTAGAAAATTTATCTTCTTGCTAATTATACAGAAAGAGATCATCGTATCTATTAGGTATAAAAGGATTAGTTTTGGTTCTTCCTAAGTAGTCCAAGTGCTAATTGCAAACGTTTTAGAGTTGAATTCGCGACTTCTTCTGCTTGATTCTTTCCATTGTCGAGAATGTAATGGAGCTCAGTCCGATCTTTCATGAGTTCTTTGTATTTGTTTTGAATTGGTTCTAAAGCAGATATAGTTGCTTCTGTTAATAATGGTTTAAAGGTCCCCCAACCCATCTGTGAGCATTCTCTTGCTACATTCTCTCTTCCCATTCCACTCAAGATGGCATAAAGACTTAGTAGATTGTCAGCTTCAGGTCTGTTAGGATTGTCAAATTCCAGGCCAAAATGTTGGTCTGTTTTTGCACGCTTTATTTTCTTTTTAATTAAGTCTGGTGGATCTAGTAATGTAATTCTACTGTTCTCATTTGGGTCACTTTTACTCATCTTGTTATTACCTTCTGTGAGACTCATAACCTTTGCGCCTTCTTTGATTATTAGTGGGGTTGGAACTTTTAAAATTGGGATTGATTCAGAACCAAAGCGAGAATTTATTCTTTGTTGAGCAATGTCTCTAGCTAATTCTAGATGCTGTTTTTGATCTTCCCCAACTGGTACTAGATCAGCATCATAAAGAAGAATATCCGCAGCCATCAAGACTGGATAGTCCAGCAGACCGATAGAAACATTGTCACCTTGTTTTACCGATTTCTCTTTAAATTGGATCATCCGCTCCATCCAATTAAGTGGCGTGACACAGTTAAGTAACCAACAAAGTTCACTATGTGCAGCTATTTGACTTTGAATAAATATTGAACATTGTTGTGGATTCATTCCACAAGCTATATATAAAGCAGCAGTTTTAAGTGTATTTTCTGCCAGTAAACTTGGATCATGGGGCACTGTTATTGCGTGTAGGTCTACTACACATACAAAGGTTTCATGATCTTCTTGCAGCTTTACCCAGTTTCGAATTGCACCGAGCCAGTTGCCAAGATGTAAGGCTCCTGTTGGTTGAACACCAGAAAGAACACGCTTGCGGCCCACTTATTGAATGCTCTCTTGATTTGTTTGAGCCTCTTCCTCTGAGGAATCATTTAACCCTGCTTCTTTTTTGTCACTTTCTGAGGCTTGTTCTATTGATGATGTCTTTTCAACCTCATCAGAGACCGTTCCCTCGTCTGCTATTTGTTGAGAGCTGTCTTCTTCATGACCGTTATCTTGAACAGCTGGTTGAGGCTTTTCTGGTCTCGCAAAAGGGTTGGGCTTAGGAACTCCTCTATTGAAGTTTTGTTCTTCTCCGTCAAAGCGTCTTCGTGAACCTTGTCTTCCATCTTCCCTTCTATTTCCCGCATTGGACATTTGAGAACGTGTTTGTGTTACTAGCTCATCAAGCTTTCCTTCCTCAAGCATCTGGGCAAGAGTTCGAATGGCAAATCCAAGAACTGCAACTGTTGAACGAAGGTTAAAGGCTTCTTGGAGTGCGCGAGCGGCACGCATTTCATTGTCACTAAGTCGGATTCGAAAGCCTCCACCTTCTCTTCCTCCCTGAGATCTGCTACCTGGACCCCTTCCTCCTCTGAAACCAGCGCGAGAATCATCTCGATTGCCCTCATAGCTTCTGTTCTTTTGATGAGGGTCGCTGTAGGAATCACCCATGTCCTTCTACCTGTTGTCAGGCTAAGTGTGACTCATCTTCGTCCTCCTGCCGATGATTTTCTTCACTCCTTCAGCAGATTCACATCTCATGAATTTGTTTAAATCTTTTTGTACAAAAAAAACGGTAACTGTTTGTGTGTGTTTTTCTTTGAAAACCCTTTAGATAAGCCTCTTTACAATCTTCAATTATTGCCCTGTCTTTCTAATTTGGCTAAAAATAAAAATATGGCTTTTCGTTGGTTTCGTGAAAATCCCCTACCTTCAATCAAGCTCGTCATCTTTTATTGCAGGACCATTAACCAAAGGTGCAATCCTCTTAGGTTCCTTAGCCCTTGGTCAGTGGTTCTTTACAGACCTCATACATGTCCCTGGAGGAGGACTTGGTGTTTTAGTACTTGGCGCTGGAATTTTCTGGCTTTCTAAACCTTTAGGAGGCCATTTTGAGGCCCCGACTACTGTTCAAGGATGGGTGACACGTTGCCAGAAAGTGTTGGAAGAATTTAAATCGTTGGATGGAGAAGAAAATTCAATTGGAAAGAATAATCAGAGATTAAATATTCTTAATGAAATTATTAATCGTTCTGGCCCTCAAAATATTGCTTTTGTTAGTTCTAAGGGAGTTCATCTTCCAGATAGATGCTCCGTTGAATCTGCCATCTGTGGTCCGAATCCTTTAAATCTTTCGTGGTCTTCTTCTCTTCCTCTCAAAGACAATGCCTGGATTTGGCCAAAGACTCTTTTTGAGCAAGATTTACTCGTTTATGTTTTGCCTTTGCCATTAATGGCCTCAGATCTTTTATGGCTTGAAAAGGTGCCAAATGATCAACCTTCATGGCTGATGGTAGATGATAATTCTTCATTAGATTGGCCCGAACAATTAAAGGCACTTCAATCTCAATTGCCACATCGATGGACAGACCGAATTCTTCGTTGGAACAATACTGAAAAAGATCTAACTAAGCTTTTAACGCCTGTTCGAAGAGTTCTAAAATACCCTCAGAAGAATATTGATTTAACACGACAAAGAGTGCTCGCTAAATTACATAGTTCTTGGCAAGCCGATCTTGAAAGTTTGCGCAGAGCAAAATTCAGAAATATTCAACAGAGAACTCAATGGGTAGTAGCTGGCGCAGTATTTGCATCTCCTGTTCCTACTACTGATTTGTTGGCAATTTCTGTTGCAAATGGGTTAATGATACAAGAAATGGCTCAAATATGGTCGTGTTCTTGGGGAGCAGAATCACTCCAGTTAATAGCTAGGCAATTGGCTGGAGCAGCAGTAGCTCAGGGTGTAGTTGAGTGGAGTGGACATGCATTACTTGGTGTGGCCAAATTACATGGAAGTAGCTGGTTAGCTGCAGGAACAATGCAGGCTCTTAGTGCGGCTTATCTAACTAGAGTTGTAGGACGTTCGATGGCTGATTGGATGGCTTTGAATAATGGAGTCTCTGAACCAGATTTAGAAGCATTGAAAAAACAAGCTCCAAAGCTTATAGCAAATGCAGCAAGACAAGAACGACTTGATTGGACATCTTTTTTAAAGCAAGCAGGGACATGGATAAATGATCGAAATAACAATCCATCTATTGAAACAACTTATTTAGAGGCGACCTAAGTATTAATGTCTAAATCTCTATTCATCTGCCCTTTTCTCTTTTTTTTAGAATAGTAATGAATCCCTTGAAACTCTTTAAAAAAATAATTCAGGTTAATTTCCAAAGCACTCTACAAAAAAAACTCAAATGTTTCCATCAATAGAGGCACTCATATGTCTATAATTAGTTCTACTAAGACACCTTGAATGTTAATTATTTATGCAGAAAATAATACAATCAGTATTCCGTTTCAAAAGACTTCCTGTTGCTTTTTGTTTTTTACTTCTTTTGTCTTCTTGTGGTCTTCCTAAAGGTATTAATCAGAACAAAAATGTTGATCATGGCAAGCCAATAGTTTTGACAACGTTTACTATATTGGCTGACATGGCAAGTAATGTTGCAGGAAATAGATTATTAGTTAAGTCAATAACTAAACATGGTGCTGAAATCCATGGTTATCAGCCTACACCTAGCGATTTAGTTAAAGCATCTAATGCTGACTTATTAGTCGAGAATGGTTTAGGTTTAGAGCTTTGGGCTAAAAAATTTACAGCAGCTGCAGGTGATATTCCCACTATTGTTTTGAGTGACGGAATTGATCCTTTGTTGATTGAAGGAGATGTTTATTCAGGTAAGCCGAATCCTCATGCTTGGATGTCACCTTTAAGGGCTATGCATTATGTTGATAATCTAGTTTCTGCTTTTATTCTTCTTGACCCATTAGGTAAGCAGTTTTTTATACAAAATGGAGAGAGGTATAAGGCAAAGCTAAAGAAACTTGATATGGAACTACGAGAAACGTTGTCATTGATACCGAAAGAAAGAAGAGTTCTTGTTAGTTGCGAAGGTGCTTTTACATACTTGGCTAAAGACTATGGCATGGATGAGGCATATCTTTGGCCAGTGAATGCCGAAAGCCAGGTCACGCCAAGACGTATGCTCAATTTAATGAAAGTAATCAAGGAAAGACAGATTCCAACAATCTTTTGCGAGAGCACTGTGAGTTCAAAAGCTCAACAGGAAGTAGCTAGAGCGACTGGAGCAGTCTTTGGAGGTATTTTTTATGTTGACTCGCTTTCGAAGGAAGGTGGACCTGCATCAACCTTGTTAGATCTTCAAAGACATAATGTTCACTTAATTCAAAAAGGACTTGCCAAAGAGTTTTCTCAGCAATTATGAATTCTTTGAACGCTCAGCTTCATATGCCTGTCCTAGGAATCGAAGCTCATGAGGTATGTGTTGATTACAACGGAACTGTGGCCCTGTATGACGCCAGCCTTCAGTTAAAAGCTGGTTCTATATGTGGCCTTGTAGGTATGAATGGCGCAGGGAAGTCAACGTTTTTTAAGGCCTTGATGGGTTTTGTCCGTCCATCTAGAGGGACTATTCGGATTAATGGTTCTGCCGTGCCTAAGGCGCAGAGAGACCAGTCTGTTGCTTATGTGCCTCAAAATGAAGGGATAGATTGCTCTTTTCCTGTAAGTGTTTGGGATGTCGTGATGATGGGCAGATATGGGTCTATGAATTTCCTTCGTATTCCAAGGGAATCCGATAGAAAGGCTGTTTGGCATGCGCTTGAAAGGGTTGATCTCCTTGAATTGCGTAAAAGGCCTATAGGAGCACTTTCTGGAGGGCAAAGGAAGAGAGCTTTTCTTGCTAGAGCGATTGCCCAGAGAGCGTCTGTACTTCTTTTGGATGAACCTTTTTCAGGTGTGGATGTTCGTACTGAAAAACTAATGTCGCAGTTGTTCTTCCAGTTCCGAAAGGAAGGTAGAACAATCCTTATCTCAACTCATGATCTAAGTCATGTAAGAGATTTCTGTGATCTTGTTGTTCTAATTAATAAAACTGTTTTGGCATATGGAGAAACATCAGAGATTTTCACTGATGAGAACCTTTCTAAAACATTTGGTGGAATGCCTCCTAATGTTCTTTCTGGGCCTACACCCTCTGAAGGTTTTTTGAATGAATGAACTTTTCGGGGCAATAACTCCCTTTTCATTGTTAGTTGAACCGCTTAGTCACGAGTTTATGCGTAGAGCATTAATGGTAAGTGCATTGGTTGGAGGAGTTTGTGGCCTTCTGTCTTGTTATATGACCCTTAAGGGATGGGCTTTGATGGGAGATGCGGTTTCACATGCAGTAATGCCAGGTGTTGTTGTTGCTTATGCTCTTGGCTTGCCTTTTTCTATAGGGGCTTTTGTTTTTGGTGTTGGCTCAGTAGCACTGATTGGCTTCGTAAAGCAGAAATCAAGAATTAAGGAAGATACAGTTATAGGTCTTGTTTTTACTGGTTTTTTTGCACTTGGATTGGTATTAGTTTCTAAGATAAAAAGTAATATTGATTTGATGCACATACTTTTTGGAAGCCCACTAGGAATATCCTCTTCTGATGTCACACAAACTCTTATAATATCTGCCGTAGTTGTTGCTGTGCTGCTCCTATTTCGTAGGGACCTGATGCTGTATTGCTTTGACGCGACACATGCTAGATCTATAGGAATCAATACTGGAATTCTTCATTATTTACTCTTGTCTGTATTATCGCTAGCAGCAGTCGCTGGGCTTCAAACTGTTGGGATTATTTTAGTGGTCGCAATGTTAATTACACCTGGAGCTACAGCATATCTACTTACAGATAGGTTTGATCGAATGACTTACTTGGCAATTATTAGTAGTGCTATTTCTAGTATTATTGGAGTATATATAAGTTATTGGTCAGATATTGAGACAGGGGGATCAATAGTTCTTGTTCAAACTCTTATCTTTCTTCTAGCTTTCTTATTTGCTCCTCGATATGGCATCCTGAAGTCTCAAACTGCTACTCATTTGTAGGTGTGATTAAACAATACGAATTACTCCAGAGAAGGGATGGTTCTTCTCCTAAGAATTGGGCATGGTGGCCCCTTTTGCCTCTTTATCCCTATGGTCGTAGAAATACTCTTTTTAATGAATTGATCCCAAATCAAATTTGGGGTTTTGAGCAATTACAAGGCCTTTATTACGTTGCTGTTCCAGTGAGATTGACTGTTGTAAAGGTTCCAGGCGGATTGATGCTGGTTAACCCCCTTCCTCCTACAGAAGAACTTCTTAGGAGCTTGAATAAACTTGAAAAAGAACATGGCCCTGTCCAAACAATCGTCTTGCCAACAGCTTCTGGTTTGGAACACAAAATATTTTTGCCTGCTATGGCGCGTGCTTTCCCTGAAGCGGAATTATGGATTTGTCCTGGTCAATGGAGTTTTCCTTTGAATATTCCTTTAGATTTGGTTGGTATTCCAAGAAGGCGGACGAAGGTTTTGCTGGAAGATGGAGTCCCCCATGAAGATACATGTAGTTGGTTTTCTTTAGGGCCTTTAGATCTTGGTCTGGGAAGATTTCAGGAAATCTCATGCTTTCATAAGCAATCGAATTCTTTGTTGGTTACAGATGCTTTGATTGCTATAAACAATGAGCCCCCAGCAATATTTAATTTTGATCCTTCGCCTCTTTTATTTCATTCTCGAGAAAAGGGCGATGAACCATTAATAGATTCACTTGAAGCAAGAAGAAAGGGATGGTTAAGATTAGTTTTGTTTGCTTCTTTTCTAAGACCTGAAAAACTTTCTATTCCATCAATAATGAATATTTTAAAAGTTGCTTTTAAGCCTGGATTACGCAATCCGAAATCTCATTTTGGTGTTTTCCCTTTTGAGTGGAAGGAGGGCTGGGATAAGTCAGCAAAAGATTTAATCGGTTATCAAGATCCCAAAATACAGATACCTCCAGTTTTAGAGAGGCTTGTTTTTCCAAGAGCTAAAGATGCATATCTTAAATGGCTAGATCAGCTAAGCACTTTAAGAAGAATAAGATGGTTAATTCCAGCACACTACTCAGCTCCAATACCGTTTACCTTTAGGTCAATCAAATTATTAAGAGAAAATATCTCTAAAAATCCATGGGCAATTGATAAAGGTAATTGGCGTTTCTTAGATACTTTAGATAGAACTCTTCTTGAAAATGGTGTTGTGCCTTCCGATCCGTTAGCTCCTTTTAAAGATTGAGATCTTCTGGGTTAATAGCCATCTCTTCATCGGAGAAAAGTGATTCTTCAAGTTCCTTCCTTTGTTCCATTTGACGTAGGAAATACCCAGTCATCATTGCTGAAGCTAGAAGACTGGCAAAGTTATCTCTTGTTGAAGTGACCTTAACTTCGAATTGCTCGCCAGGAAGCATTCCTAAAAGGCCTTGAACATTGTGGCGAATAATATCTTGGATGTCTGGACTAGCTGATTTGGCAACACGCTGCAGAACATCTGGTGATTGCTCCTGCAGATATTGGATCAGTGCATTGCCGTCCTGACCATCATTGTTATCTGTGGCTAGAAACTCCTGGTTAAACATCCCAGTGTGCTTTCCATCATGTGTAAGACCTTATCGCAGTAAGGTCTCAAGTTCTAATTTTTTGAGGGGTGGGGAACCGAATAGGTCCAAATTTATTTATTGGCCAGTATCTCCAGATAGCAGTTCCAATTACATTTCCTTCAGGCAGTAATCCCCAGAGATGAGAGTCAAGGCTGTTATTTCTATTGTCCCCTAATACCCATAGAGAGTGATTTGGGATTATCACAGCATCCATTTCATAATTGATTGGAAGTACTCGCCATGATTCATTAATTTCTTTATCGTTGCGAATTAATTGGCCTTTATGAACTTCGATTTTGTCTCCTGGGAGTCCCACGATACGTTTTATTAATGCTGAATTTTTGTCATATCCTGCATTTATTAACTGTTTTGGTGGGTGAAAAACGACAACGCTTTCAATCGAAAGTTGTCTTTTTCGAAGAAAATTTATCTTTGGACTCACTTTCTCTACCAAAATTCTGTCTTTAACTTCCAAAGTTGGAAGCATGGACCCTGATGGAATCCATCTGGGCTCAATTACTTGCCACCTCAGTAATAAGGCAAGTGTTAGCCAGATGAGAAAGGAGAACCATCCGTTTTTATTCTCCGACTTTTGTTTCTTTTGGGAGGAATTCATAGAAACCTTTTATTTAGATCTGTTATATCGGCCCATTTTGTCCGAGGATTAGACAAGTTCATCTTCAAGCACTGTCAATAGCACGCAAAAATTTAATTGCTTGTCAAGAGCTCTTGGTGGCTTTTCATGCAATGGGGCTGGAACATATCGTGCTATGCCCAGGAAGCCGCTCGGGTCCGTTAGCCCTCGCTGCGGGCGAACTGGCTAATAGAGGCCTCTTGAAACTCGTTAGTTGCATTGATGAACGTTCGGCTGCCTTCTTGGCCTTAGGAATAAGTACTGCTAATGGTAAGGCTGTTGTGGTGATAACTACTTCAGGAAGCGCGGTTGCTAATCTTTTGCCAGCAGCGATTGAGGCTGATAGATCCACTCAACCTATTTTATTTCTTACTGCAGACAGACCTATAAGGTTGAAGAATTGTGGATCTAATCAGACTGTCAACCAGGAAGAGTTTCTTCGCCCTGCTTGTAGATCTTTTGAACAAGGACCTAATGCTGGTATACATCACCTTCCTGCCGATGAGATATATGCCTTAGTGAGTAAATGTTGGCAGAAAGCACATTGTTTCCCTGGTCCAGTTCACCTTAACCTTCCAATAGAAGAACCATTACATGCCTCTTTAATTGAGCAAAAAGAAGTTTTCAAGCTCTCTTTAAAAGGATCTTTTAAGTTTAAAAAGGGAAATATTCCTAATTTTCATGATTTACCCTGCAAAGACTCATTATTTTCCTTGCCTTCATTAGATCCTTCTAGTCCAGGTGTTGTTGTGGTAGGTCCTTGGAGAGGTAAAAGTGAAAATTTGGCCGCTTTTCAGGTAGCACTTCGCAAGTGGCAATCAATTTGCGGCTGGCCAGTTTTTGCAGACCCCCTTTCTGGAGTTTCTTTTGATCAACCTGGTCTAATTAGTAATTGGGATTTACTTCTTTGTTCTGGTTTATCAATTCCAAAAAAAGATATGCAAGTTTTGAGATTAGGCCCTATGCCTTCTAGTAGGAACCTTGAAGATTGGTTGCTTTCTATAGGTAAAGTACAAGTTCTAATTACAGAAGGTGATTATCGGAACCTTGACCCTTTAGGACTGTCCTCCCAATGGAGCGGAGGATTTGTGAGTTGGTTGGAAAAGTTAGAGGCTCAATTTTTGCTTTCTTTAAATATTGATAAGACAGAATCAACAAGACTTTTGAATTTGTGTCTCCAAAAAGATCAAATCGCAAAAGATTGGTTGGATAAAAAATTAGTTTTGCATGGAGTGATTAGTGAGCCTGTACTCGCACATTGGTTGCCAAATTTGTTACCTTCTGGCATTCCAGTCATGCTTGCAGCAAGCAGTCCGGTTAGAGACTGGCTTTCTTATGGAGGTAAGGAATCTCTTCAGAGACGTTGTTTTGGGTTCAGAGGGGCGTCTGGAATAGATGGGACCTTATCTTTAGGTATGGGTTTATCAATGGCTCTTGGCCCTACTATTTTGATCACAGGAGATCTAGCATTGCTTCATGACAGCAATGGCTGGTTATTCTCCCAATCCCAAAAACCTCCATTGGTTGTGTTGGTTATTGATAATGGCGGTGGTGGAATCTTCAAACAAATTAATTTAGAGACAGAATCAAATGATTCTTTTCAAAGGCTATTTGCAATGCCTCAGACAATAGATATTCTTTCATTAGCCAAATCTCATGGTATCCCTTATCGACAAGTTTCATGTTTAGAGGATTTACAACTAGCACTTGATTGGAGCCTTTCCATGTCCGGCCCAGTATTGCTTCGTGTTTGTACGAATCCTGTTTTAGATGCTGATATGAGGAGAGAGATTCGTATGCTTTTTTCTAAGCATCTTCAGTTTGATTATCAAAAAAATTCACAGCTGAATGAAATCAATGGCTAAAGACTCTGACTGCCTATCTAACTCTTCGAGAAGAGTTTTACCAGGAGAAGCTAATGCTGAGTGGGAACCTTGGGGGGATTATCAAGATATTTTGCTTGATAAAACCACACTTGGCATTGCAAGGGTTGCAATCAATCGCCCAGAAAAGCGCAATGCATTTAGACCTCGTACTGTTGTGGAATTATGTGATGCATTTACAAGAATTCGAGATGAAAAAGATATTGGTGTTGTCCTTTTTACAGGAGTCGGTCCTTCCGCAGATGGAGGTTATGCTTTTTGCTCTGGAGGAGACCAAAGTGTTAGAGGAGAGGGAGGTTATATAGATGAAGACGGTTTGCCACGTTTAAATGTGCTTGACCTACAAAGGATTATTCGTAGTCTTCCAAAAGTTGTAATTGCTCTTGTAGCTGGCTACGCAATTGGTGGTGGTCAGGTTTTACACTTGTTGTGTGACCTTAGCTTGGCAGCTGAAAATGCTGTTTTTGGACAAACTGGACCGAAAGTTGGCAGTTTTGATGCAGGCTTTGGGTCAGGATATTTGGCAAGAGTTGTAGGACAACGCAAGGCAAGAGAAATATGGTTTCTTTGTAGACAATACGGACCTGAAGAAGCCTTGAATTTTGGGTTGGTAAATGCAATTGTTCCTCTTGATGAACTTGAATCAGAGGGAGTTCAATGGGCAAAGGAAATTCTTCAGCACAGTCCTACTGCAATTCGATGTTTGAAAGCAGCTTTTAATGCTGAAACAGATGGTTTGATGGGTCTGCAGGAATTGGCAGGACATACCACTCATCTTTTTTATCGAACGGAAGAAGCTCAGGAAGGTAGAAATGCATTCTTAGAGAAAAGGAGGCCTGACTTTTCTGGGTCAGAATGGCTTCCATGAAGATATTGGCCTTCGTACTCTTAGAGTCACTCGGCTATTAAATGAATTGAAATGCGCGTTTTATTTGCTGCTGCTGAATGCGCGCCGATGATCAAGGTTGGTGGAATGGGGGATGTAGTGGGATCATTGCCTCCAGCTTTGTCGAAGCTGGGGCATGATGTTCGTTTAATTATTCCTGGATATAGCAAGCTTTGGAGCGTGCTTGATGTACCTGATGAACCAATTTTCATTGCTAATACTATGGGTTCCGATTTTTCTGTTTATGAAACAAGACATCCAACAAATGAACTGCCTTTGTATTTAGTGGGACATCCTGCTTTTGATACTGAGAAGATTTATGGAGGTGATGATGAGGATTGGAGATTTACATTTTTTGCAAGTGCAGCAGCAGAATTTGCTTGGAATAAATGGAAACCTGAAGTTCTCCATTGTCATGATTGGCATACAGGAATGATTCCTGTGTGGATGCATCAGGATCCTGAGATAAGTACTGTTTTTACAATCCACAATCTGAAATATCAGGGGCCTTGGCGTTGGAAACTTGACCGAATGACTTGGTGCCCTTGGTATATGACTGGCGACCATACAATGGCAGCCGCGATGTTGTACTCAGACAGGGTTAATGCAGTCTCCCCAACTTATGCAAGAGAAATATGTACCAGTGAATATGGAGAAAATTTGGAAGGCCTTCTTAATTATATTTCTGGGAAATTGCGTGGAATTTTAAATGGTATTGACCTTGAATATTGGGACCCTGCTTCAGATAAGACACTTCCTTCTAACTTTAGTGTAGATGACCTTTCTGCTCGTGACCTTAATAAGAAAGTTCTACAAAATCGTATGGGGTTGGAAGAAGACCCTGACAAATATTTACTAGGAATGGTCAGTAGACTAGTTGATCAGAAAGGAGTTGATTTGCTCCTCCAAGTAGCTAAACGATTACTTTCTTATACAGACTCTCAGATAGTTGTTCTTGGATCTGGTGACAGAAACTTGGAGTCTGCTCTTTGGCAGCTTGCTATTGAGAATCCAGGTCGATTTTCTGTATTTCTAACTTATGATGATGATCTTGCCCATTTGATATATGCGGGTACAGATGCTTTCTTGATGCCAAGCAGATTTGAACCTTGTGGAATTAGCCAGCTATTAGCTATGCGCTATGGATCTGTACCTATTGTAAGAAAAGTAGGAGGTCTTGTTGATACTGTTTTACCCCATGACCCAACTAATGAAAGTGGAACAGGGTTTTGTTTTGATAGGTTTGAACCTATAGATTTCTACACAGCTTTGGTAAGATCCTGGGAGGCTTTCCGTCATCGTGACAGTTGGCGTAAATTACAATTAAGGGCTATGAATCAGAACTATAGTTGGGATAGTTCTGCTATTAAATATGATCTTATGTATAAAGAAGTGCGCGGAATAAAGGAACCTTCTCCAGATTTAGATGTAGTGCAGAAGCTATCTGTTGGTCAAGGTGCTGATCCCTCATTAAAAACTGATTCGAAAGCAAAGAACAAAGCTTGAATTAGTATTTAGTTAGATGAAATTCATTAGGGGCTCTAAAATATTAAAATCAAGGATAATAGTAATTTTTTATGAAATTTAATTCCAATTGATTATGCATAATAAAAAGGATAAGAGTTCGGATGTATCAGCTTTGCCTGCTCCCTATATTAGTCCTTGGAAAACCTTGAAGACCGATATAAAGTCAATTGGTTTTGATATATATCTAAGAGTTAGACAGTTGATAAGAATTAATCAAGAAGGAGATTTGCTATCAATTCCCTTTTTGCCTAAATATATTAATATGATTTTATTACCTTTATTGCTTGCGTTGGCACTTATAATAACTTTACTTACTTCATTCAAATATCATTTACATAGTACAACTCTCGAGAAGATAGATGATCAATTAATAGAATCTAGTATATCTCATCCTTTGAAGCAGGATAGTCAGAATAATTACCACCAAAATACTAACTATCCTTTTATTAATAAAGAAGGAAGTTATTTGTCTGCATGGAAAATGGATGTGGTTTTATCCTCTATTTTGAAAGAAGATTCTTTTTTCTCTAATTATCCAGATGACTTATTTGTTGGTTCTAAGATCGAATCTCTAAAGAATTCTATTTTGATACAACTAGGGCCAAAATGGCAAGATTTAACCATCACGGAGAAGAATTCATTGGCAGAACATCTATTAGATGTTGTTTATATAAAAGGCTATGAGAATTTACAGCTATATGATGAGATGGGTCACCTTTTGGCACGAAACTCTAGGATAGGAAAAGAAATTATTTTGTTTGAACAGGTCTAGTATTGATGTTATTGACCTTTGGAGATCTAAAGCAAATATGGGGAGAAGCTATATGTTTAACCCCACAAAATCTCAATACAACTTTGGGAACAATCTGTACTGACAGTAGACAGATTAGAAAAGGAGATTTCTTTATTGCTTTACAAGGTAAATCTTTTGATGGTCATAATTTCCTTTTAGAAGCCTTTGAAGGTGGGGCTCAAGGAGCTGTCATTTCAGCAACCTCATCTATTCAAGTTCCAGAAGGATTTGTTTACTGGAAAGTGCCAAATACATTGCAGGCTTATCAACAACTTTGCTTATTACACAGGAAAAATCTAAATATTCCCTTGATAGCGGTTACAGGTTCAGTTGGAAAAACCACAACCAGAGAGTTAGTTAAAAGTTCGCTTGAATCTCTAGGCAAGGTGGTAGCAACTACAGAAAATAATAATAATGATATAGGAGTACCTCTTACAGTATTGGCGGCAGATGCATCTCATCAAGCAATTATTGTTGAGATGGGGATGAGGGGGTTAGGAGAAATTAAACGTCTTTCTAAGTGTACTGAACCTAATATAGCTATCATTACAAATGTTGGTAGTGCCCACTTAGAACTCTTAGGAAGTCTTAGGAATATTGCAAAAGCAAAATGTGAAGTTACATCTTTTCTAAGCTCATCGGGCGTAGTTGTTATTCCTGAAGGTTATAGATTATTGGAAGAAGAACTTATAAAAGTTTGGAATGGAAGAGTAATCAGGGTTGGAATTTTTGATAATGGTTCTAGTCAATTTATTTCTAATGAAAACATATTACCTAATCTTCCAAAAGCGGACCTTATTGGTGAAATTTCAGGAGATAATAGTGAGCTGCTTTTAGAAGGAGAAGTTTATAAGCTTCCAGTTGAAGGTAGACACAATGCTCTGAATTTTCTTTTGGCAATAGCAGTAGCAAGGGAGCTTGGTGTATCTAATGAATCTCTAAAACAATTGAATACAAAGATCCCAGCTGGAAGGCATACGATTTTAAGAGCAGGTCAGATTACTCTTATTGATGAGACTTATAATTCGTCCCCAGAATCTGTAAAGGCAGCCTTAAACCTTTTAGTTAGTAAGCCTGGTAGGCACTTTGCAGTATTAGGTACTATGCTTGAATTAGGAGATCAAAGTGATTCATTTCATCGACAGATTGTCGAATATGCAGCTGAAAAATCTATCGATGGATTGGTAATAGTTTCACGAGGTTTAGAAGAAAAAGTAATGAGGGAGGCTTCTGGAACTATCCCACTTGTAGAAGTCGTTCCTACTTCTGAGCAAGCCTTTTACAAGTTACAAACTTGGTTGAGACCAGGAGATGTTGTTTTGCTAAAAGCTAGTAGAGCAATTGGCTTGGAACGTCTCATTTCTCTTTTCTTAGAGGATTAATTTGTATTTTTTTTGATCTCCCAATCTTCCTTGTTGAATTGTTTTGCACGTCCAATTGCCAATGAACCGTTTGGCACGTCTTTTGTGAGAGTTGATCCTGCTCCAACAGTTATATCAGCTCCTAAAACAATTGGTGCAACTAAAACAGAATTTGCTCCAGTATTGGAGTTGTTGCCAATTTTTGTGAGATGTTTATATTTTCCATCATAATTAGCTGTGATAGTGCCTGCACCTATATTTACATTCTTTCCAAGATCTGCGTCACCTATGTAACTGAGATGATTAATTTTAGTACCTTGGCCAATAAAACTTTTTTTTACCTCGACGAAATTTCCTATTTTACATTCATCATTAATTAAAGCCTTCGGTCGTAGATGAGAGTAAGGACCAATTTCAACATTATTTCCTACTTTTGCATCATTTATTACTGAAAACATTACTTTCACAAAATTGCCAAGCACACAATTTTTGAGAAGAGATCCTGGTCCAATTGTGCAGTTATTACCTACCTGACAGCGTCCTCGGAAGTGTGTTTGAGGCTCAATTATAACGTCATTACCAAACTCACATTCCTCACTTAATGTACAGCTATTTTCATCAATGAAGGTAACCCCATTTAACATCCAAAAATCTCTTAGTTTTTGCTGGATTATTTCTTCGCAACAAGAAAGTTGTTGGCGATTATTTATACCACTTACTTCTTCTGGGTCGACTACCTGCAAGTGCATGCATTTATCAAGCATTTTTATAGTATCTGTGATATATAATTCATTCTGTTCATTTTTATTTGTTAACTTCGGGAGAATATGTTTTAGTTTTTCCCAGTTATAAACATAGACACCTGCATTTGTAAGTTTATTATCTTTTTGTTCATGATTGCAATCGCGATCCTCGATTATTTCACTTACATTGCCTAGTTCATCTGCAAATACCCTCCCATATCCTTCAGGGCTTGAAAGAGTTGCTGATAAGAATGTTGCTTCTACTTTTGATGTCCGATGTTGATGGATTAACCTGGCTATCGTTGTTTTACTTAAGAGAGGTACGTCACCATTTAATACTAATAATTCTCCTTCGAAATCTTTTAGAACTGGAATTAATTGCTGTATTGCATGTCCTGTACCTTTTTGAGGGACTTGGTTGATGAACTCTAGTTCTGGAATATGGCATAGCTTTTCTTTGATCAACTCAGCCTGGTGACCAACAATTAGCAATACACGATCTGGCTTTAGTCCATTAACACTTGCTAAAACACGTTCTATTAAGCTTTTACCTGCTAGTGATTGCAGGACTTTTGGCAGTTGACTTTTCATGCGGGTACCTTTCCCGGCCGCCAATATTGCGACAGCAAGCATGAGCTATTGGCATCTTCCTTAAATTTACCGGTTTGAGCTTTACTGTGCCTTTGCCCATCTTTGTTTCCAGTTGCTAGTAACTTCCAAATCACTATTTTTTTGTTCCTCTTCTCTACGTAGCAAAATCTCGCTATCACTATTTGTACCGGTTGGATCACGGTATGGAACCGCCGCTTTTGTTAAAAGGTGCTCTTCTTCTCTTTGGCTTAAAGGTTGCCAAATTGACTCTTGAGCTTTTTGGGTGAGTTCTTTTGTATTGGATACGGCAATTGTCCCATTACTCCATTTTCTTTTTTCATTTGTTAATGGAACTTGTGAGGCTAATTCTAATCCAGCCCTTCTAAGACTTGCTCTTATTGCAGCTGCACTGCAATAGGTGATCAACCTTCCATCAGGAGTTAATTTTTGGGCTAGCAGAAAAAGAAATTCCTCACTCCAAAGCATGGGGTTCTTATTAGGTGAAAAAGCGTCATGCAGTATTAGATCAAAAGAAAATCTTTTAGGAATAGATGTCAACTTGTGCCTTGCGTCTCCCCAAAGAATTTTGCCCCTACTTTTATTATTGGTCCAATAGCCGGTGTTTTTTAAGGCCATTAGAATTTCCTGAACTTCTTGTGACCAAAGTGATTTAAAAATTGGATTATTTATTCCAATACTCATTGGTCTATTGTCGATTTCAAGTCCCCACCATTGAAATCGTATTGAGTTTTTAATTAATTCTTCGAAGATGCATGCAGAGTTATATCCCATTCCCATACATACATCAAGGACATGAATACATGTTGAGTTGCTAAAGCGATCTAGTTGGGCGGGCTTTAAAAACTTTTTCTGTGCTTCTTTTAAAGCTCCACTTGAACAATGAAACCCTTCACGAAATCTGCTGCTGTGAATAGAAATGCTTCCATCATCTGTTGGATAAACAGATAATTCTCCAAAAATGTTTATATCAGTTGTTGATTTAATTCTGTAAACGTTCAAGGTCGTTCCAGAAATCTGGATAAGAGACTGCGGCTGCTTCACTTCTAGCAAGTTTAGAATCATCTTTAGCCAAGAGCGCAGCTATTGCCAGACTCATCGCTACACGATGATCTGTCTCACTATCTAATGATGCTCCGCGAAGTGAATTGTCTCCATGAATCGTAAGTCCATCAGAATGCTCTTCAATATTTGCACCCATTAACTTTAGTTGCCGTGCCATGACAGCTAATCGATCTGTTTCTTTTACTCTCAGTTCACTTGCACCTGATATTTGACTATCTCCATTGCAAAAAAGTGCTGCGACAGTAAGTATGGGCACTTCATCTACTAGGCGAGGGATTATCTCCGCGTCAATTTTGAATGGCTTTAGTTGATTCCCATAAGTCACCTTTATATCTCCAACAGGTTCACCTGCAATATCTTGCTTATTTAAGATCTCAAAATCCACCTCCATTTCTTTCATAACTTCTAGAACTCCAGTTCGAGTAGGGTTTAGCCCTACATTTTTTACTGTTATTTGTGATCCAGGAGTGATAGCCGCTGCAACTAACCAGAATGCAGCAGAGCTTATATCTCCAGGTACAACTATTTTTTGACTTTTTAAGTTTGCTCCTGGCATAACATTTATATGCCTTCCCATTTCACCTCCTATATGAAGATTGGCGCCAAATGCTTTCAACATCCTTTCACTGTGGTCTCTTGAATGCGCTGGCTCAATAACCGTTGTAGGCCCTTCAGCTGTTAGTGCTGCTAGTAAAATGGCTGATTTGACTTGGGCGCTAGCGATAGGCGTTCCAATAACTGCTCCACGTAACTGTTGTCCATATACAGACAGTGGGGCAAGATTTCCATTAGCGCGACCTCGTACTTGCGCCCCCATTAATTTCAGAGGCTGACCTACTCTTTGCATTGGTCTTTTGCTTAGAGATTTATCCCCGGTTAGAACAAAATGTTTGCCTTGTCTCCCAACTAATAATCCAAGAATTAGTCGCATAGTTGTCCCTGAATTTCCGCAGTTCAGGACTTCTTTGGGTTCTTCTAACCCCTCTAAGCCAACTCCTTCTACATGGACTACTTCACCTTGAGAAATGGGACTTATACGAACTCCCATTAACCGAAGGCAGGAGGCTGTGCTTATTGGGTCTTCTGCTGGCAATAACCCTTCGATGGTTGTTTCGCCCTCTGCAATCGCTCCAAAGAGTAGTGCTCGGTGAGAAATTGATTTATCGCCAGGCACGCGCACAATCCCTGATATCCTTCCACCTGCCTTTAGCTTTCGAGTTGATGTATTGATACTTGTAAGGCTCAAGGAAAGAAGATCAGTTTATCTATTTAATTTTATTGGTTAACTTGCTTGATGGCTTCTTTAGTTCTTGGTTAATTGCCTTTGACGTAAAAGCTCATCTATTACATAACCAAATAATGCTGGGTCTGGCTCTTTATTTTCCAGGTCTGATAGTCCTAATTCTTCCCACCTTGCATCAATTTTGGATTCAAGTTCTTCAGGTCGACTTAGAGCTTCACCCCATTCATGTTTCTTTTCTGGGCCAATTTTTTTGGTTGCGTCAATTGCTAACCTTCCCCCAAGGCCAATGTTCTCACTGGCAAAATCAAGACTATCGAAGGGAGTATTTTCTAAGATAAAAAGATCTCTTTGAGGATCTACTTGACTAGCTAATGTCCAAACCACCTGACGTGGGTCCCTGACATTGATATTTGAGTCGACAACGATAACGAATTTTGTGTAGGTGAATTGAGGAAGTGCGCTCCAAAATGCCATAGCCGCTCTTTTGGCCTGGCCTGGATATGCTTTCTCTATAGAAATTATGGCAAGTTTGTAACTAAGGGCTTCCATCGGAAGGAAGAAATCGAATATTTCAGGAATTTGTTGACGAAGGATAGGTGTATAGATTCGATTCAGTGCGATAGCCAGCATTGCTTCTTCTTTAGGTGGCCTTCCACTAAAGGTTGTTAAAAAAATGGGATCTTTTCTTTGTGTTATGCAATGGAACTTTATTAGCGGAGAATTCTCTACACCTCCATAAAAACCCATGTGGTCTCCAAAAGGGCCATCTTCCAATTTTGCTTTAGGACTGATGGTTCCTTCAAGAACTATTTCACTATGACTTGGAACTTGTAAATCTATTGTTTTACAACGAGTGAGCCTTACACCTTCGCCTGCATATAACCCTGCAAAAAGCCATTCGCTCATTTGTACTGGAATTGGGGTTGCAGCTGCCATTACGAGAAGAGGATGTACACCAATTGCCACTGCTATTTCAAGTTTTTTCCCGAGTGCTTCAGCTTTTCTTAAGTGAAGTGCTCCTCCTCTAACACTTAACCAGTGAACAGTCATGGTTTGTGGTGATTGACGCTGCAGCCTATAAACCCCAACATTTGGGACCCCTGTCTCTGGGTCTTTAGTTATTACTAGTCCAAGTGTGATGACACCACTAGCGTCCTTGGGCCAGGGACGTATTAGGGGCAAATCATCAAGATTTACTTGATTTCCTTTCAATATTTTTTGGTGACAAGGTGGCGTCAAGTCGAAATCTGGTCGAGCTTTTATTAGATCCCAAATTACGTTTGCAAAATCTTTCGTTTCTTTTATGCCTTTAGGTGGTTTTGGTTGTTGTAGCAAAGCTAGTTTTTGTCCTAATACTTCAAGATCTTGAGCTTCTTCTAGCCCTAAACTCCAGATAACTCTTTCCATTGTTCCTAGAAGATTTATCGCAACAGGCATCGAGGTACCTTCCACATTTTCGAACAAGAGAGCAGGACCTCCTATCGCAAGTACCCTGTCACTTATTGCAGCAAGTTCTAGATCAGGGTTGACCTTTGCTTTGATTCTCCTTAATTGACCTCGCGTTTCTAATAGATCAATAAAACTCCTCATGTCACGGGACGCTGGTCCAGGACTAAGTAGGGACATTGGTTCAAAACAATTGGCTTGGTGGTTTAGTTACTGTGGCCCATGGTGATAATTGTTGAAGTTAATGGACCTTTCTTACTTTCATGTGGCTGGTGATGTTCCAAAGGGCTTGGAACCTGAAACTGCAGTTGTAATAGATGTCCTTCGTGCTACTACTACAATTGCATGGGCACTGCACAATGGAGCAGAGGCTGTAGAGACTTTTGCAGATCTGGAGCAACTTAAAAAAAAATCACATGAATGGCCTCAAGACTCCAGGCTTCTAGTTGGTGAACGCGGAGGTAAACGAATTGAAGGATTTGATTTAGGTAATTCTCCTGTAGATGTTCTTCCCAGCCTGGTTAGAGGGAAAAGACTTTTTATGAGTACTACAAATGGCACACGCTCACTAGATGTAGTGAGAAATGCTGGAACTTTATATACCATGGCTTTACCGAATCGCAGAGCAGTTGCAGAGAGGTTGCTTTGTGAAATGCCTAACCAGCTTTGCATCATCGGAAGTGGATGGGAAGGTACCTATTCCTTGGAAGATTCCCTTGCTGCTGGTGCCCTTGCGGCATTTCTTTTAGATAAAGCATCAAATTCTGTCGAAATAGTAAATGATGAATTAACAGCAGCTTTGGCTTTATGGGATAAATGGAAGGAAGATAGAGAAGGTTGTTTACGCCTAGCAAGTCATGGTAGAAGACTCATTGGACTGGGGGATCATGATGCTGATTTCAAATGTTGTTCGGAGCTAGACCAAATTGATGTAGTGCCATTTCAAGTTGAAGTGGGGGTGCTAAGTGCATCATGATTTCTTAAAGTCAATTTCTACGTACCAACCCTGTGTCTGACTTTTTGGCAGCAGCTGTGCAGCTAACTAGCACCTCTAAGCCTGAGGTCAATTTTTCTGCGGCGGAAGAACAAATAGAACTTGCTGCCCGCAGAGGTGCTGAACTTATTGGTTTGCCAGAGAATTTTGCATTTATGGGAGACGATGAGGAGAGGCTAAAACTTTCAGCATCACTTGCAGAGAAGTGCAGTCGTTTCCTGGTCACAATGGCTCAGCGTTATCAAGTAGCTCTTCTTGGTGGTGGTTATCCAGTTCCTGTAGATGATGGAAAACGTACTCTTAATCGAGCCGAGCTTTTTGGTCAAGATGGCCAGTTATTAGCGAGATATGACAAGATTCACCTTTTTGATGTTGATCTTCCAGAAGGCAATACTTATAGGGAATCTTCAACAATAGTCCCAGGTGAAAATGTTCCTCCTGTTGTTGATATACCAGGTCTTTGCAGAGTTGGACTTTCTATTTGCTATGACGTACGTTTCCCTGAGTTATATCGACACTTAGTTGAAGAAGGTGCTGAATTAATTATGATTCCAGCAGCTTTTACAGCTTTTACCGGAAAGGATCATTGGCAAGTACTACTTCAAGCTAGAGCTATTGAAAACACAGCATATGTTTTAGCTCCTGCTCAAACTGGTTTGCATTATGAACGTCGCCATAGTCATGGCCATGCGATGGTTATTGATCCTTGGGGAACAGTTCTTGCAGATGCTGGTGTGATTCCAGGAGCTGCGATAGCCCCACTTGATACTTCACATGTTGGCCGTATTAGAGAGCAAATGCCTTGTTTGAAGCATAGAAAACCTCAGCTTTTTTAGCAGATGGTTTTTGGTACTTCACGTCATCTTTTGTTGTTGATGGCATGTGTTTTCCAAATAACTTTTATGTCAAATCAGCTCCCTTTAAAAGCTGCAAGTTCTTTGGCTGCTTGGAAGTTTGGAGAAGATGGAGTCCTAAAATTGCGAACGTCTATTGGAGCAAAGCTACAAGCATTTTTTCAAGATGGGCAAGATGGAAATGGAGATAGAATCTGGATAGACTTCCCAGGAGAACCTATACGCCCTCGATCATTTGATGGCAGTGGTCCGCTAGAACAAATTCGAGTAGGCCAGCCTCAACCGGGAGTTACTCGGCTTGTAATTGAGTTCAACAAATCAGTTACTTTTGATCCAAAAACTCTTCAACTAGTAGGAACATCACCTGATCTTTGGGAGTTGAAGTTTGTAGATATTCCAACTATTGGTCTAAAAAGTCTTGGAGAGGGCAACCTTGTAAGAAGGCCAGTAGAGGCTTCACTACATACAAACTTTTCTAGTAGAGGCATTTCAACCACTATTGAATTGCCAGAAATCGCTAGAGGACGTTATCGGGTGGTGATTGATCCTGGCCATGGAGGACCTGATGTTGGGGCCATAGGTATTGGCGGTATACGAGAGACGGATGTTGTTCTTGATATATCAATTCAGGTAGCCAAAATTCTTGATCAGAAAGGAGTAAAAGTTCATTTGACAAGAAGTTCAGAGGTTGATCTTGATCTTCCACCACGAGTAGCAATGGCGAATCGACTCGCTGCGGATGCTTTTGTAAGTATTCATGCAAATGCTTCTAGGAATATCCGAAAAGATGTAAATGGAATTGAGACTTTCTATTTCACAGGTTCCAAAGGTTTTCGTTTGGCAAGTCTTATCCAAAATGAGGTTTTAAAAGCATCTCCAGGCAGTCCAAATCGAGGCGTTAGGAGGAGTCGTTTTTTTGTTATTCGTCACACACACATGCCTGCTGCTCTTGTTGAAACGGGCTTTCTTACTGGAGGACTTGACTCATCTCGTTTGGCTCAACAATCTCATCGGAGCAAAATCTCTTTTGCAATTTCCCGCGGGATTCTTTTGTATCTTCAGGGGGGGGAGATTCGTTGATTGCTCGTTTAGGCCTTTTTGATAGTGGTATCGGTGGCTTTACTGTGCTGAACAAAGTAGTAGAAAGGCATGGTGATGTGCATTGCTTGTATTTGGGAGATACAGCGAGGGTTCCATATGGAGAAAAACAAGCCTCAGAGATCCGGTTAATTGCAAAAGAAATTGCGCATTGGTTCCTTTGTGAGGATGTCTCTGCAATTCTTGTAGCTTGCAACACAACAAATTCATTGGCCTTTGATGTTGTTCAAAAGGTTGCAAATATACCCATCATTGGTTTGATCAATGCAGCTGCTGAATTGATTACGGAATCCAAGGTGGGAGTTTTAGCTACAAGTGCGACCGCATCTTCTAATGCCTATAAAAATCAAATTGAAGCCTTTAGACCTGGCACAATTGTGTTTGAACAAGCATGTCCAGCTTTTGTTCCATTAATTGAAGCAGGCCAAATGTGTAGTAATTCAATAAATAGATTCGCAGTTGAATATTTGACACCTCTTCTTGATGCCGGGGTAGAGGTGGTTGTATTGGGCTGTAGCCATTACCCATTACTTCAACCTTTTTTACAAGAAATCATTCCAAAACATATTCGCTTAGTTGATCCAGCAATTGGTTTGGCCCAAAAGCTTGACAGGCTTCTAGGTACCCCCAAAACCACGTTGCAGAGTCCATTCTCGATTTCTAATACTCGATTTTGTGTCACTTCAAATCCAATCGATTTTGCTGCAAAAGCAGCTCATTTGTTAGGGGTTTGTCCTGAAGTCGATCTCGTTTCACTACGACCTAAGGCATGTTTCTTCTAGGATCATCATATCGAGGATTCTCATGACAACAGTTACTGAGCTGCTGCAGCCGGTTGAGTTGGATCTTGAGAATTTAGTGGCTACTCTTCGTAGCCTTATTGGAGCAAAGCATCCAATACTTCAGGCTGCTGCAGAGCATTTATTTAGTGCAGGTGGAAAAAGACTTCGTCCAGGAATAGTACTTTTAATTTCTAAGGCCTTGACACCTAATGGTGAATTATCTCCTCGCCATCGCAGGCTGGCAGAAATCACTGAAATGATACATACCGCTTCACTTGTTCATGATGATGTTGTTGATGAAGCATCAACTCGAAGAGGTGTTGCTACTGTTCACAGCCGTTTTAATCATCGGGTAGCAGTTCTTGCTGGGGATTTCCTTTTTGCACAAGCTAGTTGGCATTTGGCAAATCTAGACAATCTTGACGTTGTTAAACTTTTAAGTCGCGTAATTATGGATCTTGCTGATGGGGAAGTCAAACAGGGATTATATAAATACGATTCTGGGCAAACTTTACAGACCTATTTGGAAAAAAGTTATTGCAAAACTGCTTCTTTAATTGCTAATAGTGCTCAGGCTGTAGGTGTTCTTAGCAATCAATCTGATGAACATCTCAAGTCCTTACATTTTTTTGGGAAACAATTAGGGCTTGCGTTCCAGGTTGTTGATGACATTCTTGATTTTACTGGTAGTGATCAACAATTAGGTAAACCAGCCAGCTCTGATCTTGCAAGTGGATATCTGACTGCACCAGCTTTATATGCTTTGGAAGAGAATCCTAAACTTGATACTTTAATTCAACGAGAGTTTTCGGAAGAAGGTGACATTGAAGAGGCTTTACAACTTGTTCGCAATTCAAATGCTATTCATCGCACAAGAAAGCTAGCTGAGAACTTTGCGAAGGAATCTAGAGAGGCTCTTACATGGTTGCCAGATTCACCTTCTCGTAATGCATTAGTTCAACTTCCAGACTTTGTTTTAAGTCGACTCTATTAATAATTTTCTTTTAATTTCTTCAATTTATCAAGTAGTTCGCTAAGACTTTTGATATGAGTTTGCTTATTAAGAAGCTCTCTATTTGAGTTTTTATTATAGATCTTCTTTTTATTTAAAATCCAGACTTTACAACCAGCTTCTAATGCAGATTGTGCACCTGAAAGTGAATCCTCTACAGCCCAACAATAACTCGGGTTTACATTTAATTTCTTTGCAGCAAGCAAATATGGATCTGGAGCTGGTTTTCCTTTTTTTAGAGAACTATCATCGCCATTAACTCTAATTTGAATTAGGTTAAGCCAGGTTTGAGAACTACTTTTTAAGTCTACTGAGCTTCTTGCACTACTTGTAACTAATGCCATTAATAATTTATTATTAAAGCACCATTTAACTAACTCTTCTGCACCAGATATTGCAGTTGTCTGACTCATTAGCTTTGTAGATATTGGCTTGTGGATATTCATAAAATCTTGCACAGTTACTGACTTTCCTATCCAGTTAACTATTTTTTCTGCGCACTCTAACCTTCGTCTTCCTTTTAAGAGCATTAATTGTTCTTCGCTGAGCTTAGTTCCGTAAATTGCAGCTGCTTTAGACCATGCCTCACTATGAAGCTCTTCGGTATCTAATAAAACTCCATCCAAATCCAATAAGCAGGCCTTAGGGAGATTCATAAAATGATGTTTCCAAATGGATTTTTTAATAAGAGAGTCAGGTCAGTATGAATAGGTCCCAATGCCAAAAAGAAAGGGCATTTTTTTTTCTATGTCTTCCGATCCTTCTGTGACCATCGAATCGGTTTTACAAGAACAGCGGGTTTTTCGGCCATCTAGAGAAGTGGCAGATAACTCCAGCATTAACAGCTTGGAGAGCTACCAAAATATGGTTGATTTGGCCAATTCTGACCCCGACAAATTCTGGGGTGAAGCTGCTCTTCAAGAACTGCATTGGTTTGAACCATTTCAAAAGGTTCTTGATTGGTCTAACCCACCTTTCGCCCGTTGGTTTGAGGGAGGTAAAACTAATCTTTCTTATAACTGTTTAGATCGCCACTTAGGAACTGATAAAGCTGATAAAGATGCTTTGATTTGGGAAGGAGAACCAGGAGATGTCAGGCGTTACTCCTATCGGCAACTTCATGCTGAAGTATGTAAAGCTGCTAATGGATTGAAATCAATCGGAATCGGGAAGGGAGATCTTGTAGCCCTTTATATGCCAATGGTCCCAGAGGCCGCTATCGCAATGCTGGCTTGTGCCCGTATTGGAGCACCTCATTCAGTTGTTTTTGGTGGCTTTTCAGCAGAAGCACTTCGTGATCGTTTGATTGATGGAGAGGCTAAAGCAGTAATTACAGCTGATGGGGGGTTTCGCAAAGGTAAAGCTATATCCCTTAAGCCTGCAGTCGATTCAGCATTGGAAGGAGGTTCTTGTCCTAGCGTTAAATCAGTAATTGTTGTTCAACGAACGAAAGCATCAGTTCCATTTAATCCGATCTGTGATCATTGGTGGCACGATCTTGTTTCAGCTCAACCAGAGGATTGTGAAGCTGAACCTATGGACAGCGAAGATCGTCTTTTTGTTCTTTATACCTCTGGATCTACTGGGAAACCCAAAGGTGTAGTACATACGACAGCCGGCTACAACCTTTGGGCTCATCTAACTTTTAAATGGATTTTTGATACCAAGGAGGATGATATTTATTGGTGCACAGCAGATGTTGGATGGATCACTGGCCATAGTTATATCGTTTATGGGCCATTATCTAATGGTGCGACGACAGTCATGTATGAAGGTGCTCCACGCCCTTCTAATCCAGGAGCATTTTGGGAACTTATTGAGAAGCATAAGATTACAATTTTCTATACCGCTCCTACAGCAATAAGAGCCTTTATGAAAAGTGGAAGAACTATCCCAGATCAATTTGATATGAGTAGTTTGAGATTGCTTGGTACTGTTGGTGAACCTATTAATCCTGAGGCTTGGATTTGGTATAGAGATGTTATAGGAGGAGGAAAATGCCCAATTGTTGATACTTGGTGGCAAACTGAGACAGGTGGAGTAATGATTAGTCCCCTTCCAGGTGCTACACCTACAAAGCCAGGGTCAGCAACACTTCCGTTGCCAGGAATACAAGCTGATGTTGTCAATTCAGAAGGAAAACCAGTTGAACCTGGAGAAGGAGGATACTTGGTGGTTAAACGTCCTTGGCCTGGGATGATGCGCACTGTTCACGGCAATCCTCAAAGATTTCGTGATAGTTATTGGGAGTATTTACGACCTGATGATGGTAGTCATATTTATTTTGCAGGTGATGGAGCTCGACGTGATTCAGATGGTTATTTTTGGGTTATGGGAAGAGTAGATGATGTTATTAATGTTTCTGGCCATCGCTTAGGAACGATGGAAATTGAATCGGCTTTAGTAAGTCATCCAGCAGTTTCAGAAGCTGCTGTGGTAGGGAGGCCAGATGAATTGAAAGGCGAAGCAATCGTAGCTTTTGTGACTTTGAAAAGTGGAAGTACTATTGATAGCGAACTTATTCAGAGCTTGAAATCACATGTAGGTCTTGAAATCGGACCAATTGCTAGACCAGATGAGATTAAGTGTAGTGATGCTTTACCTAAAACTAGAAGTGGGAAAATAATGAGACGTATTCTTAGAGCACTTGCTGCTGGAGAGGAAGTAAGCGGAGATACAAGTACCTTGGAAGATCGATCGGTCCTGGATAAATTAAGATCATAATTCTGATTATAGCCAGGCTGAAATTGTATTTATTAGGCTTTCTAAGTTCTTTGTCCTGTGTTTATTGATAGCTGATTCTCCCAGTAGCTTCTTACTAATACCAGTACTTGTTGGAGTTAAGTGATCACCTTTTAATAGCTTGATTTCTGAACTATCATTTACTCTGCTTTTTAAAACTTGTAACAAAAGAGAGCTTTGATCTAACTGATCATCAATGAAGCTAATTATGAGATTATTGGGTTGATAAAAATTTTCAGATATTATTCTAAGCGTTTGCTTAGGACTAGGACTAAACTCCTTATTGATATTAAATTTCGGTGCAAGCTCTTTTAAAATTGGTATGGATTTATAGGCATTATAGTTATTGAAACTCATTGAAATGAAGCCATTACTATTTCTACCTCCATCTGGAGCTAATAGATGTAATTTAGAGCCTAAACTATGACCCAGTCGGATAGTAATTGGTTTGGCAGATATTCTATGCTCAAGCTTCTTTCTACAATACCGGAAATCCCTCCAAGCATTATTAGCAATACACTGATGGTCGAATCCAGGAATATAACTCCAAGCATGGACTGCTATATTTTGAGATGCTAGTTTATTTAGGATTTTTCTATAACTAATATGGGGGCTTGCTCCTAGATAGCTTCCACCTATCATCTCAATAAGATGTGAAGGAAAGGTAGGCCAATTACACCATACATTTTTTATTAACCTCCAATTAGACATTGACTTTTAGCTTTTAATATTAAAATAAATATAGAATGACATTGATAAATTTTGTGATCCTTTTAGCGCCAGGCAATTTGTTGTTATAATAAAGTCAAAAAGAATTATGGATCATCGGGAAACTGAAAAAGTTAAAGCTCAAGAATGGATCGTCCAGTTCAATGGAAAGATTAAACGGACGGAAAAAGTACTTTATCTGGATTCAAGTAATAACATCGTTAAAAATAAATCTTAGACTATCCTTACACTAAATCAGATATCAGAGAAACAACTAACTATTTATTCTTCATCGTTAAGATAGCTTTGTTCATAATCGTTATCTATTAACCTTGAACTTTCATCTTCATTAATTTCTACTGTACTTTCTATTGATTTGATCTCTTTATCTATAGATGCATCTTTAGATATTTTGCGTTCTTCTAATATAGAGGAATCCAATAGTCGTTTAGGAATAGATATCCCATCTTGGCAATATCTACATGTTGAACTATTAAGACGATATAAGTTTAAACTCATTAAGTTTTGGCACTCTTCACACCTTCTTTTTTCTGGTAGAGGAACTTTCATAACAGGAATTAATGTTTTGGGCGTTTGTGTTTTGTTCGTTGATTTAATCTATTAAGATTATTTATTTTAACTAAATACCACCTTATATACTCTTATGCCAAATTTGGATGGGAATTCACTGATTGCCCTTCACTGTAATAAAATGATATCGCAGAAAATTAAAGCTTGCTGTAAGGAAAATTCCATCAGGCTTTATGATGTTGGTTTTAAACTTAGGTTTAATTTATGAATTTGAAACTCATTAATTAAAATTTTCTCCATTTCTTGTAAAATTACTAGCTACTGATATGAAATCAAAAATATTAGATTTCAAGAGAAAATCAGATTATAACCTGGATACTATTTCCTGTTCTTTAATAGGAAAAGATTTAGATCTTAATTTTATTCTAATAATAGTAATTGTTTCTTTAGTCTGTTTTTGGGGATATTGGGATGATTCCACCCAAAACCTAACTGCTCACGATGAAGGTTTGTATGTTGGACGAGCCAAATTGATGTTACAACAAAGAGATCTATTTACACCATTTACTGATGCTCATCATAAAACAGTTGGTAGCTATTGGTTGATAGCACTAAGTATCAAGCTTTTTGGATTTTCGGAATTAAGTTCAAGACTTCCAAGTGGAATTAGCTCAATATTATGCTCTATAACTTTATATACAATAGCAAAAGATTTCCTTTCTAGGCATGCATCTCTTATCACATCATTAACATTAACTTCTATGCCACTTTGGTTGCAATATAGTCGCTATGCAAGCCCAGATATTCCATATGTTTTACTTTTACTATTGATCTTGCTATGCCTAATTAGAATCGATAGAAGAGAAACTCTTTCTATTAGATCCTACAAATTTTATTCATTTAGTATTGGCCTTTTATTATCTTTATCCATTTTCATAAGGAGCCTTATGGTTCTTTTGCCTTTAATGGGAATAATTCCTTATTATGTTTTAAATTTACGGCATAGGAATTTATTGAGGAAAAGATATCTATTAAACGGAATATTAATAGGCGGAATTCCTATAATTATTGCAATATCATTAGCATATCATTCATATGGTCCTGATTCAATATACAGCCTCTATGGTTTTTTCCAGAATAAGGCTGTAGGAGGCAGTATATATAAGAGCATTATATTTTATCCATTTAATATTCTTCTTTTATCTTTTCCTATAGGACTTCTTAGTATTTTTGGCATTAGATTCTTATTCAGAAAAAGAGACGGCTCCTTATTTCAAATATTTGTAATCTGCCCGACAATTATATATATAATCTTGTCATTTATGTCCACTAGATTTTCACATTATACTCTTATATTGTACCCATTTATAGCTATATTATTTGGTTTTTTTATAGATGAGATAATCTATAATAAAAGTAGTAAACTAACTGGCTTAAAGACTTTGATCGGTTATTTATTTATTGCTTTAGGATCTCTATTAGGAATATTTATAATTTTATTATTTACCGGTAAGGCTGACTTTATCCCAAATGAAAACATCCTATTGGCTTATTACTTGATTCCATCATCATTATCTTATTTTGTTGTAGGTTTGTTTTTGGTTTATAGAAGTTATACCCATTCTTTGTTGATAAATTCTATTTTGACTATTACACTTATACAAACAGTTACTTTTACTGGTTTATATAGTTCTGGCTTCATGGGTAATCCTAACCCAGATATAAAATTATTTATAAATAATCCCAAAATATCTAATATTATTAATAAAGAACTCATTTACTTAGTGAATATTGATGGCAAAGCTAAAACTCTTTTTCAATGTTATTTACCAAATTTTACACATTATTTAAATTCAATAGATGACTTATCTCGGCCAAGTTACATTATAATTGATAATACAAGGTTAAGCACCTACAAAAGTAAATTCGACTTTAATTTAATCAACATTGGCTCATACAAAAAATGGGACCTTGTTAAGATAACTCCATTGTAACTTCTAATTTATTTTTTATTTATCCTTTTTTAGAATCAGTTTGCTTCAAGAAGAAACTATAGTGCTATATATCCCCACCATTACAAAAACTTGTAGATAGCGCTTCTAATTGTTTCATGTTTAGCTTAGTATCTTTATCTAGAGAATTTTTTACAAAAACAATAGCTGAATCTACACAATTATTATGAAGACTAGCTTGTTTTACAATTGGATAAAAATATATCAAACTGATAGATGTCATTAATGCATATATTATTGGCTTCTTCTGTTTGTGGATAAAATATTTTCCTTTTCGTTTAGATTTAAGAAATGTCCTCAGCCATGAATCTGGCAATCCAATTTGTACAAAAAGAAGTTCTACCCACCATGGCAATTTTTTATTACTTTTGGAGTTTTTCATAGAATTTTTTGGTTATGCCAATTTGATATAAGAATGTCTACAGAAACAGACAGAAAGCATCATCCATTTGTTTTATGCTGATTTATCATGAGTATTTTAAAACCCAAGAGATCTGATGGAAGTCAATTAAGAAAAATTCACTTTCTTTGATTTTACTTCATAGTTACTAGGTAAAAACCTCTTTTATGTTGGTTTATGTTCGATTTTCTTATCATCTTATTTTATTATTATTAGTACTTAGCATTTCTATATTATAAACAAAATCATCTAGCTGTTTATCACTGTAATTCTTGATCTTGGTCAAAATTCCATACGATAAAAAAGTAGCTATAGGTTATTTATATGATGCATATTCCCATTTATCAATTTCTTAGGCTATATTATACTAAGGATTTTTAGCTCTATGGCCAGAAAAAGGAGGAAATTAAACAAGGAAATGGAATTAGATATTTCACTGGCTACAAAAAAGGTAGAGCTCATCACTGCTCAAATAAATGACATACAAGAAGAGGAGACACTTTCTGAATACAGCCTCGCCTTTGACCCTATCAAAAATACCTTCTTATTATTGGTTGGCCTATATGACACAGAAGGTTTTACAGATAAAACAAAAGAACTTTTGAATCAATACAAGAAACTATTAGTATCATTTGAAGAGGAATATGAAATCTAGAAATCAATTATTAATAATAAAATTTCATATTTATTAAATTAATAGAATGAATCTATTTATTCTTATTATGAAATTCACATATATAATTATAACAATATCTTTATTTACACCAATAGAAGCTAATGCTCATAACATTAATCAAATACATAATCTTTGTATAAAAGCAACCGATTACAAAGGTTGTATAGATTTTAATTCTGACGGCATTAAGGCTGAATCATCAAAAATCAATTCAACAGCACCATGGTTAAGATATGGTGATCTTAAGATTAATTGGTCAAAGTGGCGTTCCAAAGGAAGTAATCATATAGCTCCAGCATTAAATCGTGATAATAAGCCTTTTTATATCGCTCTAAACTGTTCAACAAATAATATAAATACTACAGGGGAGAATAATTTGTGGAAGGGGTGGATGCCACCACAAGAAAAGTTTGAACTTAAATTGATTCAAGATTTTTGCTATAATAATAACAAGTATTAAATTCAAAATATTTATAAAAAGGATAATTTATCTATATGCTATTTGTTATTTTATTATATTTTACTCGCTATAAGGGATAATTTTTATAGGAATAGGACTGGCCTTTGGCAAATATGGTAGAACATTTAATTTTGGGATCCCCTCATAGTCTTTTACGCAAGAGATTACATCCTCTTTGTTTCTGCAAAACTCATTGATTTCTTTTTCTTGACTTGCCTTAGCTAACCCTGAAGCCAGAAAAAGTATAAATAATAGGAAAGTGCTTCTTAACATTTCAAACTTTTAATTTTAAATTACTCTAATTTTTCTTTGCACATTATTAAGTAATTCTAAATATTTTATTTCGTCCGTTTAAGCGTTGGCTTAACTTCAAAATAAAATATTAATATATCTGAGATTATATTTAATTTTATGCCTGTATACGATTCTGTGATATTAGAGGAGGCTATGAATGCAATTAAAGAAGAAATGTTTGATGATTTGTCTGAGTCCTTATTGAGGGACCAGCAGATATCCGATTACCCAATTGAATCTGTGAAAAAAATCTATGTTTAGAGTCTAGATTTTATAATTGACTTAAGAATTATTTCCAAAATATCCTTATCTAGTTCTGTAACTACAAAAATTTCTTGGACACTTTTCCCTTTTCTGGCAATTAGTTTATAGCCACCCCTAATACTAGTTGAGAGTTTTAAGTTAAGAATTCCTCCCTGCCCCTTTGTTCTATTTATTTCTCCTGGAGTTACTGTCTTAATACCTGAGTATTTAGCTAACAATTTTAGCTTTGGTATTAAACCCTTAATATATGTACTGTGGGTAAGAACAACACGCCCCATTCTTTTTTATTACTTTTCCGATAAAAATTTGAGCTGTATAAGAATTCTGACCTATTAATTGACTCAGGAGAAACTCATATTGGTGTGGAGGAAATAAAAATATACGTTATTAAGTTCATGGATTTCTATTTCGTTGCAGATTTCCTGAAGTTAACATCTCTCTAGAGGAGCCATTGTCAGTCCTTCACCAGATAGCTGTTGATGGTACAACTCAGCTTGTTCCAGGGGCCCGCTCCAAACCACAGCCGACCCATCTTTATCGATTTGTTGAGTTAGGTGCCATGCCTTTTCTTCTGTCATTCCAGGAATAATTTTCTTAAGGCAGTTAACTACGTGTTCAAACGTGTTAACACTGTCATCAAGAACTATTACACGTGCTTCTGGATACTTAACCGTCTCCTTGGCCCTCTCTAGTACTGTCCCTGTGCTTGGCGAAGCATATGTCATAACCCAGAGAAATATAAAGACGTGTATTCTTGTATTAGCCTACTAGGTACAACCTTCAATCGATATTATGTTATTCACATTCGCATGGGCAGCGTTGGCTGCTGTCTTTACACTCTCAATAGCTATGGTCGTTTGGGGGCGAAACGGAGATGGGTCTATTGATTTCTAAAAAACCATTGTGCAGATCAATTCACTTTCTACCAATTCCATCTTGAGCATATCTGCTCTTATATTATTGTTGTTTGTAACCATATCTATAATATATCTTTCCTTCATAGAATTCAAAGATCGTCGTAGACGAAATAAGTAAATTATTCATCTCAACTCTAATATCAATAAATTCATGCCAATTGATGGGAGTTAGATATTAACCCTCTTCAGGAATATTGTCTTACTTTGTTTCCTTTTTTTTCTTCTCATAGGCAATTGTTTCTTTTAATAATTCAAGGGCTTGAGAAATCTTTTCAAGATTTGCAGAGTACTGTGTGAGATCTCTTTCAACTCTATTAACTGAATATCCAAACTTCTCGGTGATAATTTTAATTTCTTTGCTGATTGACTCCTTTTTGTTTTCTTCGCTTGTTATTCCTTGATCTAATAATGTAAAAAGACCTATCACTGTTAGACGTGAATAGTGATTTCTACCCTGTGAAAGTTCTTTTATGTCATTAGCTAGAACTTCTGGGGCTCCATTACCTTGTTGTTTTAACCAGTTTTTTATGTCATTAAGTGAATTGCCCTTACTGGCCTCAAGAGTCTCTTGTGATTTGTCATAAAGGGTTGTTGGGTTAAAACCATTACTTCTACAAATAGCTTCAAAAAGAGGCGATAAATGCTCTTGGGGGCGGTATCCTTTAGTAAAAGCTTCATATACTTTCCTTAGGCCTAGTGCAAATATTGGACCAGGTTGAAAGTCCCTTGCATGGCTAAGCAGATTGAGCTCTACTAATAATTCGTCGGTTACTCGCCTGTAAATAGGAGGTATGACATACGGGAAAGCATTGTGGAAGGCTTTCTTGCTGTCAGCAATAGTCTTTCTCTCATTCAATTGCGCTTTTTAAGACCTAATTCTTCAATGACCATAGCTCCAGGCTTGCCACCGTTAAGATCGTGTAAACCGATTAGAGACAAAATGATCCCAATAGTCATCGAGGAGTCAGGTCGAGGTGAAAGGGCTTTTGATATTTATTCTCGACTATTACGGGAAAGAATAATTTTCTTAGGAGAGCCTGTGACAAATGATTCTGCAAATCGTATAGTTGCTCAACTGTTATTTTTAGAAGCAGAAGATCCTGATAAAGATATTTACTTATATATAAATTCCCCAGGAGGCTCTGTTTATGATGGCCTTGGCATCTTCGATACGATGCAACATGTTAAGCCTGATGTTCATACTGTTTGCGTTGGTCTTGCTGCAAGTATGGGTGCTTTTCTTCTTTGTGCAGGCACAAAAGGGAAGAGAAGTAGCCTCTTACATTCTCGAATAATGATCCATCAACCTTTAGGAGGTGCTAGAGGACAAGCTAGTGATATTAGAATTCAGGCTGATGAAATTCTTTTTCTAAAAGAACGCTTGAATAAAGAGTTAGCAATTAGAACTGGACAAAATATAGAAAGAATTGAGGCAGATACTGATAGAGATTTCTTTATGTCGCCAGCAGAAGCCCTATCGTACGGAATAATAGATAGTGTCCTAAACAAAAGACCGGTTAACCCAGTTTAGTAATAATTAGAAATCATATTATTGCTCATAATGTGATTAATAAGAACTATTTATTTTGGTTAGTATTTTCTATACCTGGTATTATTTGATTGAGGTTTAAACTTAATTGATCAAAGTATGAATTGTTCTTTCCTTTTTGGGGATTGAGGTGAAGTCAGATAATATTTCTGAGAACTCTTCCCCATCAATAGTTTCCTTCTCTATAAGAATTTCAACCAGCTTGTCCATGGCCGGCCTATTTTTTTGGACTATAGATACAGTTTCTGTATAGCAATGTTTGACCATCTCCCTTACTTTCTCATCTATTTGACGCGAAATCGCATCTGAAATATCTGTCCTTGTCATGAGGTCTCTTCCTAGGAATACTTCTTGACTATCCCCTTCTAATGCGACTGGCCCAAGATCACTCATTCCAAACTTTGTTACCATTTGTCTCGCCATTGATGCAACTTGTTGAATATCTCCACCGGCTCCTGTTGTGACTTCTTCTCTACCAAATACAACATCCTCTGCTGCCCTTCCGCCTAATGCTCCCATAATACGAGCTTTTAATTGTGCTCTACTCACTAACATTTGATCATCATCAGGTGAGAACCATGTCAAACCTTTTGCTTGTCCTCTAGGGATAACAGTAACTTTTTGAACAGGGTCATGATCTTTTATAAGTGTTCCTATTAATGCATGTCCAACTTCGTGATAGGCAATTAATCTTTTGCTTTTTCCATCGGTTAGTGGTTGCCCTTCCATGCCCGCAATGATTCTGTCTACTGCGTCATCAATTTCAGTCAAAGTTATTGATTCCTTTCTTCTTCTTGCAGTTAGTATTGCTGCTTCATTTAAAAGGTTTGCTAAATCAGCACCGGTAAAACCAGGTGTTCTCCTTGCAATATTTTCTAGTGAAAGATTTTCTGATAACTTCTTGTTTCTTGAGTGAACTTTTAAAATAGATAGCCTACCTTTAATGTCTGGTGCATCTACCATTACTTGCCTGTCAAAACGACCTGGTCTCATAAGAGCTGAATCAAGTACATCCGGTCGATTAGTTGCTGCAATTATTATAATTCCACTATTTCCTTCGAACCCATCCATTTCAGTCAGGAGTTGATTAAGTGTTTGTTCTCGCTCATCATTTCCTCCACCAATTCCCGCACCTCTTTGTCGACCAACTGCATCAATTTCATCAATAAATATTAGACAGGGACTATTTTCTTTTGCTCTTTTGAACAAGTCTCTTACACGACTAGCTCCTACTCCTACAAACATTTCAACAAATTCAGAGCCAGATAGTGAAAAGAAAGGTACTCCGGCTTCACCTGAAATTGCTTTAGCCAGTAACGTTTTTCCCGTGCCTGGAGGACCTACAAGTAAAACTCCTTTAGGGATTTGTGCACCTACAGAGGTAAACCTTTCTGGTTGTTTGAGAAAAGTGACCACCTCTTCTAAATCTTGTTTTGCTTCTGTAACTCCAGCCACGTCGTCAAATTTGACACCAGTATCAGCTTCCATTGCAAACCTTGCTTTTGTTTTGCCAAATTGCATTGCTTGGCCTGGACCACCAGGCATTGAATTGGATCTTCTGGCAAGCAGGATTAGTCCCCCAATTAGAATTAAAGGTAATAAGAGGTTCCCAAGTATTCCTAATCCAGGTGGAGCAGTTCTAGCAGGATGCATATCAAAGCTAATCCCTTCTTCCTTTAGCTTGTTTATTAACTCTGGTGTTAGGCCAGGAAGGTCAACTCGTATTTTTTGGACGCGGTTATCTAAATCCGGATCAATTGCTTCAACAACAGCATTCCTGCCCCCTTCATAAATATCTACTGAAGTAACTCTTCCTGCTTCTACATAATCAAGGAAACGACCATAACTCATCCTAGAAACAGCTGTATTTCTTGGAGCACTTGTGGATGTATTTGACTTGGGACCTTGGTTAACTTGTGAACCTCCAAAGATTTGCCAAGAAAGGAGCAAAACCATACCTATAGGCAGTAACCATAGAGCTATTTGACGCCACCGCTGATTCATGTGAACTTCGAAAGTCTTTTGATTGTAAAGGGATTTACTTCTAACTGCTTGATTTTCAGAAAAAAAAAGTTCAGTATAGTAATTTCCAGAGATTTCTATTCTTAAATATCCTAGGATCTTTTGCTGATTATTATAATTTCTTAATTCTTCTATACTATGAATATGCCAATTAAATTTAATAGCATTTAGATAGCTTAATTCTTCTCACTTTTTCAATATCAATTATAAACTTCTTAAGGCTACGATTGGATCCAATTTTGCAGCTCTACGCGCAGGAAGTACGCCAAATATTAATCCTATTGAACCAGATAATGTAACTGTTGTGATAATAGTTCCCATCCCTATGCTCGCAGGAAGTGGTGTCAAGATTGAAACAGCGGCAACGGTTCCTAGTCCTACTGATGTTCCAATAACACCACCAAGGCTAGCAAGGATTAGTGACTCTACAAGGAATTGCTTGAGCACATCAGAAGATTGGGCGCCAAGTGCTTTTCTTAATCCAATCTCTTCAGTTCGTTCACTTACTGAAACTAACATAATGTTCATTATTCCTATTCCACCTACTAAAAGCGAAACGCCCCCAATTGCCGCCAACATTAGAGTTAAACCACCAGTGATTGTGCTAACTATTTGTAGTGCATCTTTTTGAGAACGAACTGCAAAGTCATCATCTCTATTGATTTTGTGTCTTTGTCTGAGTAAATTTGTTATTTGAAACTTAGCGGCTCTAGTGCTTTTTTCATTTTTAGCTTCAACACTTATAAAACTAAGACTTATGCCATATGTCGGGTCTCTTCCTGTTAATCTACTAACCATAGTTGAAATAGGAATATAGGCATTTTCATCTTGGTTGTTCCCAAAAACAGCACCTTTAGGTGACATAATACCAATAACTTGAAAAGACTGATCTTTTACTCTTATGTTTTTACCAATACCCTGGCTATAGGGAAATAGTTTTTTCTTTAGATCTGGACCAATTACAATTACATTTCGTGCAGACTTAATATCCTGCTCATTAACAAATCTTCCATTCGAAATATCAAAACTTCTAACAGGTAAGAAGTTTGGTGTAATTCCTGAAATTGAACTAGTTGAACTCCTTGATCCAAATTGAACTACTTCATTAGATGTTATTTGGGGAGCGACTCTTTTAACTGTTGGTACTTGTTCTGCAATGGCATAGGCATCTTCTAAGACGAGGTTTTTTGGGAATGCTACCCCTCTTCTACGCGTATCGTTGTTTCCAGGAACTACAAATAAGACATTTGCACCTAAATTACTTAATTGGTTTTTTGCAAGGTTCTGTGCACCCCTACCTACTCCTACTAGTGTTATAACTGAGGCATTACCTATTACTATTCCTAACATAGTTAATAGACTTCGTAACCTATTTGACTTAAGAGTTGTGAACGCCATTGACACCGTTTCGGTGATGGCTAGTTTTCTAGACATATCCTACTTTGATTAAATCAGTTGAACCACTAACACCAGTTAAGGTGCCTGCAGTTTCTACAACAAGATCACCTTCTTTGAGTATTTTCATGTTTTGTGCTGCTTCTGTAGCTAGGTTAAAGGTTTTAGTGGTGCTCTCTTGATTATCAATTAATAATGGTGTAACACCCCATACTAATTGGAGTCTTCTTGCTACTGAGATTTCATTTGTAATAGCTAATATAGGTGTCGCAGGACGAAATTTGCTTACATTGTTAGCAGTAGCACCACTTTTTGTTAATGGAAGTATGGCTGCTGCATTTAATTGCCTGGCAATGCTACTAACTGCGGCACTAATAGCATTCGGAATTGTACTTGGCAGATTACTTTCTATTGATCGTTGTGGATAATCACGCTCTATTCGCCTTGCGATAGTTGCCATTGTAGTTACTGCTTCTACTGGGTAATCGCCTACAGCGGTTTCATTGGAAAGCATTACTGCGTCTGTACCATCTAGTATTGCATTAGCAACATCACTGACTTCTGCTCTTGTAGGCCTAGGACTAGAGGCCATCGAGTCAAGCATTTGGGTTGCTGTAATTATTGGAATGCCAAGACTATTTGCTTTTTTAATTAAGTCTTTTTGTAAAAGTGGTACTTCTTCAGCTGGCATTTCTACTCCTAAATCACCCCTAGCGACCATTACCCCATCACATAGAGGCAGAATGGAATCTATTTGATCAATAGCTTCAAATTTTTCGATTTTTGCTACCACAGGTGTATTGCTTCCATATGCCTTTATTAAATCTTTTATTTCTTTCATATCAGCTGGATTTCTTACAAAGCTTAGTGCTATCCAGTCGACATCCCTTTGGAGGCCAAATATTAAATCCCTTCTATCTTTTTCAGTTAATGCTTTTACAGAGAGTTGAACGTCAGGGAAATTTACTCCTTTATTATTAGAAAGAACCCCTCCTACTGTGACAAGGCAATTAAGTGTTTGTTCAGGTATATTTACATTTTCAACCTTCATCTCAACACGACCATCATCCAATAAAATTCTACTTCCAGCAGTTACTTCATTTGCTAACTTTTTATATGTAACATTAGCAATATTTTGGCAACAATCTATTTCTTTTGATGTAAGTGAAAATTTGTCTCCTGTTAAAAGTGTTATTGGACCTTCTTTAAATTTACCTAAACGTATCTTTGGTCCTTGTAGATCCTGGAGAATCCCTATATGGACTCCAAGTTCCTTTGCTACCTGTCTAATAGTGTCTATGCGCTTTGAGTGTTCTTGATGATCGCCATGGGAAAAGTTCAGTCTAAAAGTGGTGGCACCAGCTTTTACAAGCTCCTTGATACGTTGAGGGCCTTCTGTCGCCGGTCCAATTGTGGCGACTATTTTAGTCCTTCTTGTTAGATCAATTTCAGGCATCAAATAGACCAGTGAACCTGCGAAAAATACCATCTTGCTGTCACAGTAATTGCCTCAAGCATTTGTTTCTTACCCATCATGAACCTAAACGAATACCAACTCAAATCTCGAGAAACTGCTTTATATCCTGATGTCGGAGAAAACTTTATATATCCAACTCTTGGCCTCGCTGGTGAGGCTGGAGAGGTAGCAGAGAAGGTCAAGAAGGTACTCCGTGATAGGAAGGGTATATTCGACCAGGAGGCTAGTGAAGCCATTTTGTTGGAGTTGGGAGATGTGCTTTGGTACCTTTCACAGTTGAGCAGTGAGCTTGGTTTTGAATTAGAGCATGTTGCGAAAGCAAATTTGGAAAAACTTTCCAGTAGATCTTTAAGAGGGACAATTTCTGGTGAAGGTGATAAGCGTTAGGTACCTAATTTATTAAGTAATTAGAATATATTTAAAATTGCTTAATTGATAATATCAGGAGAGAGTAAATAATATACATCTATTGAAACCTGATTTCTTTATTTATTCTCCTATTTAAAAATTATCTAATAGCTAATGGCTGTACTAAACACTGAAAGTGCAGCACTACCAAGCAATTGCTGCATTAGATTTAATACAACGAATGCGAGAATAGGAGATAAATCTAAGCCTCCAATTGCTGGAATTATACCTCTAAATGCATTTAGATATGGATCAGTTATAGAGCTAATGCTGCTTAATACGGGGTTGCTCCAGTCAAGATTTGGGAACCAGCTGAGGAGTACTCTTAGGATTAAGATTAATGAGTAGATTTCTAGAGTCTGTGTAAGTACCTGCAGAAATGTGGCAATGATTTCCATGTTAGAGAGCAATTCGTTTTAGAACTCTATGCAGCCTTAGGGGTTTGCGCAGAACTTATATCAGGTAACACTGAAAATGTTCGGTGAAACTTGTCTGAAAGAGTTATCCAATATGAGCGGCCATCGCTTTGGCGCTTACGTTCAATGAAATTTTGCGAAACTAATTCTTTTATATGGTCATAAGCTCCTGATCCGCGTAGATCTACTAACTCAGATTGGAGAATTCTTTTTTTCAATGCAATAGTGGCAAGAGTTCTCAATGTTCCTAAGGACAAATCTACTGGCAATAGACTTTTTACAAGTTCTCCTAGCCCCTTGCGGAGTTGAAGGCTATATAGGCCATTGTGTTCTTGAATATCTAAAGCCGAATCACGTTGGGCATACCCAGCCATAAGAACAACTAAAGCTTCCTCAACAGAAGCTTTTGATTCTTGAACAAGTTCAGTCATCTCTTTCACTGACAAAGGTTTTCCCTTTAAATAGAGGATTGCCTCTAGCCTGGAGGGGAGAGAAATGTCTGTGGCTTTTTCTGGACTATTAATAGATGCATCTATGGCCATACGAGGCCTTGTGATTGGTTAAGTCAAAATACCGTGAGGATCAAGTCTGTGCACCTAAAAAAAGTTTGTATGCAGGATTTTCGCTTTCATTCCAGCTTTTGTAGCCAAGTTCTTCGAGAAATATCTCCCAATTTTCTATTTCCGAATCAGGAACTAATACTCCTACAACTATCCTTCCGATATCAGCACCATGATTTCTGTAGTGAAATATGCTGATACTCCATTCAGGTTTAAGAGTATTTACAAATCTCATTAATGCCCCAGGCTTCTCAGGAAATTCAAATCTGTACAAGAGTTCTTTCAGGGGTTTTTCAGAAACTATTTTTGAAGAAATAGGTAACCTTCCTCCTACCATGTGGCGAAGATGAACTTTGGATAGTTCATCATTACTAAGATCAAGACATTTCACTCCTGATTTTTTGAATTGTTCAATCAGTTCATAACGATCATTAGGCCCCTTCACCTCTACCCCCATAAAAATTTCGGCATTTGAATTTCCTGACATGCGATAACTAAATTCTGTGAGGCTTCTGTTCCCTAAAACTTCGCATAATTCCCTCAAGCTTCCTGCCTTTTCAGGTATCTCAACTGCAAGCATTAATTCTCTTTCTTCTCCAAGCTCCGCTCTCTCAGCAACAAATCTAAGTCTGTCGAAATTCATATTTGCTCCGCATGCAACTGCAATTAGATTGCGGTTGTGTAATCCTCGATTTGTAACATCAGCCTTAAGTCCTGCGATAGCAAGTGCACCAGCCGGCTCTAGAATTGATCGAGTGTCTTCAAAGACATCTTTTATCGCAGCACATATTTCATCAGTACTTACTGTCACCATGGAATCAACATATTGCTTTGCTAGAGCAAATGTGTGTTCTCCTACTTCTTTAACTGCAACTCCATCAGCAAACAAGCCTACGTTGTTTAGTTGAATTCTTTTTCCTGCCTTTAGTGAATCAGTCATAGCAGCGGCGTCTTTAGGTTCAACACCAATTACTTCAATTTGTGGCCATAGGCTTTTTACGTAGGCAGCAATACCAGCAATAAGGCCTCCACCACCAACAGCCACATAAATTGCATCGGGTAATTTTTCACTCTGCCTAAGAATTTCCAATCCAATTGTTCCTTGTCCAGCAATTACTTCTGGATCATCAAATGGATGAATGAAGGTAAGACCTTCTTTTTTACTGATGCGCAAGGCTTCTTTGTATGACTCGTCATAGGTATCGCCGTGAAGTATGACCTCTGCTTTAAGCCCATCAACAGCCTTGATCTTTGTGGCTGGAGTAGTAATTGGCATAACTATTACAGCTCTGCATTTCAAATATGAGGCACTTAGGGCAACTCCTTGAGCATGGTTCCCCGCACTGGAGGCAATAACCCCTCTTTTTAACTCAACTTCATTGAGTTGTGACATCCGGTTATACGCTCCCCTTAACTTGAATGAAAAAACGGGTTGTAAATCCTCTCGTTTTAGCCAGATTTGATTCTTAAAGCGATTGCTAAGATTTTTTGCGGTTTCTAGAGGCGTTTCGATTGCTACGTCATAAACGCGAGCCCTCAGGATTTTTTGTAAATAGTCTTTCATTTCAGGGTTTTTCCATCTTGTTCGGATTGTTGTTTTCTACATTGCATTAGTTATTAGGTAATAATGTCACCTAAGTGTGACCGATACCTCTTAGATTGATTGAGTTGGTTCAGGAAGGGAATGCGGCTAAGCGATTTAACCCATCCGAATCAGCTCCATGGCTTGACCACGGAGGAGCTAGAGGATGTTGCTTGTCAGATTAGAGAGCGTCATTTGCAAGTAGTTTCTACTAGTGGCGGTCATTTGGGTCCAGGTTTAGGAGTGGTTGAATTAACCATTGCCTTATACCAAACTCTTGATTTAGATGTAGATAGGGTTGCTTGGGATGTGGGCCACCAGGCCTATCCTCATAAGCTTTTAACTGGTCGTTATGAAAACTTTGATACTCTTCGTCAACAAAATGGTGTAGCTGGATACCTCAAACGTTCAGAAAGCACATTTGACCACTTTGGTGCTGGTCACGCTAGTACATCAATATCAGCTGCCCTTGGTATGGCAATTGCGCGAGAAAGACGTGGTGAAGATTTTAAATGCGTTGCTGTCATTGGTGACGGCGCTCTGACTGGAGGGATGGCATTAGAAGCAATAAATCATGCTGGTCATATGCCAAATACACCATTACTTGTAGTTCTTAATGACAACGATATGTCTATCTCTCCACCAGTTGGAGCGTTGTCAAGCTATTTAAATCGAATGAGGCTTAGCCCTCCAATGCAATTTATTTCTGACAGTGTTCAGGAGAGTGTTAAGAACCTGCCCTTTATGGGAGGAGAGCTGCCCCCAGAATTTAAGTCTTTAACAGGAAGCATGCGAAGACTTGCTGTTCCAAAAGTAGGTGCTGTTTTCGAAGAACTAGGCTTTACATATATGGGACCAATTGATGGTCATGACATTTCAGAAATGGTTCGTACATTTCAGTCGGCGCACAAGGTTGGAGGACCTGTTTTAGTGCATGTTGTTACTACCAAAGGTAAAGGATATCCATATGCTGAAGCAGATCAGGTTGGTTACCATGCTCAATCTGCTTTTGATCTCACTACAGGAAAGTCACTCCCCTCTAAAACTCCAAAACCACCAAGTTATAGCAAAGTTTTTGGCCAAACATTAGTGAAATTATGTGAGCAAGATAATAGGGTTGTTGGTATTACAGCAGCGATGGCAACAGGTACAGGTTTAGATCTACTCCAGAAAGCGGTTCCAGATCAATACATTGATGTGGGTATTGCTGAACAACATGCCGTCACTCTCGCAGCAGGAATGAGTTGCGAAGGTTTAAAACCAGTAGTTGCTATTTATAGTACTTTTCTTCAGAGGGCTTATGACCAACTTATTCATGATGTTGGTATTCAAAATTTGCCTGTAACTTTTGTTCTAGATAGAGCAGGAATTGTTGGTGCGGATGGCCCCACTCATCAAGGGCAATATGACATTAGTTATTTACGCTCTGTTCCTAACTTTACGGTAATGGCACCAAAAGATGAGGCCGAATTACAGCGCATGTTGGTTACATGCATGGAACATAATGGACCAATAGCATTACGTATTCCAAGGGGTTCAGGAGAAGGTGTCCCACTTATGGAGGAAGGCTGGGACCCATTGAAAATTGGCCGAGGGGAAATACTTTTACAAGGAGATGACCTACTAATAGTGGCATATGGCTCAATGGTTGCTCCTGCAATTAAAACATCGTCTCTTTTGAAGAAAATAGGTATTAATTCAACAGTTATAAATGCACGTTTTCTTAGGCCTCTTGACCAGGCTTTAATTCATCCTTTAGCGAGAAGAATAGGCAAATTAGTAACTATGGAAGAAGGAGCTTTGGCTGGTGGCTTTGGATCTGCGGTTATAGAATCCCTGTCCGATCAAGATTTATCAATACCAACTTTGAGAATAGGCATTCCAGACAAATTAGTTCATCACGCAAGTCCAAACCAAAGTAAGGAAGACTTAGGTCTTACCCCAGAACAAATGTCTCTTAATATTCAAAAGCGGTTTGGTTTTGTCAATAATGAATCACTAGTTAAAAGTAATACGGAAAACCAAACGATTCAAAGTTGATAACTCTTGTCAGTTTTGATCGCTGGTGCAGGTCCATCAGGATCACGGTTAGCAGAACTACTTGCTATTCAGGGAGTTAATGTTATTCTTGTTGACCGTCTTAAATCAGCAGAAGAAAACTGTTTTTCAAGTGCTGTTGTCCCAATAAATTCTATTGATGATAATTTAATCCCTTCTACTTCTGTTTCATCATATTGGAAAAGTTGGCAAATTTTTGATCCTAAAGGTAAGTCTCATCAATGGAACAGTGACAGCAATTTAGGAGCAGTTCTTGATTTTGCAAAATTAAGGAAACAACTTTGGAGAAAAGCTAAGGCAGTAGGTGTCGAGTTTTTATGCGGTTGGACTGTAAGGGGGGTTTCTTCCTCAAGGTATTTTGTAGATGTAGAACTTCAGGGGCCTAATTGTGAACTAACAAAAAGAAGAGTTCTGTATGTGATTGATGCTACGGGTCATAATCGTTTATTGATAGGACCTAAGCAAATTTCTTTTACTTCTGGACGAGATATTTTGTTAGAGGGGTCTGGTGTTGAGTGGATCCTTCAAGGAAACTCTCATACTTCTAATAAATGGAATGATCGTATTACTTTTTTCTTAGGTTCAAGTTGGATCAAACATGGTTATGGCTGGATATTTCCTATGTCGCAAGATCGCTTGAAAGTGGGTTTTTGTAGTCTTCCACCTTCTAGTCATAAAAATAGTTGGAAGATGTCAAATGGTATTGCTTTAAAGAATCTTCTAAAGAAATTTGACTTGAATGCTTTGCCAGTATTGGATAGACATGGTGGCATTATTAGAAGCACACTAAAAAGACAAGAAGCTCATATATCAGGAAGAATTATTGGAGTTGGTGATACTGTAAGTACAGCGAACTTGTTAGGGGGCGAAGGAATAAGGCACGCACTTTTAAGTGCCGAAGTACTGGCACCTTTATTGTTAGCAAAACTAAGGATTTCAGCATCTTCAAAGGTGCTTAGTGCTTCCAGTTCAAAGGAGTTGATTAATTATCAAAAACAGCTAAATGAAAGGCTTGGTTGGCGATGGTCAGTTTCTAATAGGCTTGGGAAAAAAACTTGGTGGGGCTTGACAGGGGAATTTGCTGACCAGAGGTTAATCAAATTAATAGATGCATTGACATTAAAAGCCAGCGCTGAGGAAATCAGCGCTTTGCTTTTTGATTATCGATTTGAGCGTTACGGCCTAAAACTTTTGCCCTACCTGTTTGGTTGGCGATGAATTTAAAGGACGTAAAGCAAGTTTCTTAGAGGACTCCTCTGGCTGCAAGTCCTAGGATTGATCCTATTCCTAAAACGTGGCCGAGAGCATTTGCGGCTACCACAGAAGCGTGGCTCATCCCTCCAAAGAACTTGGAGTTGGGCAGCTCGAATCCTTCATTGGGCCTTGCAATATTGGCTCTAGCAATTGCATATGCAAAAACATTGCAGGCAATCATTACAGCTGCACATTTGGGCGACCACTGGAAAGTTGCTGGGTCTGCAGCAGCTAGTAAGGTCGAGATCATCGGACACCGGAAGCAACATATCTATTTTCGGATATTAAGTGCCATTCAGCAAAAAGATGTATTGCCTCTTAAGAGTTTTTTATTTCTTGCTTTTGTGCAAGTCGTAAGAAACCTATTGCTACCAATGCATCGCTAAGGGTTAGGAAGGATTCTGCTGCACCATGGAGTGGGTCAATATCTGTTAGATCGCTGTCATAAAGTTGAAGAGCCAGTACAGCAAAAATTATTGTCATAAGTACGAAAAGCAATGTCAAACGAAATCCCCATAGAGAAATTTTTGGTATAGCTGGGGTTCTTTGAGCGAAATTAAGAAAAAATAGATAAGGGATAAGAGATAAAACAAAGAAAGGGCTTGGATCAATCTCTGCAAGGTATTGCAGCAGTGATTCTGGACTGATCATGTTGAAGACTCCTGGACCTTTGCACGTACAAGATTCCATGCGGCTAGAGCCAAGCAAATATTGCCGAATGTGGTTAAGGCTGCTTGTAGCACAACTAAACCTTTTAATAATTCACTATTGTCGAATATGTGCCAAGTTATGGCTGCCATAGCACTTGCAAGATTCGGCAACATTGCGATTGCAAGCCATATCAAGCCATAATTATTTGTAGAACGTCCCCAACGGGCGATAAAAATGATTGCCAATGTCCATTCACATAGTGTCGCGATGTGAATAAACCAGGTCCCTAGAGAAAGCGCATGCATTTTTTGTTGCTAGTTGGTAATATTCTATATAGCACTCTGCACTTAGAAAACTAAAAAGAATTTTTGCTTATTAGTTGGCTTTTTTTGATATATTTTTTTAATTGATTAATCGAATACCTGAACTTGCATCAAAATGGTGCTCGTCTTTCTGCTTCCAACCAACATGAACATTCTCATTGATTTCTATACTAGATTCACATGTCATTTTTAGTGAGCCTAACGAATTTTCTATGAATATTATTTGGTTGGTTCCAAACCACTCTCTATGGATAACTTTAGATGACAATCCGGATTCTGTGAAATAGATATCATCTGGTCTAATACCTCTAATTATTCCATGCTTTTCTGGCATGAGATTTATTTGAGGTCTCCCAATAAATGTTGCGACAAATAAGGAGTTTGGACGAATGTATAATTCCTGGGGTGTTCCAATTTGTTCTAGTTTTCCATTATTTAAAACAGCAATTCTGTCTGCGATGGCCATAGCTTCTTGTTGGTCATGCGTTACATATATAGTTGGTCTGGATCCATTAAGAACTAACCGACGTAATTCAGGTCTTAATTCTTCGCGTAATTGCGCATCTAGATTACTCATAGGTTCATCAAGTAAATAGACAACTGGATCTCTTAACAATGCTCTTGCTAAGGCAACTCTTTGTCTTTGCCCTCCTGAGAGCTCTGAAGGAAGTCTGCCAGATAATTCTTCTAATTGCATTATTGATAAAATAGAAGAAATTCTATTCTTTTGCTCTTTTATTGAAACACCCCTCACTTTTAGTCCTAATGACAAATTTGAATAAACTGATAAGTGTGGGAAAAGAGCATAACTCTGAAATACCATTCCAACACGACGTTTAACTGGCGATATATTCGTAACATCATTATTATCGATTAGTATCTTTCCTTCATTTGGTTTATCAAGGCCTGCAATTAAACGCAAGGTACTACTTTTTCCACAGCCACTAGGACCAAGAATAGCAAGACACTCTCCATTGTTTATGTCAAGATCTAAATGACGAATAATCCAGTTGTTCTTTATTCGCTTACCAATATTAATAAGTTTAAGAGTCATCCTTTTATAGCTCCTTGGGTAAGACCTGAAATAATTTGCCTTTGAAATAATAATACTATTAAAATTAATGGTAGTGCGCCTAATACAGTAGCTGCTGCATATGCACCGTAGGGGACTGAGTAAACTGATGAACCTGCAATCCTTGCAATTGCCACTGGGAGTGTAATTAATTCTGACTTGCTTATCCAAGTAAGTGCAATGGGATATTCATTCCAAGAAAATAAGAAAATTATGATCCCAGTACTTGCTAATGTTGGTGAGATTAGAGGTATTAAGATTAAACGAATTCTTTGCCATAAATCTAATCCTTCTATAATCGCTGCCTCTTCAAGGTTTAAGGGAAGATCTTGAAATGCAGAGGAGAGTAAAAGTATAGCAAGTGGCATAGATAATGCTGCATAAGGAATACTTAAAGCAACTAAATTGTTTCCTAAGTCTAGTTTTCTAGCTATCTCAAGTAGAGAAAGAAAGAGTAATACATAAGGAAAAAGTGATGCAGTAAGTAATAATATTTTTATTGTATTCTTTGAAAAACTTTTAAGCCTTGCTATGGCATATGAGGCTGGGATGGCAAGTAAGATTGTTAATACTGTTGACAATGTGCCAACAATTGTGCTATTTAGAAGATAACGCCAAAAAGGTGGATTTGCCGTTAATACTTGTATGTAATTATCTAATGTCCAGCGACTTTCTATTTGTGAAATTGGGTTTAGGATTGATTCAGAGACACTAAAGGATGTATATACCTGCCAGCAAAAAGGAAATAAGGACCAGGTTAATAATATCAGGATAAGGTATTTATTTCGCTTCATTATCTATCTGATGAGATTATATTTTTTGTTTGTCCTATAAATAACCAACTAAGTAAACAGAAAGATAGCAACAGAGTAAAAGTAAATATTATTATTGTTGCACTATATCCAAAATCTAGGAATCTCATTGCATTTATATAGGCATAAAGTCCAAGGCTCTCTGTACTACTTGCAGGGCCACCTCCTGTCATGACCTGAATGAGGTCAAATACACCAAATGCTTGAGCCATACGGAATAATATGCTAAGTACCAGATATGGTTTTAATAATGGAAGTGTGATTTTTATAAAAGCTTGAATTTTATTACCACCTTCTAATCTAAAGGCCTCATAGAGTTCATACGGGATTGATTGTAAGCCTGCTAATAATATTAATGCTATGAATGGAGTTGTTTTCCATACATCAGCTATAACAGTTGCTATCCAGGTAACTCCTGGATTTGATAATATGTTTAATGCTTCAAGATTGAATAAAGATATTATTTGTTCTATTGGCCCATAAGGAGTATTAAATATCCATCTCCAGCCTAGTGCCATAACAGTAGTGGGTAGTGCCCAAGGTAAAAGTGAAAGTGCTCTTACTATCCCTCTACCTTTAAATTTTTGATTTAATAATAGTGCTATTGCTATTGCTAATAGAATTTCAAATAGAACAGAGATGCTAGCAAACCTAAATGTTTGGAATGCATCTTGCCAGAATCTATCATCACTAATTATTCTGTTCCAGTTCCCCCCATTATTTGGTATTATCTTTAACCCTGTCATTACAGATGAAGCATGTAGGCTTAACCACGTATATCTAAATATTGGTATACAATATACGATTATTATTAGAATAGCTGCAGGAAGAAATAATAGTATATTCATACTTAACTACCTGTTGAAGATATTATCTTTCTAGATTTTTGTTCTGCTAACTTCATTGCTTCATTTACGTCTTTACCATCTGTTAATATAGAACTAAGTTGTTTTTGAAGTACGTCACTTATTTGAGCATATAATGGAGTCTCAGGTCTTGGTTTCGCAATTGCCAATGCCTTTTTTAAGATAGGAAGTATTGGAGAATTCTTTATTAGTTCTTTGTCTTCAAAGATGTGTTCTTTTGTAGGAGTATATCCATTATGAATGAACAATTCCTTTTGAGCAGATTCTGATGTTAGAAACTTTATAGCTTCAAATGCAGCCTCTTTATTATCAGAACTCTTTAGTATTGAAAAACCCCAACTCCCTAATGTAGCTGTTGAGTTCTCTCCATTCTCTGAAACCATTGTTGTAATTCCAACTTTATCTTTGACCGAACTTTTTTCTTTTTGAAGTTCTGCCCATGCATAGGGCCAGTTTCTCATAAAAGCAGCTTCACCTGATTCAAAAGCTTGAAGTGCTTCAGTTTCTGAAAAGTTTGTTACTGACTTTGGACTTGCTCCACTTTGAATTAATTCGTTTAACCAGGAAGCTGCCTTTATTGATTCAGGATTTGCTAAATTTATTTCATTTGAGTTGTTTAACCATTCACCTTTGAAACCACTTAGAACTTCTAGGAATACACAACTAAGCCCTTCATATTGACGACCCTGCCAAACATAACCATAAGGAACTATTCCTTTATTCTTTAGTTCGAGACTGATTTCTAAAAGTTCTTCTGGTGTTTTCGGTGCTCTTTTCATTAGATCAGTCCTCCAGTAAAGAAGTCCCATATCTGCAACTAATGGCCATCTATATAATTCACCTTTGTAACTGTTACCTAAACTGGCACCATAGGAAAGAGAGTCACGCATATTTGGATCGATCCATTGGTCTAATGTTGCTAACCAACCAGCTTCAGCATATTTTGGAAGCCATGTTACATCCATCAAAAGTATGTCGAATGGGCTATTCCCTAGCAAAAGACTGCTTATTGCTAGATCAGAAACGGATTCTGTTTCTAGAGGTCCTTGGGTGACTTCTAAATTTATTTTTCCTTTGTTTTCCTTGTTAAATTGTTCTACTAACCGTTCCGTTGATTTTGCAAATGGTGCTGGCATTAATATACTTATATTAGTTGCCTCTGATACCTTTGATATTGCATTAAAAGTAAAAAATGAAAATATTAATAATATTATTATTAAATACTTTAATTTATAGAGTTTCATTTGTTAGTTGATTTATCTTCTACAAAGTTAATTTGATCTTGTGCCCAATCCTTTACTGTGTAAGCTTCTACAGCAGATGTCATTGATTGCATTCTTATGAATTGTTCCTTTTCATCCATTGATATTGCTTCTTCTATAGCTTCATCCATACGCCTATGTGAATAGGGATTTGTCAGTACAGCACCATTGAGAAGAACAGATGCGCCAGTAAACTCAGAAAGAACTAGGACTCCCCCACGATTTTTTCTTGCTGCAGCGTATTCTTTTGCTACAAGATTAAGTCCATCTCTTAAGGGTGTTATCCAACAAATATCTGCTTCAGTAAACCAAGCAACCATTTCTTCATATGGAATCCTTCTTGTTGAAATACGAATTGGTACCCAATCAATAAGGCTAAAACGTCCATTAATTCTTCCTGCCATTTCTTCTATCGACCTTTGAGTTTCCTCATAAATTTTCATTCCACTTGCTGCAGCAACACAAGAGATCATTAAAACAATTTCTCCATGTAGATCTTTACGTCTTTCTAATAATCTTTCAAAAGCTAATAAAAGCTCCTCATTACCTTTAGTATAGTCAACTCTGCTAGCAGAGAGTATTAATTTTCTACCTTTCTTTGTGCCTTCTCTAATTTCATGAGAATAAGTTTTAACACTTGGTTTATTAATTAAGGATTGAATTAGTTCTGGAGAAGTACCCACTGGTGAGGAAAGAAGCTTTACTTTCTTTCCTGCATGAGACAACCAGGGTGTCTCTTCTGGTTCGGTAAGTGCACTTCCTACTGCTATGAACTTCTTGTCTACATTTTTCTTTGGCCCTTTCTTTGCTCCTACTAAACAGTTTGCAGCACGTGCAAAGTTTTCTGTATATCTAGGGATATGAAAACCAACAAGATCACAGCAGAGAAGACTTTCTATTATTTGTCTTCTCCATGGAAGTATTGCGAAAACATCGTTACCAGGAAATGGGGTGTGGTGGAAAAATGCAATTTTTAAATCCGGCCTTTCTGTTCTAATAAATGCTGGTGCCAACCACAAATTGTAATCGTGAACCCATACAGTGGCATTGTTTGCTGCTTCTATGCACGCAGCTATAGCAAATCGTCGATTTACTTCTTCAAAGATTTTCCAATCAGCGTTGTTAACATCAAAGTATGTTGGAAAGGTATGAAGGATAGGCCAAAATGATTCCTTTGATGTTACGTGATAAAAACTATTAACTTCACTTTTTTTTAAAGGTATTCTTCGGAGAGTAAATGGTGAAGGTTCTTTCATCTCAATTCTTTCATCAAGATGACCCTCTAATTTTGCAACCTGTCTCCACGCAATCCAAGTACTTTCATCTCGACTATGAAAGAGGTTTCTCAGTGTAGGAATGATTCCATTAGGGCTTTTATGATCACACCAAATTTTTCTTCCAGCTTTGTCCTTTCCCTCCTCATATGGGGTTCGATGGTAGAGGATGATGAACTTGCTTTTGCCCTCTTCTAATAGCATTCTTCTTACTCCTATTGAAAATTTCGTTCTTAAAATGGGTTGTCACAACAGCCACCTTTTCTTAGTACTGCCCATTTGTCAATCATTTCATTATCTTTGGTGATTTTTATAGAAATTTCTATTATGTAATTATTTAGGTTCTATACTTTTTCGACGTTATTTAATTGGATTAGTTGTTTTAGTTGCCTAGATCTTGTTTAGATTAATTCCTAATGATTTTGCATATGGTCCAAGACCTTTTTTTTGTATTGTTTTTAGAGCTCGAGTAGTTACTTTGATATTTATCCATTTGTTTCCTTCAGCCCACCATAGTTTTCTTTGTTGAAGATTGGCTTGTTGCAATTTCTTTGTACGTATATGTGAATGGCTTACAGCCATTCCATTGTTTGCTCGTGTTCCTGTGAGTTGGCAGACTCTAGACATTTTTCTAATTTTAATGGCTTCTTGTTTCCTTAATTGTATACTATCAAACTTCTAGAAGGTTTCTATAAGGCTTTTTCCATTAACTTACTCATTAGTTCAGCTGTTCTTGTTTGGAATCCACTGATTTCATTGGGTTCCATTCCGCCGACGCCAAGCTTAGCCATATCATAAAGATGGTTTGCAAGTTCCTTAGTAAGTGTTTCTGTTGGGGATAGCTCACTAGAACCAATTAGGACTGATCCAGACTTGAGCTTGATCAATGCATTGACTAGTGGATGACGGAGATTTACTAAAAGCACATGATGTTCTGGGAGGCCTGGAAGACGTTGCTCCATTAGTGCGCCTATATCATTTATTCTTCTCATTTGCTCTGGTAAAAGTATCATCGCAGCTGGTGCGTCGGCACTTTTTAAAGCTTGTATCTGTATTGTAATCTTGTCATTTTCTAAAGATTCCTTAATTAACTTACGTAAGTTTTCTGACTTTGTTCCTCCATCTTTATCTTGAATTTCGGTTTGTTCTTCTTTTAGACTTTCATCTAATTCTGAGTCAACACGTTGAAATGTAATATCCTTGTGCCGTGATTCCAGCCATGGAATAAACTGTGTATCTACTACTGTTTCCACTTTAAGAACTTCAGCTCCTTGAGATTTCCACAAATTTAAGGCAGTCATTTGAGAAATCTCATCTGTACAGTAAATTATCTTTTTATCAGACCCTTCATTTAATCGACTTATATATGCATCTAATGTAGTGAAGTTATTGTTATCTGCAGAGATAATATTTCTTTCAATCCCGTCGTTATCAGTTTTAGAGGCTGTTGTAGAAAATAATATTATATCTTCGACTTGCTCTGCAAATTTTTCATCCTCCATTGCTCCGATTTTAATAAAAGGAGAGATTGAATCCCATATCTCTGCTAGGAATGATGGGTTTTCTTGTTTAACTTTACGAAGCTTATCAGCTATTTTCTTTGCTACAAAACTTCCTATAGACCTTACCCTTCGATCTGTTTGTAATGCACTACGGCTTACATTTAGAGGTATATCTGGTGAATCTAAAATACCTCTAAGTGGTAATAAATATTTTGGTACTACTTCTTTTATTGAATCACTAACAAATACTTGATTGCAATACAACTTTATTTCACCATTCTCCCAATCTGCTCTTCCAGTTATTTTTGGAAAGAATAAAATACCCTGAAGATTATATGGATAATCTGTATTTAAGTGAACCCAAAGGAGGGGATCTCCTTGAAAAGGATAGAGGTATCTATAAAGGTCAATATAATCTTGATCTTTTAGCTCTCTTGGATTCTTTCTCCATAGAGGATTTCTTTTGTTTATTACCTCACCTTCTAGCTGGACTTCAATTGGCATGAAATCACAATACTTAGTTATCAAAGTTTTTATTCTTGTAGGTTCGATATATTCAATCTCTTCTTCCATTAAATGAAGTACTACATCGGTTCCTATCTCTGCTCTATCAGTCTCTATAATCGAAAAATTTGGAGAGCCATCACATGACCATGCAATAGGTACTGAATTCTCTTTAGCTGACTTTGTAATTAGCTCAACATTCTTAGCAACCATAAAACTTGAATAGAAACCTAGTCCAAAATGTCCAATTATTCCACCGTCTTCTTTTTTGTACTTTTGAAGAAACTCTTCCGCACTTGAAAATGCTACTTGGTTGATATATTTTTTTACCTCTTCAGCTGTCATTCCAATTCCATTGTCAGAAATTGTGAGTGTTTTCTCTTCGCGATTTATTTTGACATTTATTTTTCCATCATCTCCTTCTTGACAGTCACCGGCCATAGCTGCCATACGTCTCTTGTTAATTGCATCTACACCATTGCTAATGAGCTCTCTAAGGAATATTTCGTGCTCTGAGTAGACAGCCTTTTTAATTATAGGGAAAATATTTTCAGTATGAATCTGAATCTGGCCTTCTTCTAGTAATGTCATAACTTTAAGGAACCAAATTTAATACTACTAACCTTTACCCTTAAACCTCAAGTCCAAAGAGGTTGTGTTCTCCGTACCTTAACATTTTAAATCTTACTTCATCTCATAAGGAAGCAGTAGAGATATCTAATCTCCTGAATAATTTCTTTCTCTTCTCTTTTGCTTAAATTAATCATCTAGCCATTCCATCTGTGAACAAGCCCTTTGTTTTGAAACTAATATTGCCTCCTGCTCTGTATTAAATGGTTCTAACTCGACTTCAGCTACTTGTCCTTTATTATGCCAATAACTTTGCCTTTTTAAGGCATCTTCAAGCCTTTTTCTATTGCTATAGGTTATCAAAATCTTTTCAGTTGATAACTCGGTAAGTTTTGATTCAATTAATAGTTCCCTTATTTTATCTATTTCAAAGCTAAACCCTAACCCAGTCTCATCACCTTCTCTATGGGCAAAATGTTTAACTAAGCCATCGTATCTACCACCTCTAGCTATTACTACTGGCGCAGAACTTCCTTTGCATATCAATTGAAAATTTATGCCTGTATAAAGTTCGAAATGTGGTTGGAAGGTAGGGTCTAATTGTAGTTCAATTTCATGTTTTTTAGCTATAGGTTCGATCATACTAAATAATCTTTTAAGATTATTTAGTTCATTAGATTTTCCAAGATTAGATTCTAGCTCCCTTAATACATCTGATGGGTATCCTCTGCATTCTTGGAGTTTAATTAATCTTGCTTTTAATTCTTTTTCTATTTCTTCTTTCTCTAAAGATAATCTATCATAATTAACGAGATGATTTCTTACCTTTGCTCTACAAGCTTCTCTTAAAGGATGTAATATTAATTCCATTAATGATGTATGTCCTATTAGAAGTCTAGGTTCATATTGACTATTTAGTTTTAACTTCTCCATTGAATCTAGCAGTAGAGACAAAAGTTCCATTTCTCCGCTAATCCCTTTTATTCCAAATAACTCCACTCCACATTGAAGACTTTCTTCGATACTTACACCTTTCTCAATCGATTCTCGATTTTGGTAAACTGTACCTGAGGCCCATAAGCGCAATGGCCTTGGCCTTTGTGCAAATCTTGTGCAAGCTGCCCTGGCTATTGAGGCCGTCATTTCAGGCCTTAGCCCTAATGGCTCATCTGCGACAAGCTTTACTATTTCGGCATTTTCTATTGCACCACCAGCCATTAATGTTGCCAAGCGCTCCACTCTTGGTGGAGAAACCTCTTCGTACCCCCAAAGCCGATAAACCTCAGCTAATTTTTTGCTAAGCAAATGGTTTGTTTCCACTTGCTTTGGATTTAAATCTTTTGCCCCAGAGGCAGGTTGAAGTGCCATTATTTATTGAGAGTGAATTTAAAAATTAAGGTTCAGTGCACCTTAATTTTGATGCTCCGTAAGAGCCTTCTTCCAATGGTATTACTTTATTTAATTCAGTTTGAAGTTCTTTTTGTATTGCAGGAGTACAAGCAAGAATTCTTCCTTTCCTTAGGTTGAAATCTCCTTTGGGGTAATCGCTAATAAGTCCACCAGCAAGTTCAATCAATGCTGCTCCTGCAGCTAGGTCCCATTTTGCCAGCCCTCTTTCCCAATAACCATCAAGGCGACCTGACGCTACAAATGCTAAGTCAACAGCTGCAGCTCCTCCTCTTCTTACACCTCTAGTTCTATGTGTTAGATAGCAGAATTCCGCATAATTATTGTCCTTTACTTCACACCTATCATAAGCAAATCCGGTTACTAGTAATGAATTAATTAGTACATTGCTAGATGAAACTTTAATCCGATTATTATTGCAATAAACACCTAGTTTAGGAGCGCCCCAATATAATTCATTTAGAAAAGGTATTGAAATTGCGCCTAGAACTGGCATATCTCTCCATGCTAAACCAATTGATGTGGCAAAGAATGGATATCCATGAGCATAGTTTGTTGTTCCATCAAGTGGATCTACATACCAACATAATTCATCTGACAAACCATTTAAGCCTCTTTCTTCAGCATGAATTGTAATTTTAGGTGTTTTGGAATTAAGATAATTAACAACGAACTCCTCACAAGCTAAGTCTGCTTCTGTTACAAGATCTCCTGAACGAGACTTATTCTTGATGTTCTTTATCTTTCCATAATATTGCATTAGGATATTGCCCCCTTCCTTTGCCGCGAATTTTGCTACGTTCGTAAGTTGATTGAGGTTTTCCTCATTCAATCCAGCTAATAAAGCAGCTTTAAAACAGTTCTTGTCTGACATTATGTACTTATAGTTAGACTTAATATAGGATATAGAAAAATATTTGCGAAGGTTGAATAGTCATTAAATGTATTTAGAAATTTGAATCTAGAAGACATATTAATCTTATGCTTATCCTGATTGCAAAGCATTAAGAATGCCAGTTACATTCTGCTATGGATTTATTTTCATAATAGTTTACATTGCCTCATGATCTGAAGAGCTTTTTATGAAAAGGCAACTTAATTTGCTCTGAAATAATCTACTTCTTGCTTGCTGGTCAACAACAAAACTTTTTCGTCTTAATAAAGTGGCCTTGACTCGGTAGTGAGGAAATAGATATAAAAATATCTATAGATATCACTTGCAATGAATACCCTGCTAGATTTTAAATGCTTGAAAATTGGAGAGGTGGCCGAGTGGTCGAAGGCGCAGCACTGGAAATGCTGTATAGGGGCAACTCTATCGAGGGTTCGAATCCCTCCCTCTCCGTTCTAACTATTCCAAATAAAAAAATTTACCTTTAATTATTACCTTTACAATCGGGATATATTTAAATCCAAATACAATACTATCTATTATCTTAACCAAATTTACCTGAAATATAATCTCTAGTAATTTTTTGCTTTGGTGAATTAAAGATTTTCTCGGTCTCATTAAATTCGACTAAATAGCCTATTTTTCCAGTGGAGTTTTCCTCAACTTTCTCGGCATTAAAGAATGCTGTATAGTCACTCACTCGTAGAGCTTGTTGCATATTATGGGTTACTATAATAATTGTGAAATTCTTCTTTAAATCATGTATTGTTTCTTCAACTTTTAGTGTAGAAATTGGGTCAAGAGCTGAGCATGGTTCATCCATCAGTATAACGTCTGGCTCAATTGCTATTGTTCTTGCTATGCATAATCTTTGCTGTTGTCCGCCTGATAGTGAGAGCCCACTTGATTTCATTTTATCTTTGCATTCTTCCCAAATTGCGGCTTTGCGAAGTGAAGTTTCCACTAATTCATCCATATCACCAGTAAATCCATTTATTCTTGCTCCAAAAGCTATATTTTCATAGATGCTTTTGGGAAAAGGATTAGGTTGTTGAAATACCATTCCGATACGTCTTCTTACCTCAACTGGATCTATTTTGGGATCATATAAATCAATGCCTTCGAAGAGTACTCGACCTTTTAGAGAAAAACCATGTATGAGGTCATTCATTCTATTTAATGATCTTAATACTGTAGATTTACCACAGCCAGATGGTCCAATTAAAGCAGTTACTTTTGATCTTGGGATTTCACAGAATATATTCCTAACCACTTGACTATTATCATAGCTCATTGATACATTTTCAAGTGATAGTGCTGATGTTTTAGCTGCAGTATTCTCTGAGATCTTCATTTTATTAATAGTTGCTTAGGTTAATAGTAGAAAATTCTAGTTTCATTGCTTCTTGTCTAACATTGATTCAAGTCCTCTGGCTAAGATAGTTAATATTAGTATTGCCAGTACTAGAATAAAAGAGGCAGCCCATGCTAATTCATTTTGTGCACTATAAGGCTCTAAAGCAAAATTATAAATTAGTACCGACAGTGAAGCAATTGGATCAAGGAGAGCTTCTGAGCCTACAGGCCAATAGAAAGAAAATAGTGCAGTAAATATAAGTGGTGCTGTCTCACCTGCTGATCTTGCAACTGCAAGTATTATGCCAGTTGCTATTGGAGAAAATGCTGCTGGGAGGGTAATTCTTGTGATCGTTATGAATTTGGAAGCTCCAACACCTAAAGCCCCTTTTCTCAAATCATCAGGTACTAATTTAAGTCCTTCATCTGTTGTTTTTATTATTATTGGTAACATTAGAATTGATAATGCTAATCCACCAGCGATAGCGCTAAAGTTACTTCCAAATATAATTTTCGTTGAGACAATTGTACCGTACACAAATACTCCAGCTATGATTGAAGGCACTCCAGAAAGTACATTAGTTCCAAACCGAATAAATCTGGCAAAGGGTCCTCCAATTGAATACTCTGCGAGGTAAATGCCTCCACCTATTCCAATTGGGACAGCAATTAATGAAGCTATAAAGGTTATAATAAAAGTTCCTAAAACTGCATTGCCAACTCCACCTGCTGATATAAGATCGTCTCCAGGGGGCTCAGGTAATTCAGTAAATAATAAAATGTTTAATTGTGATCCCCCTTTTATTAGAACATAGAAAAGAACTAAAACAAGAGGAAGTACTGCAAAGAAAGTAAATAAGGTTGATAGAAGTGTTAATGAATTTTCTATAATGTTTCTCTTCAGACTCGAATTAAAATAGAGCTCTTTTCTTTTTGTTTTTAAATCTCCAGATGGAAAATCTAAATTTAATTTGGCTTTCATTTTAGTATTTTAGGCTCAGACGCTTAACCAACCATTGAGCAAATATATTAACAGTTAGAGTTAATAACATTAAGACCAAAGCAGCATATAGAAGTGAAGATACTTGGGCCCCATCAGCTTCTCCAAATTGATTGGCTAACATTGCTGAAATCGTATTTCCAGGAGATAAAAAGGACCAACTAAAATTCAGCGAATTACCAATTATCATAGTAACTGCCATTGTTTCTCCCATGGCTCTGCCAAGCGCTAGAAGAACCCCGCCTGTTATTCCGGAAACCGCCGCTGGTAATAAAATGCTAAATATAGCCACCCATCTTGTTGCCCCAACTCCGTAGGCACCTTCTCTTAGTGTTATTGGTATTTGATTGAGTGAATCTCTAGATATTGAGGTTATTATGGGTAATATCATGATTACTAAGATTAATATGGCAGGGGCAATTCCTGGTCCAATTGGCTCAGTACTAAATATAGGAATCCAACTAAAATGATTATATAAATAGTAAAAAAATGGCCTTAAAAAAGGTTCTAATATAAATATAGCCCAAAGCCCTAGCACAACTGATGGTATTGCTGCGAGTAATTCGACCATTACACCAATGATGTTACCTAATTTTCGAGGTAAGATATTTTCAGTAATAACTAATGCTGTCCCAACTCCAAGAGGGACGGCGATAGTTATTGCCGCTAATGAAGTCAATAATGTTCCATATATTGCAGTAAATGCACCATATTGATCAGTTACTGAGTTCCATTCAGAAGTAAATAGGAACTTAACACCATATCTACTGATTGACTCTTGTGCTCCCAATAAGACGAATAAAAATATTCCACCTAGCAACAATGCAACCATTGAAGCCATTGTTATGGTTAGCTTCTTAAAACCGTCATCTACCAATCTTTCAGAGTCAGGTCTTCTTCTGAGGATGTATTGGTCTTTCTGACCCTTATTCACTATTTGGAGCGCTGATACCTATAAAACTAATCGCTTGATAGCTTTTTTTATGAAATCATTAATAATGTGGGCATCACTACACAAAAATATTTTGGCTTTTAATGGGAGGCCGTTACGGTGGGGTTTCAATACAAATAGTCATGGGGCGGATCATTGGTATTGATTTAGGGACGACCAACTCCGTCGCAGGGGTTCTAGAAGCTGGTCGGCCAGTTGTAATTGCTAATTCTGAAGGTAGCCGCACAACACCTTCAGTTGTTGGATATACAAAAGAAACCGAGCTTTTAGTAGGCCAGCTAGCTCGAAGACAATTAGTACTAAGCCCTAGGAACACTTTTTCGAATCTAAAGCGTTTTGTTGGGAGAAATTGGGAAGAGCTTGAAGAGAACAGCCTGTCGGTTCCATACAACGTCCGTGCTAATGATCAAGGAAATATCAGAATTACTTGTCCTGCTACAGAGAGAGAATATGCACCAGAGGAGCTAGTCGCTAGTGTCATAAGAAAATTGGTAGAGGATGCTGAGACTTATTTAGGGGAGACTGTTGATGGTGCTGTCGTAACAGTACCAGCATATTTCAATGATTCTCAACGTCAGGCAACTCGAGATGCAGCAAGGTTGGCAGGAATAAACGTTGAAAGAATCCTGAATGAACCTACCGCAGCTGCACTTGCTTACGGTTTTGACAAAAGTGCAGTTCGAAGAGTTCTTGTTTTTGATTTAGGTGGGGGTACTTTTGATGTATCCCTAATGAGAGTTGCTAACGGCGTTTTTGATGTGAAGGCAACATGTGGTGATACCCAATTAGGCGGCAATGATTTCGATCAGCGGATTGTTGATTGGCTTGCTAATTCATTTATGACTAAACATTCTTTGGATCTTCGTAGAGATCGTCAAGCATTGCAACGCCTTACAGAGGCAGCTGAAAAAGCTAAGCAAGAATTATCAGGTGTTCAAACTACGCCTATATCACTTCCTTTTATTGCTACTGGGCCAGATGGCCCACTACATATTGAAACCAATCTGGATAGAAGTACTTTCGAAAGTCTTTGTCCTGATTTATTAGATCGACTTCTTAATCCAGTTCAATCAGTTCTAACTGATTCGGGCTGGAAAGCTGATGATGTTGATGATGTTGTACTTGTAGGTGGTAGTACAAGAATGCCAATGGTTAGACAATTAGTAAAAACTCTTGTACAAAACTCACCTTGCCAGTCAGTCAATCCTGATGAAGTAGTAGCAGTTGGTGCTGCTATACAAGCAGGAATATTAACTGGTGAATTAAGGGATCTTTTGCTTAATGATGTGACTCCACTTTCACTTGGCTTAGAAACTGTTGGAGGTCTTATGAAAGTTTTGATTCCTAGAAATACTCCAATACCAGTTCGACAATCTGATGTATTTAGTACTTCTGAGTCAAATCAATCATCGGTAGAAATACATGTTTGGCAAGGTGAGAGACAAATGGCTGGAGATAACAAGTCTTTAGGAAAATTTAGATTATCAGGCATTCCCCCAGCACCGAGAGGAGTCCCTCAAGTACAGGTGGCTTTTGATATTGATTCAAATGGAATATTAGAAGTTAGTGCCACAGATAGAACAACTGGTAGAAAACAGTCAGTCAACATCCAGGGTGGATCAAATCTCAATGAAGATGAAATTAAACGTTTGTTATCAGAAGCTGAATCTAAATTGGCTGAAGACAGAAGAAAACGTTCCTCGATTGAGAAACGCAATAGTGCTCTTACACTAGTTGCACAAGCTGAAAGACGTTTAAGAGATGCTTCCCTTGAGCTTGGCCCATATGGCGCAGAACGTCAGCAACGCTCTGTTGAATTAGCTGTGCGTGATGTTGAAGAGTTTCTTCAAGAAAATAACCCACAAGAGTTAGAGCTTGCTGTGGCTTCTTTACAGGAGGCTTTGTTTGGTTTGAATCGTAGGTTATCTGCTGAAAAGCGAACAGAAGCTAATCCACTTCAAGGTATAAAAAATACTTTTGGTTCTTTAAAAGATGAACTCTTTTCAGATGATTATTGGGATGATGATCCTTGGGATTATCAAAATCGTAGACCAGATAGACGCGGAAATATAAATCGTGACTCTAGGGATCCCTGGGATAATGACTTCTATAGATAATCCTAATTATTGGTCATTATTAGGCATTTCTCCTGATAGTAATCCTGAACAATTGAAAAGGGCCTTTAGACGAGAAGCCAGAAGATGGCATCCAGACTTAAATGTAAATGATTCGCAAGCAGAAGAGAGATTTAAATTAGTTAACGAGGCGTATGCGGTTCTTAGTGATCCACGAAAAAGAAAGGTATGGGAAGACTCATTAAATTTATACTCAGAGAATCAAGACCCTTTCTCTAGTGGGTTTCCTGATTTTAATAAATATCTAGATGTTGTTTTAGGCATACCTATCGATTCAGAGCAAGAAGAAGAAGAAGATCAGATTTCTGTTGAATTTTCTTATAACTCCCCAGAAAAATCATCTCCTCCTTCATCACCTCCGGTACAGGTAACTGAGGACTTAGAAACATTAATAGAATTAAGTCCAGAAGAGGCGTTGTATGGGACTTCTGTTGAGCTTGAGCTTATTGATGGAACAATCGTCGAAATAAGGACCCCACCTTTTGCTGGAGATGGATGGCGGTTGAGGCTTGCAGGCGTAGCTTTAGGTGGCCGAGATCACTTTCTTCAATTAAGAGTACAAACAGATGATGGTCTAAGAATAGATGGTCTTAGAGTCCTTTATAAACTTGAGTTGTTTCCACCAGAAGCTGTCTTAGGTTGTGCGGTCGACATCCCAACCCTTACTGGTCAAGTTACTCTTCAAGTTCCACCACGTTCATCTAGTGGCAGATTACTAAGATTAAGAGGAAGGGGATTAGAGTTCGAAGGAAGACGTGGTGATCAACTAGTTGAGATTGTGGTTGTTATACCTGCCGATTTAGGAGATGCTGAGGATGCCTTGTATAAAAGACTTCAAGAAATCTCTTTAGAAGGAGATCAATTATGAAACACATAGCTAACCTTAACCACAAAAAAATTAACTGATTATGACCAAGCAAGTTTACGTTTTACTTTATTCAGTTGGGAAAGATAGCGAGGGAATTCATTCTCTAGAACTTGCTGGAAAAACAATCGTGTTAATGTTTGAGAATAAAGATGATGCTGATAGATATTGTGGGTTGTTAGAAGCACAAGACTTTCCCTGCCCATCTGTTGTTAGTATTGATAGAGAAGAAATAGAAATCTTTTGTACACAATCTGGATATGAAAATAGATTCGTAGAGGCTGGTTTTGTACCAGAAAATGATGAGGACAGATTATTATTAGTTCCTCCACAACAAAATAGAGAAACATCTTATTCTCAACAAAAAGAAGAGGATAAAGATGAAGGACTAGACGACTTTAGAAGAAGTCTTGAGGGTTTAATTTAAAGATAATTATTAATCTTATGGAAGACCGAGGCGAATTAATGACAGAAATGTCTAATGAAAGAAGTCTAAATCTAGATCAACTTTCTACATCAGAATTGGTTAGGTTGTTTTCAGAGGAAGATATTCAACCACAATTAGCAGTTGCAAAAGCTATACCAGAAATTATAAAGACTATTGATTTGATATTACCAAGGATGAAAAATGGAGGAAATTTGTTTTACTTGGGTACAGGAACTTCTGGGAGATTAGGTGTTTTAGATGCTTCAGAATGTCCACCAACATTTTGCTCCCCACCTGATTTAATACAAGGTGTCATTGCAGGAGGTTCGGCAGCTTTAACAACTAGCTCTGAAGGCTTAGAGGATTTAGAGTATTTATCAATAGAAGATCTTAATTCTCGTAATTTTTCAAGTAATGATTGTTTAATAGGTATTACTGCAGGAGGAACAACGGCTTATGTTAAATCTGCTCTTTCTCATGCCATTAGGATTGGAGCCCTATCAATTGCAATTGCATCAGTCCCTGCAGAACAAGCTCGTTTAGAATGCGATGTAGATATAAGGTTAATAACAGGCCCGGAATTATTGTCAGGCTCGACTCGCTTAAAGGCAGCTACAGCTACTAAGATGACATTAAATATGATTTCTACAATATTGATGGTAAAACTAGGAAAAGTTTATGGAAACAAAATGATTGATGTTGCAGTTAAAAATAGTAAGTTAATGGATAGAGCTTTAAGAATTTTGGCTGACTTGGCTGACATAAATAGGAAGGAAGGAGCAGAATTGTTAGAAATAAGTAATGGATCTGTTAAATTATCCTTATTAATGGCCTTAGGAAACTTGGATATTGATAACGCACAAAATATACTTAAGGCAAATAATTATTCACTTAGAGAAGCTTTAAATGTAATAGATTATCCTAGCAAATAATTTATCTTATAAAGAATTCACCTATGCAATGAATTCTCTTGCCGACTAAATTCGATCCCTTCTTTTAAACTTGCTGCATTTGTGTTATGATTAATTATTATTGCTTTTTAAGATTAAATGGTTAAGGCTCTTATGGATACAGAGGCAGGCTTAATAGAGCTTGATTTATTTGAGGATGATGCACCTAATACGGTGGCAAATTTTGTTAAACTGGCAAAAGAGGGTTTTTATGATGGGCTTTGTTTCCATAGAGTTATAGATGGTTTTATGGCCCAAGGTGGTTGTCCAAATTCGAGAGATGGAGCTAAAGGTATTGCGGGTACTGGTGGGCCAGGTTATACGATTGACTGTGAAATTAATAAGAACAAACATCTCTCAGGTTCATTGTCCATGGCTCATGCAGGAAAAAATACCGGTGGAAGTCAGTTTTTTATTGTTCATCAACCTCAACCTCATTTGGATGGAGTTCACACTGTCTTCGGAGAAACAAAAAATATAGATATTGTCCTTATGTTGAAGAATGGTTCAAAGATAAATAAAATTGCAATTCAATAGTCTTAAAAGACTATGACCAAATTATCATGTTAGGTATATGAGTTTGATTGGCATCATTAAAATCTATTTTATTATCAAGTAGCAGTTGTTTTATATCTTTTGACTCATTTCGAATGTTTTGTGAGGGGTGAAAAACTTGTTGAACTTTATTTGTTTTAAATAGCCCCACTCTTGTAGTTCTATCCCATTTTGCTACCCTCTTTAGAAAATTTTCTAAAGAGGAGTTTTTTATACAAGAATCATGACTATTACTTATAGCTATAACCCTCCACATAAAAGTAGGGCTTCCCCATAGTGCAATCAATCTAGATGAAGTTTCATTTTTTAATTCTATATTATTAATTACTGAGATTTTATTAGCATCATCAATTAGCTCAGCTTGCTTTAGCTTGTCAATATTGCCATCCCAAAAAACAACGATATGTCTTCCTATCTCATTATTTGATGTTTCATGATCAATTTTTGGTTCAATTAAATGACCTAACTTTTCTTTTTTTACAGCAAGATACGCTTCATTATGATCACCAGGACATATTACTAAAGGTACTCGATGCTCTACTTGCAGGCCATATCCTCCTAATCCTGCAATTTTTCTTGGATTATTTGTGAGTAATTTTAATCGATGAATTCCTAGGTCTGTCAAAATCTGTGCTCCCACACCATAATTTCTTAGATCTGCGGGGAATCCTAATTTCTCATTTGCTTCAACAGTATCTAATCCGCCATCTTGAAGACTATACGCTCTAAGTTTATTTATTAACCCAATTCCCCTTCCTTCCTGTCGTAGATATACCACTACCCCTTCACCTTCTTGTTCTATCCTTGCAAGTGCAGCTTCAAGTTGGGGTCTACAATCACATCTTAAAGAACCAAATGCATCTCCTGTTAAGCACTCAGAGTGCATTCTGACTAGAACTGGTTCTTTTAAATCTCCTGGAGTTCCTTTAATTAGGGCAACATGTTCTGATCCATCAAGTTCATTTTTATAACCTATAGCGTTAAAACCACCAAATAAGCTAGGCAATTTTGCAGTTGCTTTTCTGTGCACAAATCGTTGATTCTCTAAACGGTAACGTATTAAATCTGCAATTGAAATTAGCTTCAACCCCCAACTCCTCGCATAATCATGTAAGTGTGGGAGCCTTGCCATAGATCCATCTGAATTTTGTATTTCGCAAATCACACCTGCGGGAGATAGGCCTGACAATTCAGATAAATCAACAGCGGCTTCTGTGTGTCCAGCTCTTTTTAAAACACCACCTTTTTTAGCTCTGAGTGGAAATATGTGGCCAGGCCGTCGAAGATCTATAGGTTTGGTCTCAGCCTTTAAGGCTATTTGTATTGTTCTTGCTCTATCTTCAGCAGAAATACCAGTAGTTACACCAAATTCAGGCCCAGCATCAATGCTTACTGTAAAAGCTGTTTGGTTGGAATCAGTATTTCTGTCAACCATTAAAGGAAGATCTAGTTGATCTAAGCGGCTGCCTTGCATTGCAAGGCAAATAAGCCCACGCGCTTCAGTTGCCATGAAATTGATTTGCTCTGGAGTAGCAAATTCTGCTGCGCAAATAAGATCTCCTTCGTTTTCTCGACGCTCATCATCGACAACTACAACGCACTCCCCGTTGCGTATAGCGGCTAGTGCATCGGCGATATGGTCAAACTTGATTTCGATGGAGTCGTTTGATTTCAACTTCTAATGATTCTAAGGATCAAGGAGCCTTTACTGATTATCTACGGAAGTAAAATTTCTATAATTGGAAATTGTAATGCTTAGCACGACCTTTAAAGCTATGGATGGCTCAAATAGTCGGGTCGCGATTGTTGGAGCTTCAGGTTATGGAGGTCTTCAATCCATAAGACTTTTAAATGATCATCCATATTTCAATGTTACATATTTGGCTGGAGACAAAAGTGCTGGTAGGCGATGGAATGAACTTTGTCCTTTTTTGCCTTTAGAAAACAATCCTTCTATAGAAAAAGCAGATCCAGAAAAAATATCTAAAAATGCAGATTTTGCAATACTTAGTCTTCCAAATGGCTTAGCAAGTCAAATTGTGCCTGAACTTTTAGAGCGCAATGTAAGAGTTCTAGATTTATCAGCGGATTATAGATACAATTCTCTGGAACAATGGAAGCAAATATACATTAAAGAGTCAAAATTATACAATCGTAGGGATCATGATTTATGTAATGAGGCTATATATGGACTTTCCGAGTGGAATACAAACCAGATATCTAAAGCAAGAATAGTTTCCTCTCCAGGTTGTTTTCCTACAGCTAGTTTACTTCCTTTATTACCTTTCCTTAAACAGGGGTTAATTTATAACGATGGTCTAATAATTGATTCTAAGACGGGGACATCAGGTGGAGGTCGCTCTCCTAAGGAGGCTTTACTTCTTTCTGAAGCTTCAGAAGCAATTTCACCTTATGGTGTAATTGGTCATAGACATACCTCTGAAATAGAGGAGCAAGCTACTTTAGTTGCAGGTCAAGAAATTCAACTACAATTTACACCTCACTTAGTTCCAATGGTTAGAGGTATACTTTCTACTGTTTATGGAAGATTAAGAGATCCTGGACTTACAGCTGATGATTGCTTGACAGTCCTAGAGACTGTTTATAGAGATCAACCTAATATAGGAATAATGCAAGTAGGAACATATCCATCGACTAAATGGGTTAGGCAAACAAATAGAGCATTATTATCAGTACAAGTTGACTCGAGAACTGGTCAGCTTGTACTGATAAGTGTAATAGATAACTTAGTTAAAGGACAGGCAGGACAAGGAATTCAAAATTTAAATATAATGGCAGGATTGCCCCAGGAAACTGGACTTCCTTTAAAACCTTTCTACCCATAAGATTTCATATGTCTCCAATTTTGTCCAGCAATAGATACCCCTATAGGTAAAATACGATGTTCTTGAATTTGAATTTTTCTAGATAAAGTAATCTTATTATCTGAAGTTAAAACTGGAACGGCTGCTTGAATTAAAATTGGTCCATTATCAACTTTTTCTCTTACTAGATGTACTGAACAGCCGGTTATACAGACTTTTTCTTTAAGAGCTTGTTCGATAGCATTTATACCAGGAAAACTTGGCAGTAGTGATGGATGGATATTTATGATTCTATCTGGATAGGCTTTAATTAATACATTGGTAACTATTCTCATCCAACCAGCCATTATTATTCCATCTATAGATAGATTCTTCAGTCGATTTATTATTTCACAATCAAGTTGTTCGCGATTTCGATATTCCTTATGATTTATTATGGTAAATGGAACATTCAATTTCTTGGCTTTATTTATTGCATTACAATTGGGATTATTTACAATTAATATGGATATGGTTGCATCTAATAATTTCCCCCTTGTTGCATGAACCAGTGCTTCAAAGTTACTTCCCTCGCCCGAGGCCATTACTGCCAGATTTAACTTTGGTGTAAATTTCGGGAATTTAATCTCTAATGGTGATATTAGATGATTATTGTTTTGATATTCTCCAAGATCGATATTCATTGATCTATTATGTTAGATTAGGATGCTAATTTAGTTTCAATACTGTAATAGTAGACGAATAACTAACCATAGAAGTCTTTTTACAATAAACTAATAATAGCAAGTGACCTTGATCTCGCAATTCCCTATTACGTAATTTTTTCTCGATCTAATGAATCACAAGGAATTAGATGCACATGTTCACGTAGCAATAGATTTAACTAGCCCAAGAAATCAAGAATTTAAAGTTACTATAAAGTTCAAACCAAAATCAAAGTTAGTCAGATTTATCTTACCAGTATGGACTCCAGGATCTTATAAGATAAGAGATCACGCACAATATTTGTTTGATTTAAATATTGCTCAGGATAATAAATGTATAGAACCAAAAAGGGTTGAAGCTAGTGCTTGGGAGATAGAAGTAGTTAATTTATCTAATATTACTATAGAGTATCGGATTGAAGCAAGAGAATTGACTGTTAGAACATGTTATATAGACCCTGATTTTGCTTCTATATCTCTTTCAGCAGCTGTTTTACTTATTGATGGTTATCGCAATACAGCCTATCAGTTATTAGTCAACTTACCATCTAATTGGAAAGCTTATATTCCTCTTGTTAGAACAAAATCTACATATTATGCCCAAGATTATGATCATTTTGTAGATGCTCCATTAACAGCAGGTGAATTTGGTTCTGAACCATTTTTTGTTCAGGAAAAAAAACACAGGTTGGTTTTAGCAGGTAAGATCCCTAAAAAACTCCCAATTGAATTTCTTCACCATCTAGAGAATGTATGCGAAGCTTGTTGTCAAGTTATGAGAGAAGAGCCACCATCAGGCGACAATTATTTACTTGTTATTCAGATTCTTGATAAAGCTTATGGTGGGTTAGAACATGATAATTGTGCAGTAATTCAATATGACTGGAGGACTTTAGCTGAATCATCAGGCTATCGTAGACTTCTTCAGTTAGTTGGTCATGAATATTTCCACCAATGGAATGTTCGCAGATTAAGACCAATTGAATATAACTCTTATAACTATAACAAGTCGATCATAACGGACTCATTATGGTTTGCTGAAGGGATTACAAGTTACTTTGACTTGGCTCTTCCAATGATTGCAGGCATTACAAGTATTGATGAATTTATCTGCGATCTTTCTAAAGAAATAACAATAGTTCTCAGTACCCCAGGAAGTAGCTATCAGACAATCGCTGACAGTTCAAGAGAGGCTTGGATTAAATTATATAATTCTACAATAGTTAGTTCATCAACTCAGGTTAATTACTATCATTTTGGAGCAATACTTGCTTTTTGTCTTGATATTAGATTGAGAAAAGTTAATTCCTCATTATCAGCTTTCTTAAGGACGATTTGGCATATTTATGGTAAGACGGGTAGAGGCTATTCAAGGTCTGATATTAAACAAGAATTATCATATATAGATAATAACTTATCTGAGGAATTAGATTTATGGTTAGATGGTAAAAATACATTACCACTAGACAATTCAATCAATTTAGTTGGAATGACCTTAGAACAATCGCCGTTAAAAAAAATATATACTGGTTTAGTAACCACAGATAAAGAATCCTATTTTTTGGTAAAAAGAGTTGATAGAGATAGTCCTGCATCTAATGCCGGACTAATTGTGAATGATGAGATAATCGCTGTAAATAATTTCAGAATAAAACATAGTAATGATATTGATAATTTAATAATACCTGAACAAAAATCTTTGATTACTTACTCTAGACAGGGACTAGTAAAACAATCTTATTTATTTGCTGATACTATAAATGAAAAGAAATGGCATCTAAAGGTCGATAGTAAAGCTCATGAATCTTGTTCTGCATTACGTCAAGAATGGTTGAAAATAATTTAAATTATCATTTAGTTTGTTAATATTAATTGTTTTATCTTAGTCTTAACTTATTCTAAACTCAAATTTGTTTATTACCAAACACAACTAATCATTTCTTTCCCCATCAATTAAAATACTATTTGCTAATATCCAATCCTAGAATCAAAAATCAGATGATACTCCTGTCATTCTGTCATTAAAAGGTTCTATTGTTTTGGAACTTAAACGAATATGACCCTTCCTGATTTCAGTATTAATAGTCCACAGAAGCAATGGCATCGGTTTTGTGAACTTCTATGGTTTGATGAGTCACTAAAAATATGGCTTGATGTTAGTAGAATGAACATAAATGCTATTGATTTAAATAGATTCGCTCCATTATTTAAAAAAGCTTTTGATGCTATCGATGACTTAGAGTCAGGATCAATAGCCAACCAAGATGAAAGTAGGCAGGTTGGACACTATTGGCTACGTAATTCTGGTTTAGCTCCTAATAAGGGAATTTCAGATAAAATTGAAAAAGAAATTGAGCGTATACATTCATTTGCAAACAAAATAATAAATGGCCAGTTAAAAGCTCCAAATGGAAAGAATTTTACTGACGTCTTGTGGATAGGTATCGGTGGAAGTGGATTGGGCCCTCTACTTATAGTTCGGGCATTAGAAATGAGTGGAAACCCATTAAATATACATTTTATTGATAATGTTGACCCCAATGGAATTAATAAGATCTTAAAGGATATACATGATTCACTATCTACAACGCTTTTTGTCACTGTCAGTAAATCTGGAGGAACTCCGGAGCCTCGAATAGCAATGGAACAAGCGCGTTTTCGATTGGAATCTATTAAAGGTAATTGGCCCTCCCAGGCTGTAGCAATAACTATGGTTGATAGTCAACTGGATAAGCTAGCCAGAAAAGAATGCTGGTTAAACACATTTGATATGCCTGATTGGGTTGGTGGAAGAACAAGTATTACCAGTGCTGTTGGTCTTTTACCAGCAGCTTTTGTTGGAGCTGACATTAAGAAATTTCTATCAGGTGCATCCTTGATGGACAATTTAACTCGTAATCATGACTTTTTAGAAAATCCTGCTTCTCTTTTGGCTTTAGCATGGTGGAAATCTGGTGAAGGTAAAGGGTCTAGAGACATGGTTATACTTCCTTATAGAGATAGGCTGGAAGTATTTAGTCGCTATCTTCAACAATTAGTAATGGAATCTTTAGGAAAACGATTAGATAGAAATGGTAAATTAGTAAATCAGGGCTTATCTGTATACGGTAACAAGGGTTCTACTGATCAACATGCATATGTGCAGCAGTTAAGAGATGGACTTGATAATTATTTTGCAACTTTTATAGAAGTACTTACGGATGATGAAGAAATTAAAACTATAAATAATAGAAATCCAGGAGACTTTCTTTCAGGATTTATGCAAGGAACTAGAACAGCATTGACCGAAGCGGGTAAACAAAGTGTCACGATAACTATTTCTAAATTTGATACTACTAGCCTTGGTGCATTGATAGCATTATTCGAAAGAGCTGTCTCACTTTATGCCGAATTAATTAATATCAATGCTTATCATCAGCCTGGTGTAGAAGCAGGAAAAAAAGCAGCATCTAATATTCTAGGATTAAAGGAAGAAATTATTGATTTGTTATCAGATAGAGTATCAAGGTCGATTTCTGAGATTAATGACTTAACTTCAGGTGATAATTCTGAGTCTATTTATTTTATACTTAGACACCATCTTGCTAATAATATGAACTATAATGTAAAAGGAAATTGGTCAAAACCTGATACTCTTAGATTTAAGCTTAATTGACTAACTCTTATGGAACAAGATTTACTAGTTTGTTTGGTACAACAATTATTCTTGTAGGGTCGGAGCCATTAAGCCATTTCTTAGCTATGTCACTACTTAATGCAATTTTTTCTAATTCTTTAACGCTAGTATCAGAGGCAACAGAAATACAACCCCTAACCTTTCCTTTTATTTGAATTATTAGATTAAAGGTATCTGTTATTAATGCTTCTGGACTATAAATAGGCCATGACTGTAAATGAACACTTTTTGTACCTCCTAATTTTGTCCAAAGCTCTTCAGCAATATGAGGAGCAAATGGCGCTAATAACCTAATTAGAACTGATATGGAATTAGTCGCCACTCTGCAATCTATTTTATTTATATTTTCATTCATTGCATTTGTTAATTTCATAAGTTCAGATATAGCTGTGTTAAGTTGTAATCCGTGATCTAAGTCCTCTGTAATTGATTTAATGGCATTATGTGTAGCTCGATTTAATGTCTTTTCATTCTGATTTAACTCCGAATGTATTAAAATGCTTTGATTATCCTTTATCCTACAGGAATGTTTGTTTAAGTAAGAAATAGTTAATTTCCATATCCTTAAAATAAACCTATATTGACCTTCAACATCAGAATCATTCCACTCTAAATCTTTTTCGGGAGGAGCCTTAAAAAGGATAAACATTCTAGCTGTATCAGCTCCATACTTTTCAATAACCACAGATGGATCAACACCATTATATTTGGACTTAGACATTTTTTCGTAGATTATTTCTACTTTCTCACCAGTATCAGGATCAATAGGTTGTTTGACATTAGATATTTTAGAAGCTTTTATGTATTTACCAGTAGTTTTATTTCTAAAGGTTCTTCCTTGCACCATGCCTTGAGTAAGAAGCTTTTGAAAAGGTTCATCAAGATCATGTAAGTCTCTTTGCTTTAATGCTTTTGTTATAAATCTAGAATATAGTAGGTGCAGAATTGCATGCTCGATACCTCCTACATATTGATTGACTGGCAACCATTTCTTTATTTGTTGCTTATTAAATGGAGCTTCTAAATTTCCTGGGTCTGCAAATCTTAGGAAATACCATGAAGAACACATAAATGTATCCATTGTATCTGTCTCTCTTTTGGCTTTTTTCCCACAAAGAGGGCAGCATATATTGCTCCATTCTTCTAGACTATTATGTTTTGATATATCATTGGTATTGTTGTCAATTTCTTTCGGAAGCTCTACTGGTAAATCATCTTTCTCTATTGGAACTTGGCCACATTCCTCACATTGAATAATTGGAATTGGACAACCCCAGTATCTTTGGCGTGATATTAACCAGTCTCTTAAGCGATATTCGGTTTTACTTCTCCCCCATGCTTTATCTATCGCCAATTTAATTATTTTCGCTTTTGCCTCAACATTATTTAATCCATTATATTCTTCTGAATTCTCGAGTTTTCCTCCTCCTGTCCATAATCTAATATTTTTCTCTTTGTCTTGCCTATCATTATTTTTTATAACTGATTTTATTGGTAGTTGATATTTATTTGCAAAATCAAAATCACGTTGGTCATGAGCTGGCACAGCCATGACAGCTCCTGATCCGTAATCAGTTAGTACGTAATCGGCTATCCAAATTGGAACCTTCTGTCCATTTATTGGATTTATAGCATATTCCCCAGTAGCTATTCCTGTACTTTCTCTACTTTCAGATGTTCTTTCAAAAGATGTTAATCTATTAGTATCATTTCTGAACTTATCAACTTTAGAAATCATATCATATTTGACTATTTCATTTATAATCTTACTCTCCGGTGCTAATACAATAAATGTACAGCCATAAATTGTATCGGGTCTTGTTGTAAAGACAGTTATTATTTTATCTGTTTTACTTTCAATTTTAAAATCTATTTCTAAGCCTTTAGAACGACCTATCCAATTTGCTTGCATTGTTCTTACTCTCTCTGGCCAATCAGGCAGTTTATTTAAATCATTTAATAGTTCTTCAGCATAGTCAGTAATCCTTAGAAACCATTGCTTTAATTCTTTTTTGATAACTTTTGCACCTGATCTCCATGATTTCCCTTCGGAATCTACTTGTTCATTTGCTAATACAGTTTTATCTATTGGATCCCAGTTAACAGTTGCTTCTTTTTGATATGCTAGCCCTGCTTCAAATAACTCTAAAAATATATATTGTGTCCATTTATAGTAGTTTTTATGACAGGTAGTTTGTTCTCTACTCCAATCTATAGACAAACCTAGTTGCTCAAGTTGAGCCTTCATTTGGGAGATATTTTGGTTGGTCCAAACCTCTGGCTCTATACCTCTTTCAATGGCAGCATTTTCAGCTGGCAAGCCAAATGCGTCCCACCCCATTGGATGTAAAACGGCATTACCTCTCATTCTTTGCAATCTAGCAATCACATCTGTGATGACATAATTCCTTACATGCCCCATATGAAGTGTTCCAGAAGGGTAAGGAAACATTGAGAGCGCATAAAATCGCTTTTGGCCTTTTTTGGGGACTGGAGTGCGATATAAACCAGCACTAGACCAATGTTTTTGCCATTGCTCTTCAAGCTCACGAGGGTTATACCTATCAGAAGCTTTTTCTAGAGGGCTCGTGTTTGGTTGTTGCTCCTTCACAGAATTGGATTATTGTCTAAAGATCGTGCCACAAAAAGTGCCTTTAGTGTTTAGGAGTTTTCTTTCTAATACTTTAAGGACCTTTAGAACCAAAAATTAATTATTTTTAGAACAACATCATTTGAACAAAGCTCTCTACAGTATGGTCAAATTCAGGAAATATCATGGTCTTGGCAATGATTTTATTGTCATCGATGGCCTACTAGAAGATATCAATGATTTAAATTTGCCCAAACAAGCCGTCATAAGGAACATTTGTGACCGCCATTTTGGTATAGGAGCTGACGGTTTAATTCTTTTATTGCCACCAATTGATAACAACAAAATAAGAATGAAAATATTTAATTCAGATGGAACAGAAGCAGAAATGTGCGGTAATGGCGTTAGATGTTTAGTAAAGTTCTTATTAGATGGCAAAATGATTAATTTAAATGAGTCAATAAGAATAGAAACGCTGTCTGGAATAGTTGTTGCTACAACTATGAAAGATAGCTCCATCTCTGTTGATATGGGGTTACCTTCTTTTCAGCCATCTAAAATACCCACTACTCTGAAAACGAATTCAAAAGGTGTTCCTGAAGGTAAGATAATTATAGATCAAAAAGAATTAAATGTTTTTGCTGTAGGGATGGGTAACCCCCATATGATTATTTATATTGAAGATATTAATGAGATTACTCTAAATAATTGGGGCAAAGTATTAGAAATAGATCCTTCATTCCCAAATAAAACTAATGTACACTTTGTTAAAATTATATCAAATGATTGTTTAGAAGTTCATGTTTGGGAAAGAGGATGTGGACCTACACTTGCCTGTGGAACAGGTGCATGTGCCACTTTAGTTGTAACACATATGTTGGGATTATGTGGATCAAGTAGCAAGGTTAACCTTCCAGGGGGTCAGTTATTAATAAGTTGGCCTAAGCCAGAGTCTAGTGTTTTTATGCAAGGACCATCCCAATTAGTTTATTCAGGTCAATTTAAAGTTTCTGATTTTTCTGAATAATAATTTAAATGAAAAATAATCTATATCACCAAAATATTTATCTCGACGGAAGTGCTACATCACCTCCTAGAAAAGAAGTTATACAAAGGATTAATGAGATAGATATTAATTATTGGGCAAATCCCTCTAGTCTTCATTCCTATGGGATAAAAGCAGCGGAAATATTAGAAAGAAGTAGAAAAAGTATCGGACAATCACTAGGAGCAGAATGCAATGAAATATTTTTTACTTCTGGGGCCACAGAATCTATTCATCTTGCTATACAAGGCGCAGCTAAAAAAATCAAACCAGGACGAATAGTAATCTCTAATGTAGAGCACCCTTCTGTTCAATCTGCAGCAAAAATGTTAATAAAAGAAGGTTGGCAAATCGAATATTGGCCAGTAGATTTATACGGGCAAGTTCAAATGAGCAGATTAGATGATTTGCTTTCATACCCAACAAAGATTGTTTCTATAGTATGGGGACAAAGTGAAGTAGGTTCAATTCAACCGATAGAGGATATAGGGAGAGAATGTAAAACTAGAGGCATAATTTTCCATACAGACGCCACCCAAATACTATCTCAATTTAAATTCCAATGGAATGCATTGCCTGTAGATCTTTTAAGTGCTTCTTCACATAAATTTTGTGGCCCAAAAGGCGTTGGATTTTTATTAGTCAAAGCAGATACTTATAAATCCTTTACTCCATTATATGGAGGTGGGGGTCAGGAGAATGGACTACGATCTGGAACTCAGCCAGTCTCTCTTATAGCAGGCATGGCATTAGCAATAGAGCTATTAAATTCTCCCTTGATAGATAATGATTCACCACTGAACTGTTTAGGTGAATATAAGAAAGTAGAGGAATATACATTTCGATTGAGAAATAGATTGAAGAATTTTGATAATTTAGAATTTACAGGTCACCCTAAACTCAGACTAGCAAACCATATTTCTATGCTTGTAGGAAATAAGAACAACGAACCTCTATCTGGAAGAACAATAGTGAGAGAACTTTCAAAAAATGGTATTTATGCAAGTAGTGAAACCGCTTGCAAATCTGGAATTATTTCTTATAGCGAAACTCTTAAAGCAATGGGGATACCTTTAGATTGGTGTAAGTCTGGATTGAGGTTTTCTTTAGGACCTTGGTTATCAGATGGTGATATTGAATCTGTACCTGATATATTACAAGAATGCATAACATCTTTGAATTGATTATGGATGGATTAGTCTAAACAAATAGGATTTGATCATGATACAAAACCTCCCAGGAACACTTTTAGAAGCAGAGAAACAATTTTATGATTCCTTGTTTGCATCCTTGGAATGTAATTATTCATCTCGTATTTCGATAGATTTAAAGTTAGAAGGCCTTAGATTAATGCCTGTCGCTTTTAGGCTGTTTAAGAAATTGAATACAGCAAATATCAAACCTTTTTTACTTTGGCCAGATGCAGGTGCAACAGCTTTAGCAAAAAGAGATGAACCTGAAATAAGTCAATATATAAAATCATTTAAGGAAGCTTTTCAAAAGGAGTTTCTCGATAAGAGTGAGAAACTTCTTATAGCTGTCTCACCCCAGCACTATGATTATGAAGAATTTGAGAAATTAAGCAATCAATATCATGGAAGAATAATTATGCTAAATGGAAAATTAGATGATGCAGCAATAGGGATTGGAAGTGTGGCTCGTGAGAGACGAAGATTATTTATCTCCAAATGGAAAAATGTATATTGGTTAGAGCCCTTATCAAAAGGAGCTTTAATGCATGTATATCCTAATACTTGGAATCTTTATAGACAAACTTCAAGTGGTTATCTGTTTAAAAAGAGTTATGATAGCAAGCCTAACCCAGATATAATTTTTGAATCTTTAATAGCATAATTATAGATGCAAAAATTAAAGCAAATAGTTCATAATATAAAAAGAAAACGACTGATTGCCTTTATATCATGTTTTACCTTGTCATTAATAGTAGGACAATTTTATAAAGAAACAAGTTTTATATCTCAACTGAAGCTATCTGAACTAAAACCCTTACTGTTAAAAAAAAAGGACTGTCCAGTTCTACAAAAAAAAATACTTTCTTTATTGGGAGATGACGCAGTAAATTGGAGTATAACTGTTCTAGATGAAGATAGAAATATTATAGCTTCTAATAATTCTTATTTACCTTTCATTCCAGCTTCTAATATCAAACTAATTACAACAGCCTTTGCGCTAGATAGATTAGGCCCAGATTTTCGATTGAGAACTAAACTCATCAGGAGATCCGATGGAGGTATTGAATTCTGGGGGCAAGGAGATCCAGATCTTAATAATGAAGACATTAAACTCTTTTCCAAGGACGCTGCACCTTATTTATTTGATCTTATAAAAAAGAATAAACCACCCAAGATAATAATCTATGAGGAGAGTTCTACGAATTGGTGGCCCGACAGCTGGTATGAATTTGATAGGCTTCAAAGTTATGGGTCTCCGATAACTAGACTAGCAATAACAAGTAATTCACTTAATAGGTCAGTACTAAACCCTATAGATAGATTTCATAGTTCTTTAAAGGATGAGTTGTTAAATTATGGTCTAACTCCTCTTATTATAAATAAAGAACATAAAAAGGAACCATTAATTCTAAGTGGAAGGAAAGTAATAAGGGAGATTAAATCTGCACCTATGATTAGTTTATTAAGCTTAGCGAACTCTGAAAGTCATAATTTCACAGCTGAAATTCTTAACAGGCACGCAGCTGGTAGTTGGAATTCATTAGAAGCTTCAAGAAAGGCACATCAATGGCTATTATCTTCTGGAATACCCATTGATAATTTCATTTTAGTTGATGGAAGTGGGCTTTCACGAACAAATAGAGTTACTAGCATAGGAATAGCTGCATTACTTTGGTTTATGGATCATCATAAACTCTCATCATTTTACAAATCATCTCTTGCTATATCTGGAATCAGAGGAACCTTAAGTAATTTAAATTATAGTTCAAGTTCTTACGGGAGTTTCTATGGAAAAACCGGAACATTATCAGGAGTTAGAGCTATCTCGGGTATCTTAATCACAAAGGATAATACTCGATATTTAAGCATTATTAATAACAATGGATTTAATCAGGATCCAACTATTAGTAATATTCTGGGATTGATTTCTCGCTTTAGCAAGTGCCAGTAAGTGTGCTTTTTATCTTTGAGGAATGACTTCTTATTTTTCTTAGGGGAATAGCACCAGTATTACCTATTGATTTTTCTTGTCTCATCGATGCGATAGATTTTATTTTTCCTAATTCTGATCTGCCTGCCAGAACTACTTGATTAAGTTCTCGAAGTCTACTTTCTAATTCTATAAGAGTTTGCTCAGCATATTTATTTGCACCTTCTTGAAGAAAGGCAGCTTCATTACGACTTTGGAGAATTAAAGAATCACATTGTTGTTGTGTTTGTTGTTTAAGCAGTATGGCTTCATTATTTATTCGTTCTGCTTCTTTTTGAGTTTCTATTTTAAGTTTTAAGCTTTCTTGTCTACATTTCTCTAATTGTTCAAGTGCTTTATTGTTATTGTTCTCATATCTTTTTTTTAGGTCAGCAGTTAATTCCTTGTCTCGATTTTCAATCATTGTTTTCCTTTCGGCTGCTTCTTTTTCAAGTTTCTGCCGATTAATTGCGTACATTCTTTCTTGTTGAGATATCTTTAATTGCATTTCATTTTCTATTTTAGCAGCTCTTTTATGAGCATTATTAATAATCTCTTCACATTTCTTTCGTGAGTAATTTTGCAGCTCTAATATTTGTCTTTCGGCTTCTTGTCTAACTCCGTCTGAATTAACTAATCTATTTCGCTCTTGTTTGGCTTTGGTTAATATGTCTTCTGCCATGACTTTGGATTTTTGCAAGTATTTGTCTCCATTTTTTAGTATTTCTGATGCATTGACAATTTCTCTTGGAATTGATTCTCTAATTTCATCAAGTAGATCAATCACATCCTGCTCGTTGATCAATCGATTTCCGCTAAAAGGAATCCTGTTTCCATCTAGAAGTATCTCTTCCAGTTGGTCTAGTTGATCCAATGTCGATAGATGCACTTCTTCCATGTTTTATGCAGTCATTATTCATAATTAAAAAGCCTTATAAGGTCTTTTGCCACCTTTTCAGGAACCATGTGGGAGACTTTTCCTCCAAATCGAGCTACTTCTTTAACAACAGAACTGCTTAAAAAGCTGTGATGGGCTTCGGTAACGAGGAAAACAGTTTCATAGTAAGCCTCAAGTGAACGGTTTGTATGAGCTATTTGTAGTTCATATTCGAAATCACTCATAGCTCTAAGACCTCTTAATATCAGATCAGCTTTGTTCTCTTTTGCGCATCTAACGGTTAGTCCTTTAAAGCTAATGACCTGAACCCCATTCAAGTGACTTGTAGCTGATCTAATCTGCTCTAGTCGTGTACCTAGATCAAAAGTTGGTGTTTTATCTGGATTCTCGAGTACTGCTACCAGAACCTCGCCAAACAAATCACAACCTCGATTTATAAGGTCAAGATGACCAAAGGTAAGTGGGTCAAAGCTTCCAGGGTATAAGGCTTTCATTTTTATTAAATTATTCCCACAAGGAATCTAGGTCGAAGTTGCCTAGAGTTAAAGCATTCAAACCTAAGTTATGACTCTCGACCTAGAAGCCAAAAAAACCTTACTTCGCAAAATCCCTCATGGACTTTTTATTTGTGGAGTTAGAGAAGGTAATGATGTAAACGGTTTTACAGCTAGCTGGGTCACTCAAGGTTCTTTTGAACCACCATTAGTAGTTATGGCTGTAAAGGCAGATGGAAGTAGTCATGGCATTATTAAACGAACCAGACGCTTCTCTCTCAATGTACTTAGGGCAGACCAGAAAGATTTGGCTGCAGTATTTTTTAAACCCCAAAAGGCTCTTGGTGGTAGATTTGAAACTGCCCCATTTAAATTTGGTGAATTGGGCCTCCCAATACTCGAAGATTGTATTGGAGGAGTTGAATGTGAGTTAATTGGCGAAGTTGTTCACGGAGATCACACAGTTTTCGTAGGGCAAGTTAAAGCGGCTCACCTAAATGAAGATAGTGAAGCCTTAAACCTTTCTTCTACAGGTTGGAATTACGGCGGATAAATATCCTTTGTCCCAAATCAATAAAGTACAGATTCTGCTAAATAATCAGCAGAGACTTAACGAAAGATTAGGTCTTATACCAAATGAACCAGGTTGTTATTTAATGCTTGATAGTGAAGAAAGGTTGCTATATGTAGGAAAATCAAAAAATCTTAAGAATAGAGTAAGAAGTTATTTTCATAGAAATAATGAACATAGTCCAAGAATAAAGTTAATGATTAGACAAATTGCAGAAATAGAATTTATTGTTACAGATAATGAGGCTGAGGCTTTAACTCTTGAATCTAATCTAATCAAAAATAAGCAACCTTATTTTAATATTCTATTAAAAGACGATAAGAAGTATCCCTATTTATGCATTACATGGAGTGAGGAGTATCCACGTATTTATATTACTAGAAGAAGAAGAAAAAGGAATCAATTAGATCGTTATTATGGTCCATATGTTGATGTTGGCCTCCTACGCAGAACATTATTTTTGGTAAAAAGGGTTTTCCCATTACGTCAGAGGCCTCAACCTTTGTATAAAGATAGAACATGCCTAAATTATTCAATAGGAAGATGTCCAGGTGTTTGTCAGCAGAAAATAAGTTCTGAAAAATACCATCAAACTTTGAAAAAAGTTGCCATGGTTTTTCAAGGCAGATCAGATGAATTAATTAAAAAACTAACAATCAATATGTACAAATATTCAAATAGAATGGAATATGAAAAAGCAGCACAGGTTAGAGATCAAATAAATGGTATTGAAAAAATAGGTGAAGATCAGAAAATGATTCTTCCAGATTCATCTATTTCTAGAGATGTAATAGCATTAGCAAAAGATGATCGAATAGCCTCCATACAGATTTTTCAGGTACGTAGCGGTAAATTAGTCGGTAGACTTGGTTACATCTCTAATGAGATTGACCTTGATAATGAAATAATTCTGCAAAGAATCATAGAAGAACATTACTGTTTAGTTGACTCTGTAGAAATTCCAAATCAAATTCATTTGCAATACCCTTTAATTCAACAAAAACTTATAACTGATTGGTTAAGTGAGACTAAAGGAAGAAATGTGAAGTTATTTTGCCCTAAGAGGAGTAAAAATTCAGAATTTATTGACCTAGTAAAGAGAAATGCATCTCATGAGTTGATTAGGATACAAAAAGGTCATCAAAAACAGGAACTTGCAACTTCTGACCTTGCCTCTTTGCTTGAAATAGATTTTTTGCCTAGGAGAATTGAGGGTTATGATATCAGTCATATACAAGGAAGTGATGCTGTAGCCTCTCAGGTTGTATTTATTGATGGGCTACCTGCTAGACAACATTATAGAAAATATAAAATAAAAAGTCATATTATCAAGACTGGACATAGCGATGATTACTTATCTTTAGCAGAAGTTATAGAGAGAAGGTTTAAGAAATGGTCCAGATTAAAAAAAGAATTAGGTAGTATAGAATTAAAACAAAAAACTCATTCTAGCAGTTTAGAAAACTCAGTCTTTAATGATTGGCCCGACCTAATCATGATTGATGGTGGTAAGGGACAATTAAATGCCGTTATTAATAGGTTAAGACGTTTAGATTTGGAAAACGAAATTACTATATGCTCATTAGCTAAAAAAAATGAAGAAGTATATGTACCAAATAGAAGCGATCCTCTTAAAGCAGAGCCTGATCAATTAGGTCTACTCCTTTTAAGACGTCTTAGAGATGAAGCCCATCGCTTTGCCATAAATTTCCATAGACAGCAAAGAGGTTCTAGAATGAAACGCTCTACTCTTAGTCAAATTCCAGGAATAGGACCTAAAAGGATTGGAGTCCTTTTAACTCATTTTCAATCTATCGATGCTATACAAATGGCTTCACTTGAACAATTAAGCAAAGCACCTGGGGTAGGAAACCAGCTTGCTTTAGAGGTATGGAATTATTTTCATCCAGAGCATGAGTCAAATTCCTAAGAAACTCATATGGATTAATTCAATTCTGCTTCTTTTGCCTACTATTTAGATGGAAGCACCAATTAAAAGGAACATTCTAAATGTTGTAACTGACCTTCCAATCCAACATTATTATTTCCCTTCTTAAATGATTAACTTGTCTCCTGAGGCCTATCTTTGGTTTAAGACTCTTCATATAATTGGTGTAGTGGTATGGTTCGCTGGACTTTTTTATTTAGTAAGACTTTTTATATATCACGTAGAAGCAGAAGAACTTCAGCCAGAACTCATAGAACCCTTTAAGAAGCAATATGTTCTTATGGAAAAGCGTTTGGCTAATATTATTACTACACCAGGAATGGTAATAGCTATAAGTATGGCTATTGGATTACTTGTTATGCAACCAGATTGGTTATCACAAGGTTGGATGCAGGCAAAACTTTCTGTTGTCTTAGCCCTATTAATTTATCATCTCTACTGTTATAGACTTATGAGGCAGCTTGAGCTTAATGAATGTAAATGGTCTGGTAGGCAATTAAGAGCATTAAATGAATTGCCTACACTGTTTTTAGTATTAGTTGTGATGCTTGTTGTATTTAAAAATCAATTCCCTACAAGTGCAGCCACATGGCTTATTTTTGGTTTGATTGTTCTAATGGCAGCAACCATTCAATTTTATGCTAGGTGGAGAAGATTGCGTAACGAGGAATTAACTACAACTTTATAACATTGAGTAATCTACAAGATTTAAGAAAAATACTTTCAAGTATTGGACCAAATAGTTGTCCTGAAAAAATAAATCTCCACTGTCATACATTATTTAGTGACGGTAGCCTATCCCCTGAATCACTTATATATCAAGCTTGTCAGCGAAATTTAAATCATTTATCAATCACTGATCATCATACAGTTAAAGCATATAACGCTATATATAGATGGTTAGATTTAAATCAATCTTGCTACAGAAAGGTCCCCAAAATATGGAGTGGTATAGAAATTAGTTGTCTTTTAAAGAATTGCCTTGTACATGTTATAGGATTAGGTTTTGATCTTTCTAATAAAGCACTTTTTCCATATACAAGAGGTGAATCTCCCAATGGAAAATATTTAGAAGCTCCAAATGTAGTTAAAGCAATTAGAGAAGCAGGCGGATTAATTGTTCTTGCCCATCCAGCTCGATATAGGTTGCCATACTTTGAGCTAATAGCTGAGGCGGCTAGATTGGGATTTGATGGTGGAGAAGCTTGGTATGATTACGAGCATTCAACTCCTTGGAAACCAACTCCTCTTGTATGTGAATCTATTAATAATCAACTGAAGTCCTTAAACCTATTAACTACTTGTGGTACTGATTCACATGGGTATGATCTATCTTGTCGATAGTATTATATAGAGTGAAAAAGATTAATTATACTTTCCATCTTCAATATATTTTTCTGTTTTATATACTATATTTTTTAAAAATTCCTTTTGTTCAATAGAAGCATTGCCCCACATATTTCTATTAGAAGCTTCTAATAATCTTTCAGCTATATCTCTCAAAACCCAAGGATTATTTGCATTTAGAAAGTCTTTGATATTTTTTTCTTTTAACCACTTCTCACAAATTTCTGTATAACACCAATTAGGCACCTGCCCAGTAGATGCATCATAAGCGAATAAATAATCTAAGCTTGCTCCCATTTCAAATGCACCTTTATAACCATGTTTTTGCATTCCTTTTATCCAACGTGGATTCAGCATTCGGCTTCTCATAACTTTATCAATTTCTTTAGATAATTTGTGGACTCTGGGCCTTTGAGGTCTTGAATTATCCCCAAAAAGAACATCTGGCTTTCTTTTAGATGTTTTTTCTACGGCTGCAGTTAAACCACCATGGAATTGATAGTAATCATCAGAATCAAGAATATCGTGCTCACGGTTATCTTGATTATGTAAGACTACTTCGACGTCACTTAAGCAACTTTTGAGTCCTTTAATATCTTTAATGGCATTGTCAGAATTTTCATATCTCCATTGACTCCATTCTAGATACGCATTAGCTAGGTCATAAGTATTTTCCCATGCTCCAGAGTCTATTAAGGCTTGTAGGCCTGCTCCATAAGAACCTGGTGCAGAGCCATATACTCTTCCTCCACTTTTACCTTGTTTTATTGAAGCTGAGAGAGGATTCATATTTGTAGGTTCATCAAGGGCAGCGATCATTCTTTGTGCTTTATTTACATAATCAATAAGTTGTGGAAAAGCATCGCGAAATAGGCCAGATATTCTTAGAAATACGTCAACACGCGGTCTGCCAAGAATACTAAGAGGGATTACTTCTAAGTCCACTACTCGTCTTGTTGCGCCATCCCATACAGGCTGAATTCCGATCAGAGATAATAATTGGGATATCTCTTCACCACCATTTCTCATAGTTGCTGTACCCCAAACAGAAATAGCTAATTTTTTTAGGTCCTCCCCTTTTTCCATTAGATGTAGTTCAAGTAAATTATTTGCACTTCTCTTTCCAAGCTCCCAAGCAGCTTCTGTCGGTAACCCCCTTAAGTCGACACTATAAAAGTTCTTACCAGTCGGCAAAACCTCTTCTCTCCCTCTTGTTGGTGAACCTGAAGGTCCACTATTTACCCTTCTTCCAGAAATAGCATTAATAAAACTCTTCTTCTCATCATCGGGGCTTCTATAGAGACGAGGCATTAAATCCTTTGAAATATACTCTTTTAGTGGATTAAAGCCATCTTTTAGTATACGCTTTAGTTTAGGTGCTATTTCTAAATCTCTGTTTTCTCTGAATATTCCATTTTTAAATGAACTTAGGATTTCTTCTATAATTAAAAGGGCCTGACTATCTAACCATTCTATTAAATCTCCATTATTATAAAAATTAAGATCTGATACTTCCCTCATTCTTTTTTTGTCATTACTAGTTAACTCCTTGCTAGGTTCTTCTGTCCATGGATCAATATCTAAACCCAACTCTTTAGATAATAATTGTGTAATCCCTTTTCTTTTTAGGGTTGGAGCTTTGCTTATTAAAAACAGTAACTCTATAAATTCTTTTTTACTCTGATGTTTCCCAAGAATATGAAGTCCAGTGCGAATTTGTGCTTCTTTTAATTCACAAAGATATGACTCTACGTCTGTAAATATTTCACTTATGGAACCTAATTCTAACTCTTTGAAGTTATTGATATTTTTCTTTAGTGGCCAATTATTCTTATACAATAAGTCTATTATTTTTTTTTCTAATATTGAATTTCTTTTCTCAGACAGAAGTCTTGATTCATAGTATTCGTCCATATATCCTTCCAACTTAAGCAAGTCTCCATGTAAACCTGCTAAACCTAGTGGTGGAGTTAAATGATCTATAATTACTGCTTGTGACCTACGTTTTGCTTGAGACCCTTCTCCTGGATCATTGACGATAAAGGGATAAATATTTGGTAAATTGCCAATTGCTATATGAGGATAACAGCTGCTACTTATACCTATTCCTTTACCAGGTAGCCATTCTAAGCTTCCATGTTTACCTATATGAACTACAACGTTTGATTTTTGTACTTTTTTTATCCACAAGTACTGAGCTAAGTATCTATGAGGAGGAGGCAAATCTGGAGAGTGTAAATCATCTAGACTTTCTGAATCGTACCCTCTGCTTGGTTGTATAAGTAGAGAAATATTGCCATATTTAATACCATGAACTGGGTAACCTTTACTCTCTATATCTATAGCTCTTTTGGGATCTCCCCATCTTTCTAAGATAGGTATCTTTGAGTCTAGAGGAAGCTTATCCCACCAATCTAGGTAAACTTCTATTTTTAAATAATCCAAAGGTTTCTTGTGAGAACTTTCTGGATCATTAGTTCTGCTATTTAATAACAATTTTATTAATTCATTACTATTTACTGGAAGTTTTTTATTTCCTAAGTAATGGCCTGTTTCTTTTAGCCAATGCAGTATTTCTAAAGTGCTAGCTGGCGTATCAAGACCGACACCATTAGCCAATCTTCCATTTTTGACTGGGTAATTTGCTATAATAAGAGTGATTTGTTTTTCAGATGGCTTCAAATCTTGTAGTTTAATCCAATATCTCAGGTGCTTACTTACCCAATCTAAATTTTCAGGGAATGACTCTAAGGATTGTATTGCTGTTCTAAGATGTTTGTGTGCTTGTTTTGTTGTTTTGAAAGCACATGGCCTAGTTGTAATACGTCCATCTAACTCTGGGAGAACAATTTGCATAGACAAATCTAGTGGAGATAAACCTCTTTTACTTTTTTCCCAGGCTCCCTTATTAATAGAACTTGTTAACATTTGAAAAATGGGAATGTTTAATTTATCCCATAAAGGTGCGCCTGATGAAGCATCATTAAATTCTACCGATGAAAAAGATGTTGTAGTCAGAATTGCCTTTACTTTTTCATTAGAAAGGATTTCACAAACAGTAGACTTGACATTCTCTTCCCTGAGACTTGACACCCATAATAGTCTAGGAGTGAAACCATATTTTCTTAAAGAACAATTAATATCTTTTGCTAACTTTACATCACCAGACTGCAGCAATGCTCTATAAAGTAAAATACAAACTTTTGGACCTGATTCTTTCCTCCAGTCCCATTTTTGAGGGTCATCTATATTATTTACCTGAAATTTATCTAATTCATAGCTACGATTAGCTAATATTTCATTTAGGAGCATTAATACAGTAGACATATTTTTGGTACCTCCTATTTTTAGAAGTTCTGATATTCTTTCTGTTGTTTTTAGTTCGATATTGCCTATCGAATGCAATTCGATCTCCTGTTCCTTTGTTCCAGATACAATTATTAAATTTCTTTTTAAATCTTTATTTACCCAAGATTGAAGTTTTTCTAGGCCATATGACCAATGCCCTCTTCCACCAAGTATACGTACCAGAATTAAATTTGCCTTTTTGGCTGATGTATTTATGTAATGATCTATTTGGGCTGAGTGGTTTAAAGCTGATAAAGGCAATGCTCTAATACGTCCATTCCACTTCTTTTGTCTAGATATCAATAAGGTTGCGGCAAGAGTTGCTATATCTGTTGAAGCACTTGTGAGAAAAAGAACAGGAGCCGAAGACTGCTCTACAAGCGTAATCCCTTGTTCGGAGCTGTCACCAGGAAGTGTGGCTAATCGATGCATTCATACATTCTCCAGCATTAGCATTAAAGAAAGGAGTAAATAGTGAGAGGATTAATGAGTTCTACCATTTCTGAAATGCATCAGTTCTTACCCTACGCATGGTTTAGGGGTGAATGCGTGCCATTTGCGGAGGCAAATGTTTCTATTGCTACGCATGCTTTGCATTATGGCACTGGGGCTTTTGGTGGTATGAGAGCCATTCCTGACCCAAAAGAGAATAGAGATTTTCTCCTCTTTAGGGTTGATCGACATGCTAAACGTTTAAGTCAGAGCGCTAAATTACTCTTGACTGAATTAACAGAAGATACTTTTTTGAATGCTTTGAAAGTGATGTTAAAGGCCAATAAACCTACAAAACCAATTTATCTGAGACCATTTGTGTATACAAGTGACTTAGGCATAGCACCAAGATTACATAACATTGAAACCGATTTTCTGATTTACGGTATCGAATTAGGTGATTATTTGTCACCAGAAGGAGTAAGTTGCAGGTTTAGCAGTTGGACTCGACAAGAAGATTGTTCTTTACCTCTACGAGGAAAAATAAGTGGAGCATATATAACAAGCTCCTTAGCCAAGACCGAGGCTGTATTAAGTGGATTTGATGAGGCATTATTATTAAATACAAAAGGCAAAGTAAGTGAAGCTAGTGGCATGAATATATTTATAGTTAGAGAAGGAAACTTAATTACACCGGGAGTTGATCAGGATATTCTAGAAGGTATCACAAGGGCTAGTGTTATAGAAATAGCCAAGGACAAAGGTATTAATGTAATAGAAAGAGCAGTTGATAAGACAGAATTATTTATTGCTGATGAAGTTTTTCTAACAGGAACAGCAGCAAAGATTACACCAATTAGAAAAATAGAGTCAACTATTTTAGGTTCTAATAGACCTATTATGAATTATTTAAAAGAATGTCTCGTTGATATTACAGAAGGTCGAAATCCTAAATACAATCAATGGATCACACGAATTAAAATTAATTAATTTAATTAAATTACAATCATTGCATACTAAGTTATGACAAACGAAAAAAAAGAAAGTAAAGATCAACATCATAATGATGTAGATTTTTTAAGTAGGTTAAAAGATAGAAATAAACCTGTTATGGTTTTTGATGGAGCAACAGGAACTTCTCTTCAAAACCTTGATTTAAATGCCGGTGATTTTGGTGGTAATTCCTATGAAGGTTGTAATGAAAATCTAGTTCTTACATCGCCAAACTCTGTTATTACAGTTCATAAGGCCTTCCTTGATGCTGGTGCTGATGTGATTGAAACTAATACATTTGGTGCTAGTTCAATAGTTTTAGCAGAATATGGATTGGAGAAAAAAGCTTACGAAATCAATAAAGTAGCAGCTACTATTGCCAAATCTGTAGCAGAAAAATATAGTATTAATAAAAGAAGATATGTAGCTGGTTCAATTGGCCCGACAACAAAACTTCCATCATTAGGACATATAACCTATGACCAATTATCTAACTCGTACCAAGAACAAGTTCAAGGGCTTTTAGATGGTAATGTTGATCTACTTCTTGTAGAAACATGTCAGGATATACTTCAAATAAAATCGGCTATTAATGCTATAGAGAACGTATTCAAAAGTATTCAAAGAAGAATTCCAATAATGGTTTCAGTTACTATGGAAACAACTGGGACAATGCTACTAGGTTCTGATATATCAGCTGTATTGTCTATTCTAGAGCCTTTTAATATTGATGTTTTGGGATTAAATTGTGCTACAGGCCCAGAACAGATGAAAGAACACATTAAATACCTTTCAACTTACGCAACTTGTGAGGTTAGTTGCATACCTAATGCTGGCCTACCAGAAAACATAGGAGGTGTTGCACATTATAGACTCAAACCAATAGAACTTAAAATGCAACTTTTGCATTTTGTTGAGGATCTTGGAGTAAGAATAATAGGTGGTTGTTGTGGTACTACTCCTCAACATATTAAAGAGTTGGTAAATCTTTCTAATGATATCTGTAATTATAAAAATAATTCAGTATTAAAAGAGAGAGTTAAATCTCCTTTAATACCTTCAGCTGCATCTATATATACTTCAACTCCCTATAAACAAGATAACTCCTTTCTAATAATTGGAGAAAGGTTAAATGCAAGTGGATCAAAAAAAGTCAGAGATTTACTTAATAAGGAAGACTGGGATGGTTTGGTATCTGTAGCAAGAGGTCAAGTCAAGGAAAATGCTCACATTCTAGATGTCAATGTTGATTATGTTGGAAGGGATGGAGAATCAGATATGAACAGGCTTGTTTCGAAATTAGTGACAACTATTAATTTACCATTAATGCTTGATTCTACAGAGTATAAAAAGATGGAAAGCGGTTTAAAAGTCGCAGGAGGTAAATGTATTCTCAACTCAACTAATTATGAGGATGGAGATCCTAGATTCTATAAGGTTTTGGAACTTGCCAAAAGATATGGAGCTGGAATTGTTATAGGTACAATAGATGAGGAAGGTATGGCTAGAACAGCAGAAAGAAAATTCTTAATAGCCAAGAGAGCTTACAATGATTCAATCAACTATGGGATTTCGCCAAGTGAAATATTTTATGATCCCCTAGCCCTTCCAATCTCAACAGGTATAGAAGAAGATAGATGTAATGCACTAGAAACCATAAAAGCCATTAAACGAATTACTAATGAACTTCCTAATGTTCATATTATTCTAGGCATATCTAATATCAGTTTTGGTCTTTCACAAGCGGCTCGAATTACTTTAAATTCAGTATTTTTAAACATGTGCTATGAAGTAGGTTTGGATGCAGCTATAGTTTCTCCCTCAAAGATACTTCCTTTATCAAAAATCGATAAGAAGCATATTGATATATGTGTAGACCTAATAAATGATAATAGGAAGTTTGAAAATGATGTTTGTGTATATGACCCACTATCAGAACTTACAACATTATTTGAAGGCGTTTCAGCAAAAGCAGCTAGAACTACAAAAGACCTTAAAAAGCTATCAATAGAAGAGCGCCTAAGAACACATATAATTGATGGTGAACGTATTGGCTTGAACGATACGCTTGAAATAGCTTTAAATAAATATAAACCCCTTGAAATTATTAATCAATATCTTTTAGACGGTATGAAGGTAGTTGGTGAACTCTTTGGTTCAGGTCAGATGCAATTGCCTTTTGTACTTCAATCTGCTGAGACGATGAAAGCAGCTGTCTCCTACTTAGAACCTTTTATGGAATCAGTTGATGGAAAGAGAAAAGCTAAGGGTAAATTTCTTATTGCTACCGTAAAAGGGGATGTACATGATATTGGTAAAAATCTCGTTGATATAATATTAACTAATAATGGTTATGAGGTTATCAACCTAGGAATAAAGCAAGATATATCTTCAATTATCTCTGCTCATAAGAAACATCAACCTGACTGTATTGCCATGAGTGGGCTATTAGTTAAGTCTACCGCTTTTATGAAGGAAAACTTAGAAGAATTTAATCAAGAGCGAATTAGTATTCCAGTTATCCTAGGAGGTGCAGCACTAACTCCACGTTTCGTAAATAAGGATTGTAATTCTGTTTATAACGGCAAAGTTTTATATGGTAAGGACGCGTTTACAGACCTAAGATTTATGGAGGAATATACACAAGAAAAATTAAAGGGCGGTTGGGATGATGAAAAAGGTTTTAAAGATGGAAAAAAAAATATATATTTCTTTTCAGACAGAAGTAATGAGGTAGTAATTAATAAAGATGTAGACCAAAATGAGGATGTAGTTTCGAACAAGAAATTAGAATTAATTAGTACAGAGAGGTCTCCTGTTGTCCAGGAAGAAGAACCTATCACACCTCCTTTCTTAGGACCAAAGATATTACAGACTAAGGATATAAACCTAGATGATATCCTTTTTTATCTAGATAGAAATGCCTTATTTGCTGGACAATGGCAGATGCGTAGGAATAAGAATCAGTCTAAGATTAAGTATTTAGAATTTTTGTCTTTGAATGCAGAGCCAGTATTATCCAAGTGGATAGATAAAGTTATAGCTAAGAATTTGGTTCAACCAAAGGCTGTATATGGTTATTTCCCCTGTGGAAGGGTAGGAAATAAGATTCTGGTTTTTAATTATCAAAATTATAATTTAATGGGAAGCTTTGAACTTCCTAGGCAGAATAGCGGCAACTATTATTGCATAGCAGATTTTTTTAGGGATTCAATAGACGGCAAACCAACTGATTATTTGCCGATGCAAGCAGTAACTATGGGTCCCAAAGCCACCATATATGCCCAGGAACTTTTTGCGGCTGATTCTTATTCTGATTATCTTTACTTTCATGGTTTAGCCGTCCAATTGGCAGAGGCTTTAGCTGAATACATACACGCAAAAATAAGAATAGAATGCGGTTTTAAATCACAAGAACCTACAGAATTGCCTAAAATATTAGCTCAGAGGTATAGAGGTTCTCGTTATTCATTTGGGTATCCAGCTTGTCCAAATGTTTCAGACTCACGTCAACAACTTATCTGGTTAAACGCTGACAAAATTGGTTTAGAAATGGATGAAAGTGATCAGCTTCAACCAGAACAAAGTACGACAGCATTAGTGACATTACATAGTAAGGCTAGATATTTTAGTGCTTAGCTATAAATAATTGATTTTATTTAGATACAAGAATTATTCTATTTTTTAAAGTAGTATTCTTTAAATATAAAATATTGCATTATTTTTTGAGGTGAGCTTTAGCTCACTTTGCAATTGGTTTTTTTTTAATCTTTGCAGAGTGCTTCCATAGTATCAATGACATTTTGTTGGAATTCATCTAATGCGTCCGAGTCGCCTAGATCAATTCCTTCACCAGCGGCATTTTGTGTTAGTTCCTGAAAATGGAAAGCACCCTCTCCATTTGCTAGAAACTCGATTGCAGAGGTTTCTCCACTCTCGCGAAAGGCATCGCATAGAGCGAGGAAAGCTGCGTCTTCAGTGAACTCCCAATCCATTGAGGAGATATTTCTCATTGACGTTTAACCCCTTCCCCCCTGTATCCGTCAACCATGTTCTACAAGAATGTGGCACTAATTTATAACCCCAAGGAGCGCTATTGGACCTTTCAAATGCTCTAAAGCCTTTGGCAGCAAGACTTTTTCTCATTTGTAAGCATAAAGAAAAAGTTTCGATACCCAAACCATTCATAATGTTTCATGTCTTTTTTTATTCAGATTCCTAGACAAAGAAAGTGCAAGAGCATGACCTCCTTACTAGCAAAAATACTTGCTTGGGATTTATGGGGATAGATCGGTTTTCTTGATTTGAGCCAATGGATTAAGTTTTGAAATAAACACTGGTCAGTTGGCTAGAGGACATGTCCGCGCCATCAAACACTCCTAAAAGCCCTTGGAAGGCCCCTAATTCTTTTATAGGTGCTTTGGCGTCATGGTTATGACAAATGAGCTCAGGCAACTTTTAAGAGGTGGCTGGCAAAAGCTTTTGCCATGAAAAAGCGAATTAAGTCATAACACGTAAAAAGAAAATTTAACTAATAAATATATTTAACTGATATTATAAATTCTTTTACTTCCTCTCTAAATAAGTATTCGTATAGGTAGAGTAATGAAGTCATTATTCAGTTATGCAAAATTCTCTGGATAAATCAAATCATATAGATTATTGGAGTACCGCTTTAGACAGGACAAAGATTGCTATAAAAAACAAATCATTATTGCCATTAGAAACCAAGATAATAAATGTTTACCATTTCGAAGACTTTAAATTTGAACTGAGAAGATTGATATCAAAAAGTCCACCTCACCTTAATAAAGAGGGTCCTAAAATGAACCCTTTTCTTCCTTCAGATAATAATTTAATTATTGCTGATATTGGTCATAAACACAAACTTATATTAAACAAGTATCCAGTACAATTAGGTCATATGTTGCTTATTACAAAAAGTTGGGAACCCCAAAAAGGATGGCTAACATTAAATGATTTGCAAGCATTAGAAAAAGTACAAAATAATACTTCTGGTCTTTGGTTTTTCAATAGCTCGCCCATCTCTGGAGCTAGTCAACCCCATAGACACCTACAACTCTTAAGAAGAAGTCAGAACGAAGTAGTATGTCCTAGAAATTTATGGTTTGAAAATTATATAAATCTAAACTTAGAAAGCAAGGATTCCATTTCTAGAAGCACGTTAGTTTTGAGAATTAATCAGAATGAATTTTCATCTGACAATCTTTATCAAAAATATTTGATGTGCTGCAAAACAATGGGCTTGGGAAATCCTATAGAAAATAAGGAACCATTAAAAGCATATAATTTGTTAATTTGCAAGAATTGGTTCGCTCTAATTATTAGGTCCAGGGAGGAAATAAAAGGGTTTAATCTAAATGCATTGGGTTTTGCCGGATATTTACTAGCTACTGACGAGTCAGATATAGAGTGGCTAAATACTTTTGGACCGGAATATCTCTTAAAACAGGTTGTAGAATCTAACTAAATACTATTCTACATTAATCTTTATCAGATTCATTCGACATGTTCTTGATATTATCTCGTTCAATTTGATTTTCAAGTGTAGAAATAGAAGCAGTTATTGCTGCAAGCCGTCTTTCTAGAGAATCTTTTATATAATTCAATAACTCGAGCTTCCTGTTTTGATAACGGTTTCGTCTTTTTGAATAATTAATCTTAGTACTGCAAGAATCATTAGTCACATTAAATTCCTCAACTAATATAAATATATACTATTTCTGGTTTAATTGTGGACTTAATGCTCTAAGCAAAACATTTAATGTAACTAGATAAATTTTTTTTATCAATATTATAAGTAAAATCTATATATAGGTATACAGTATGTAAATTTCAAATTTCAAATTACTCCACATCCAGAAATCAAGTAATATTTAAAGATGCTTTAAATTATTTATCTCTTGTTTAGTCTTTTGAAACTTTAATAAATATAGAAAATGAACCTTATAATGTTTTTGATTACTCTTATCTCATTTATATTCATTTAGCCCTATAGTGTGAAAAGTCCCTTTGATGCTGTGTCAGAAAATAATTTGACATCCCGACGCATTTCCGTGGACCTTCCAAATAACGATATTGAACGCTTAGATCAACTTAAAAGGGAGTGGGGTTTGAGAGGCAGGGGTGATGTTTTAAAGAGACTCTTAGAGGAGATATTACCTGATAATCAAGATCCTATATATATTCAAAAGGATATTAGTAATCAAAAGAATATTAATTCCTTTAATAGTCCCACATCTAGATATAATGAAAATAAGGCATTAGTATTAATAAAGCCAAGTAATAAAGAACCTCAAGATATAATAGATGAGAAATCTAGAAGTGTAAATTCTCAACCACTACATAATGAAAACTTAACCAATACAAATAATAAAGGAATAGATCTACCAGGGTTTGTAAGTAAAAGAACTTATAAGTTAAAAACTAGCCTAAGCAACCATGAAAAAACTTATTTTAATGAGGAAAATGTGATCAATACAATTAGTTATGATCAGGTTAATCAAGCCCTAAAAGCTTCGATTGATCACTGGCTAACTCTTTATGGCAATGAACCTAAGGATAATGTAATAGAAGCTGCAATGCTATGGTTAGCAAGAGATATATGGCCAGGGCTAGAGAATACTGATGGGTTACCTTTTACCTGGAGCGCAGCCAATAGGCTTTTAAAGGATTATTGTCCTTTTTGGAAATTTAAGAAGCCAAGCTTAGAAAGTATCATCGTAATAGCTGGTTTATTAGAAGATCCTTTTTCAGCAGAAACTATAACCAGCAGGATACCAACTCTTATTCGCAGATTCGTAAATAAATTCAAGAGGAACAAAAATGTTACTTCATTTCAAACATTGGAGTCGACTATGACAGTTCATGGTGCTTTGAAACTTTTAGATTTACCAACTCAAGCTGGAGCTTCTCTTACTTTATCTAAGGTAAGAGATTCATATAAATCTAAAGCTATGGAGGTACATCCTGATTCAGGAGGCTCTACAGAATCAATGAGAAGAGTAAATGAAGCATATCAATTACTAAAAGACCTATACAGAACGCAGGACTAATCTCAATTGTGTCATTAGAGACTTAGCGTAGGACTCCTATTGGGTCTCATGGTAGATTATTGATACTCTTTGCTTCTTTCGACAAGTCGCTTATAAAAAAACTTCTATACCTTATTAACTAATACAATAAAAAATTAAAAATTTAAATTTATATACCTTTTAACTCATCGCCCTTGCAAATTAAATTATAAGATTTCCTTGGTCCATTCTTTGTCCAATATTTTTTACCGTTTTTAAACTTTAGTGATAGCAATGCTTCTTGTAGAAGCGTAACTGTCATATAGACAGTTACGCGTAGTTCAGAAGAGAAATTTAGCTTTAACTAATGCTCGATAATAATCAATTTTCTTATACTAGTCTTGTTAATAGACTATATATAAGTCTCTACTGGGACTGTTAAGACTATCCTCGTCTTAAGCTAAAGAAGTTGTTGCTTCAAATTTGACTCGCTGGCCTCCTATGCCATTGATCCTACTTTTCTTTTTTTTTCTAATGAAGTTTAAAAAGATCAAAGTTTGATCTCGTAAGTCTAAAATTACACTCATAAGTAGACTAGAATTAAGACTCGCATCAGACTAGTGAGCCAAGGATTTCTTACCAGTTCGGCATTCGATTTAATCAATTTATCCATTTAATTCTCATTAGTCTTAGAAAGTATTTAGACATAGACCTATGTCTAGTCTATTCTGAGACCTGCGATACTTGCTTTTAGTCGTAAAGTTCGTAAATCATATAAAAAAACTATAATGAGATATAGCTTTAAATCGATTTTATATTTTTTTTATAGCCAATAATGCCATCAAAGCTTTCTTCAAATCTACCAAAGCCAGGAAAGATAGTCTTAGTTACTTGCAAAGACATAGATAATATCGGATTTGGTTTGTCGGAATGGAACAAATGGCTACTAGTTACTCCTGACTTATTACCTGGCGAAATAGCTAATGTGGAGATTACATATCGACATGGTTCTAGGTGGTTTACCAAGTTAAAACAAATAATTAATATCTCACCAGAGAGAATAAAACCACCTTGTGCAGTAGCTGATGATTGCGGTAGTTGCTCAATTCAACATATTAGTATCAATGAACAATGGAATTTAAAGACAAAGCATCTCAAAGATGTTCTAATTAGAATAGCGGAAATAAATGATCCTGTAATTGACTATAGATATAAGGAATATGTTCAGATAAATGATTATAGAAACAGGGCTATTATACCTGTTCGCTTAACGTCAAATAGGAAACTTTTATTTGGTTATTATAGACGTAATACTCACGAAATTGTTGATACAGATAATTGTTTAGTACTTGACTCAAGAATCAATCATTTCATTATTAGTATTAAGTCGGATCTAAATTCTTATTTAAATAACTATTCTAAATTTTATACTGATATTCAATGTTTAAAGCATATTTCCCTACGTATAGGTGTAAACACTGGAGAGATATTGCTCACTTTTATATCTAATAGTGAATTAACTCAAGTTTTTAAACAATTAGCAGATCTATGGTTTAATAGATGGAAAAATGTTGTTGGTGTTACTGCTAATATTCAACCTAATGATAATAATGTAATTTTTGGAGATAAAACAATCACCTTGATTGGAAAAAATAGATTAATGGAAAGCTTATGTGGACTAAGGTTCGCCTTGAAAACAACCACTTTCTTTCAATTAAATACCAAAAAAACTGAAGCCATAATACATAATTTACTAAAAGTATTTAATCAGTCAGGCATCACTACAATTGTTGATTGCTATTGTGGTGTAGGTACCTTCTCATTACCTTTATCTAAGTTGGGATATAATATCTTTGGTATTGAAATTCATCAACAATCTATTATCCAAGCTAAATATAATGCTAGAATTAATCACATTCAGAATTGTAAGTTCTTCTGTGGAGATGTTAAAGGAATTTTAGATTTAGTACTTGATGCAAACTGTGGCTTGGTACTTGACCCTCCTCGAAAGGGATTGGAGAAGAATGTAGTAGATATTATAAAAGATAAGAAGCCTAGCTTAATAGCCTATTTGAGTTGTAATCCTTCTACTCTTGCACGAGATATCAAATTAATTTGTTTGAATAACTCTTATGTTCTTGATACCGCATTTCCTATAGATTTTTTTCCACATACTACGCATCTTGAAACCCTAGCAATATTAGTTAGATCAACTTCTTAAGTCAGCTAAAAGTTTATTAGCCAACACTTTTCTAATCTTCTCGAGAGTTGGAATTATATCAGTATCAGTTAAATTCTTATTATCATCTCTATACCTCATTCTAAAGGTTAGACTACATTCATCTGATTTTAAATTTTCTCCCTCATATCTATCTATCAATTCAACTGTTTCTAAAAGAGGCTTCCCTTCCTTTTTAATAATGGCTATTGCCTTTGATGAATTAGACGATCTTGGTAGAATCATGGAGATGTCTCTTTCTAAAAAGGGCTTAGTATTATATTCCTTAAATGATACAAGTAGTTTGTTTTTACGTGTCGCTGCATCAATAAGTGGCTTAATTAATATCTCAAATATATAGGTATCTTTGGGTAAATCCTTTTCGTCAGAAATAGAAGGATGTAATTGTCCAAACTTTCCAAGTACCTTTCCTTCCAATATAACATTTGCTGATTTACCTGGATGTAGGATATTATCCTGGTCAATCATTACTCTGTCTTCGACATTAAGCTTAAGCCTCATAAACATTTGTGTTAACTTACCACGAGCCTCGTAATAATTTAATCCTTTAACCTTCCCATTTGTATTCCATTTCTCAAGCCTATTCTCACCACAAATTATTCCTCCTAAAATTCCTTCCTCTTGAATACCATCATCATGCATCTTATATCTTTTGCCGATTTCGTATATCCAAACACCTTTTTTTCCTGATTTAAGATTTCTGTCACACACCCTTAAGTGTTCTTCCCAAAGATTTGTTCTCAAATTACTTGTTTCAACTAATAAAGGGTTTCTTATTTCAACCATATTTAATTGATCTGGATCTTTGCCTACAAGAGAAAATGTAGTTACTTCTTGTAATCCGGAACAGCAAAGTATATCTCTTATATTTCTCTCAGTTTTTTGTCTTGCGTTTAGTCTACCAGGTACTAATGGATCTGGTAAATTTACTTTAAACATATCAAATCCAATTACCCTTGCAATTTCCTCTATTAAATCAATCTCTCTTGTTAAATCGTTTTTCCGTAGTGGTGGTACCTCTACAATCCATCCATCATTTATAGTTTTTAATATGCAACCTAAGCTAATTAAGGAGCTTTCTATTTCTTTTTCATTCAACTCCCTAAATAGCTCTTCTCCATCATTTTCTATTTTAGAACCTTTACAATCTACCATATAATTACCATTTTCACTAATATTTTTCACTAAACCAAGCAACTTTTGTACTCTTTTTTTTCTGAGTTTTATCTCTAATTTTGTATTTATATTATTACTACAGTAATTACTACTAATGAGCTTACAATTCATAGTTTTACTTAAAAGGTTTATGGCCCTTTCTGCTGCTATTAATGTCAACTCATTAGCAACACCCTTTTCATATCGACTACTTGATTCATTTCTTATTCCAACAGATCTGGATGATGCTCTTACTGTAGTAGGTGAAAACACAGCAGATTCTAGCCATATCCTTTTTGTTTCGGTATTTACTGCACTATCTTTGCTTCCAATAACTCCTGCTATAGCTATCGCTTTATTATGACATGTTATTAATGTTACTTCTTTTGTTAGTTTATGATTTACTCCTAATAGATCAGTAAAACTTTCTCCATCCTTTGCCTCTCTCATATCAAAGCTTTCGTAATCCACAACTTTTTGTGTGATTTCTTCTAGTCGATCAGCGTCAAAAGCATGTAATGGTTGGCCTAGTTCAAGCATTACATAGTTAGTTATATCAACTATGCAATTTTTAGAATTAATTCCTGCAGATTCAATTCTTCTTTGAATAATACTATCTGATTTTTTATTTTCGTTTAATCCTTCAATTAAAGAGATGCTATAAATTTTAGATTTAGTTGATAAATTAATATTTTTGTATTTTTCGAAAATAATAGTTGGCTCTAATGTATTAATCAATAATTCAGATTTTATTATAGCTGATACTTCCTTAGCAATTCCAATCATTGACATCCCATCTGGACGGTTTGCGGTTATTGCTAATTCAATAATTGTCTCATCAAGTCCAATTAATCCTGAAATTGGCTCTCCTGGTTTCGGAACTGTATTGATTAATTCTTCTAAAACACATATGCCATCTGATTCTGAAACTTTGCCTAGTTCTTCTAGAGAACATATCATTCCTTCACTAGTTACACCTCTAATTTCTGTTTTTTTAATTTCCAATCCTTTTGCGGGAAGATGGCATCCAATAGTGGCAACTGGAACATGAATACCACTTCGTACATTCTTTGCTCCACAAACTATCTGAACTATTTTGTTATTTCCTAAATTGACTTTGCACACACTCAATTTGCTTGCGTTGGGGTGCCGATCCTTTTTTTCGACAAATCCGACAACAACATCTTTTGCCAAAGATGAAAGGTCATCAATTGATTCGACCTCAAAACCAGCTACTGATAGCTTCTCGGCCAATTCCTCATGTGGAATATGGATATTGACCATTTCCCTTAGCCAGGACAATGCAACCCTCATGGGTCCCTAAGAAATAGGTCTAGATCCTACGAATTAATAGGTGTATTTTGCTATGGACCTGTGGGCTTGTAAGATCTTTGTTTCTAATTACGCTTCGCAATAGCGGCGTTACGTCCTTTATGGCAAAAAGCAAGGGCGTCCGGATCGTGATCACTCTTGAGTGCACTGAATGCCGGTCCAATCCCGCCAAGCGCTCTCCTGGAGTGTCTAGATACACCACCGAGAAGAACCGCCGGAATACAACCGAACGGCTGGAAATCAAAAAGTTCTGCACCCACTGCAACAAATCAACTCCTCATAAGGAGATCAAATGAACTTGCAGCTTTAAAACAACAAAACCGTTCGCCTACCAATGTCAAACTCTTTTTTCAAGCAAAAACTCTCACCTATCAAACCTGGTGATCCTATTGATTTTAAAGATGTGGATCTCCTAAAGAAATTTATTACAGATCGTGGAAAAATTTTGCCAAGACGTCTTACTGGACTTACTGCAAAGCAGCAAAGAGACTTAACTACAGCCGTAAAACGAGCTAGAATTGTTGCACTATTACCATTTGTCAACCCAGAAGGCTAGAAACATATTATAAATCGATTTAACCTTTTAAATTTGGAATACGAGTCAAAATTAAATATTGAATTAACTTCCCAAATATTTTCTACATCTTTAGAAAGTAAAGATGCTTACAACAAAAGATGCAATCAATTACTATTAAATAAAAAACTACTAGATTTAACACATTTAAAAACATATACAATAGATGATCATGAAACATTCGAGATTGACGACGCAATATCTTTAGATATTAAAGATGGTCGAAGGATAGTTTGGATTCATATATCTGATCCATCTACATTCATCCCAATTAATAGTCAAATTGATTTAGAAGCAAGAAAAAAATCTACTAGTATATATTTATCTACCACTACCCAGCCTATGCTACCTAGGGATTTAGTGGAAAATAATTTTAGTTTAAAAGCTGGTAAAAAAACAGCAACTTTGAGTATATCAATCGAATTGGATAATGAAGGCAATATTCTAAATTATAATATTCAACGAGGGTTTATAAGCCCTAGATATAATTTAACTTATGATGAAGCAAATGAACTGATCGATTATGCCCCTCCAGAAGAGAATGATCTATCAGAACTATCAAACTTATTAAACAAGAGGAGAGAATGGAGAAAAGTCAATGGAGCCATTTTTTTAGAACAACCATATGGTCGCTTAAAAGTTATAGAAGGCAAACAAATCATACAAATTACTGAGCCTTCAATGTCAAGAAAATTAGTTAGCGAAAGTATGATACTTTTTGGAACAATAGTAGCTAAATATGCCAAAAAAATGTCTATACCTATCCCTTTCAGATCTCAACATAGAACCAGAAATACTAATAGTTTAATAAGAGGAAGTCATCATTTGGCTATATTAAACTCTTCGATAAAACAGAATTTACCTAAAGCTACTACTAGTACTAAAGCAGGTTATCATTTTAGTCTGGGACTAGATTGCTATTCTCAAGCAACTTCACCACTTAGAAGATATACAGATCTATTGGTACACAGGCAAGTACTTGGCACATTGGATAAAATGTCTATTTATTCCGAAGAAGAAATCTCAGATATATTGACATCATTAATGATAAGTCATAAGCAATCTATAGACATAATGAGAGAAGATTTATTAAGTTCCCAGAGAAATTGGTTCTTAAAAAATAAAGAGAAAATATGGCAGACTTTCTTCTTAAGAAGACTAAGCAAAACTCAAGGAGTAACTTTATTGTATTTTAAAGAATTAGAAATGGATTTGGCTTGCCATTTAAATTCATTAGGAGAATGGAATATAGGAGATAAATTGGAGATTATTTTTAATGATATACCCGATTCGTCCAAGATATTATCATTTAAGCTTGTTAAATAAATCTACAGCTTTTTTTCAAACAGATCGACAAATCAGTATGCAACACTATGCCCTTTTGTAAACTGGCGATCATTATAAAATTATGCTTATAATCTCGTTAAAATTTAAATTGAATTAGTAGTTCAATTTAAGGTCGTAATGTCCTTTGTAATTACAACTCCACTTTATTACGTAAATGACAAACCCCATTTGGGTAGCACATATACAACATTAGCATGTGATGCTTTAGCTCGGTTTCATAGACTAGAGGGTGAGAAAGTTATATTTATTACAGGTGTAGACGAACATGGTCAAAAAATACAGCGTAAAGCTGAATCACTTCATACCAATCCTCAACAGCACTGTGATCAAATAACCAGAAGTTATATTGATCAATGGAAGAGCTGGCATATAACCTATGATAGGTTTGTTAGAACTACTAGCAAAAATCACCAAAACCTTGTCAATCAGTTTTTTAGTCGGGTTAAGTCCTCTAATGATATTTATATAGGACATCAAACAGGATGGTATTGTGTTGGCTGTGAAGAATATAAGGATGTAGAAGAAGATAAGGATATAGAAGAAGATAATAAACCCTTCTGTACAATTCATCAAAAGCAACTCGAATGGAGAGATGAAGAGAATCTTTTTTTTAGATTATCTAAGTATCAGTCTCATATAGAAGATCTTATCGCAGATAATGACTTTATTCTTCCCACATCTCGTGCTAACGAAATAAGGAATTTTGTACAAACTGGTCTTAAGGACTTTTCTATATCTCGAGTTAATTTAAGTTGGGGTATACCTGTACCAGGTTTTAAAGGTCATACATTCTATGTATGGTTTGACGCTCTTTTAGGTTATCTAACAGCTATATTGGATGACGGTTATGAAATAGACATTGAGCGATTGAATCAGCTAGAATGGCCGGCTTCAATTCATGTAATAGGTAAGGATATTATCAGGTTCCACGCAGTTTATTGGCCAGCTATGCTTATATCAGCTGGCTTAGAAGTTCCAAAGCAATTGTTTGGACATGGTTTTTTAACTAGTGAGGGAAGAAAAATGGGTAAGTCTCTTGGTAATGTTCTTGACCCAACCCAGTTGTTGAAAACTTATGGCAACGAACCTATTAGATGGTTTCTTTTAAGTGATATACAATTTGGTAATGATGGCGACTTCCAGCAAAGACGCTTTATTGATTTAGTGAATAATGATTTAGCTAATACAATTGGAAATATGCTAAATAGATCAGTCTCTATGTCTAGAAAATGGTTCAACAATTCAGTGCCATCATTTAATTATTCTTTGAGTGATAATTCTATACTTGCTACTAAATCACTAGATTCAATTGAGATAGTACGTACCAATCTACGATATTTAAGATTTCATGAAGCATCATCATCGATAGTTAATTTAGCGAAGTATGCGAATGTATTCATAAATGAGCAAGAGCCCTGGAAAAAAATAAAGGATCAATCGCAAACAAAAGAGGTAGCCATGATAATCTATGAGGTATTAGAAACTGCTCGGATTATAGGTGTTATGCTTACACCATTGGTTCCTAACTTAAGTAGTAAAATATTAACACAACTTTCTTGTGAATCTGATTATAAGGAGTGGCAAACAAAACTACAATGGGGTCTTCTCAAACAAGGCTCGATTCTTCCTAAGCCTGAACCACTGATCACTAAAATTGAAACAGGAATACACAATGAGAAATAAAATCTTTTATACCATTAATAGCCTGATAACTAACTCTGCATTATTACTACTCTCTGGCTGCTCCACTAATATTATTAGTAATAACAAATCCACAGAATTTGAATTTAATAAATTAGATTTAACGAGAACTAAAGTAAATGGAGAAATAGAATGGAAGTTAACAAGTCCAGAAGCACGTTTTCAAAGAGATACTAAGATGATAAGAGCTAAAAAAACCTTATTACAACTTTATTCCTCCAACAAGCCTAAATTTAATATTATAGCCGATACATTAACCTCTTTAAATAATGTTAACTTAGTTTTACTAGAAGGAAATATTCAATTAAAACAACTTGATAAAAAAAACATGTTAATTACAGGAGATATTCTTACATGGAACGTAAAAGAAAATACTATTCAGATTAACCAGAATCCAATTATCTACTCGAACAATTCATCTATAAAATCGTCGGAACTAATACTTAATATACCTTCTAATCTAGTTTCTTTTAAAGGAAAAACCGAATTCCTTATAGTTTCAGATAATTTTCTATCCCTATCAAGTGATAAATTCTCAATTATAAGTATAGATCCTATTTGGAATATAGAGTCAGGAGAGATATATAGTTCAAAAAAAGTTATCGGACAACGTATTACTAAGCAAGCAAAAGAAGATTTTATAATAACTGCTAAATCTCTTAAGGGTAATACTTTGAAAAAGTATATTAATCTTTATGGCTGTAGATTAGAGAAACCAACATTAGCTATAACTGAAGCAGATTATTGTAAGGTTGATATGCATATAAATTCTTCAAATAAAAATTTAATAGAAGCAACTAACATAGATACTAATAACTTATCTCCACTAAAAGTCAAATCAAAAAGCGAGAGGGTTCAATTTATATCAACTAAAAAAAGAGTTCGAACAATACTAAGACCTAGAAATCTAATCAAATCTTTAAAAATTATTGAGTCGAATTGATTAATAATTCTGTCAACCTGTCAGACCATCCAATTACCCATTTTTCATCAGATTTAGTAAAGCATCGTTCACTTAATCCACCTAATATTACCAATCCCCTATCTTTAAGTGGATAGACTAATACACATGATAGGCCTACTAAAACGGAATCAAATTCATATCTACCTGGGAAGAGTTTTGTATTAGGAAGAGATATTAATTGGTTACTTTCCTGAGCTTTTAAGCATATCTTTCCTGGATTAAAGATACTAGAACTTATTATTCCTCTGCGAATAATTACATTGTTGTCCCAATATACAAGTATTGTTATAGCGGGAGTTGCAGTTAGAAATTGATGACTTCCCCAAGCTAATTCTTTTCGAATATTATTGTTTAATTTTTTATCAATGTAAATACCTTGCTCTGAATTATTGATTTTTCTGGATTGTTTGTTTGATTTAACATCTGTCCACAAAAAAGCTACAAGCATTAAACAGATAGAAGCCAAACCTGCTAAAACTTCGGCTCGTTGAAAACTAGGATCTATTTTTTCGGCTAGAACGGCATTAAGTACTGTCAACATCAAAAATATTAATCCGGTTATTAGGGAAGACTTAGCTGTAATTGGCATATAAAAACTTTTCTTTTTATTATAACTCCAAATTAGTTTACGATACTTAAATTCAATAATTTATAAGTTGCTTTAATCGTGTTTTGATTATAATAAATATATAAAAAAATTATAATTTGTTTATATATTTATTATAATTGGCAAAGTGTGTATAAATTTCGATGAAGGAAGGACAATTTTCAGGAGAGCATAATCAATTAATGCAACCGTTAAAAATTCTTGTTTCAGGTCCAAGTCGCAGCGGAAAGAGTATATGGGCAGAAAAACTAATACATAATTTCAAAGACATCACATATGTCGCCACAGCTGTAGATAATATCACTGATGCTGATATGCATCAACGTATAAAATTACACAGGCTACGCCGTCCTAAAGAGTGGCAACTATTAGAATATTCAAAAAAATCTGAAAATATACTAACTCAACTATCCTCCCGGAATATAATTTTTGACTCTTTAGGTGGCTTTGTCTCGTTACACATAAATGAAGAAAATATAAATTGGAGTAATAAATCTAGAGATTTTGTAATGAATTTTAGAAATCATAATAAACATTACATCATAGTTATTGAAGAGACTGGCTGGGGTGTAGTTCCACCAACAAGACTTGGTGGATTATTTAGAGATAGACTTGGACTTTTAGCTCAAGAACTCGAAAATTATTCTCAACAGAGTTGGTTAGTTGTCCAAGGAAGAGCTATTGATTTACATAAGATAAGTGTCCCCATCTCATGAAAAACTATACAAATACATACCCTTTAAGTGTTGCACTTTTCGAACCAAGAATTCCTCAAAACACAGGAAATATAGCTAGAACGTGTGCTGCTTTCAATCTTCCATTGCACCTAATAAAGCCATTAGGCTTTAGTATAGAAGATAAGTTTCTAAAACGTGCTGGCCTAGATTATTGGCCATATATGAACATTACAGTACATCAAAACTTTGAGTTATTCAATCAATCATTATCATCTTCAAATAGGCTAATAGGCTTTAGCAAGTCTGCAGAGTCAACTCTTGATAAATTAAAATTTACTCTAGGAGATATTTTACTTTTTGGAAGAGAAGACCTTGGATTGCCTGATACCACTCGCTGTATGTGTCATAAAATCATGTCAATACCTATGCCAGGAGGAGTTGATCCAAATACTAACTTAGGAGTAAGAAGTCTAAATTTAGCAAGTGCAGTTGCTATAGCAGCTTATGAAGGTTGTTTAAATTTAGACTTATTATAGTAAATAAAATCCAATACAGTCATTAAAACTATTCATTAGTAATTGTAAGTCATTAGAATTGTACTAATATTAAAATAATTATTATTTCTGAAATTATATTAATAAATAATTCTTTAATTTTAAATCAAATTTATTAAACGTTAAGAAACGTTCTACAACATAACGTACTATTTTTAAATAGAAAACCATTTTTGATCTTATTAGTACAATAGAATACATATATCATGAACAATGTTCAAATATGAATATATTTAAAAGATATCAGTTGCTAAGTGCTCACTTTATAATAGAATAATAGTATAGTCTGTGTAGCTCAGCTGGTTAGAGCACAGCATTCATAACGCTGAGGTCGAGAGTTCAAGTCTCTCCACAGACATAAGCAATAAGCAAGCAACCCTGATATTTACTATTAAAAATCTATTTATAGTTATCTCTAACAAATACATTCATAATAAACCAATTATACTAAACTGTAAATTTGATAAGCATAATTCAATTTACATTTACTATTTTAATCAGCTAAACTTAATAAAAATATTGTAGGTCTGAGCTACTTCATGTCTATTGAATTTAGACGATCACGGAATGACCTTTTATTGCTTTCAATCTCTGACTCATATTTTTCAGATATGTCTGAATTCATGCTTATTTGCGTATAGGAGTGCCTTTTACTATCTCTTAAATTATATGAAGGCGAGGGTTTAGCTTCTATACTCAGAGTATGAGTTTGCGGATCTCTATTTAGGGGTTGTGAACGTAACTCACCCCGTACTTGGTTTAGCAATCTAAAATGGCTAGTGCTACTGAATCTCCTTTGAATTTGATTGTCCCAAATCATAAAATGTACCATCTCGTTGTGTACAGTCTTTTCTCAGCTCTATGAGCTGATGGTAACTTTGCGTCTATTAGACCAGTTTACGTGATAAGTTCCTAACTATAGTCATAAAGATACCAAAAAGACCCTAGTAAGGTCGAAATACCCACCTTTCACAACTCTTTTTTCATGACTGACAACACTTGCCTTCGTGTAGGCCAAAAAGCACCTGAATTCACAGCTACAGCTGTCTACGATCAGGATTTTAAGGAAGTAAGCCTTTCTCAATACAAAGGTAAGTACGTAGTACTCTTTTTCTATCCACTAGACTTTACATTTGTATGCCCTACTGAAATTACTGCTTTCAGTGACAGATATACAGAATTCAGTTCTAAAAATACTGAAGTACTAGGGGTATCAGTCGATAGTCAGTTTAGTCATTTGGCCTGGGTGCAAACACCACGAAATCAAGGAGGTTTAGGTGATATTAACTATCCATTGATTGCAGATCTGAAAAAAGAAATATCAACAGCATATAATGTTTTAGATGAAAATGAAGGTGTGGCTCTTCGTGGCCTTTTCATTATCGATCCTGATGGTGTAATAATGCATTCCACAATCAATAATCTACCTGTAGGTAGAAATGTTGATGAGACTTTAAGAGTCTTACAAGCGTTTCAATACGTTCAAGAAAATCCAGATGAAGTTTGTCCAGCTAACTGGACTCCAGGTGATAAAACAATGAAGCCAGACCCTGTAGGCAGTAAAGAATTCTTTAGTACCATTGAATAAAGATAGATTTATTATGCCTGGGAAATTATTTCCAGGCTTTTTACCTTCACCTTCTTTCCTCCTCATTATTAAATTGATTCAATAAATCCTTAATTCCTTCAGATAGAGTTTCAGCCATTGAGATTCTTTTCCCATCACTAACAACAATTCTTGTTAGTGTGGGCAATCCCCCCATACTAGCTTTCAGATAAACTGGTTCAACATAAAGTAATGCTTCACCTACAGGCAGTACAAGGAGATTTCCTTGAATTACTTCTGAACCTGCTCTATCCCATAGGCTGAATTGTTGACTAATTGATGGATTTTGATTGATTAGTGCTTGTATTTGTTCAGGACCAAATATAGTTGTATCACTAGGAAATTTTAGAAGTACCAACTTTCCATAGTTTTCTCCGTCATTTCTGGCCGCTAACCAAGCTGCTAAATTTGGTCTTGCTAATGGACTTAATGGCTGTAAAAGTAGAAATTCTGAAGCATTATTATCACCTAATTGAGCAGTTATATGATAAGGCTCTACTGGTATTTCAGTGGACCCATAAAGCTCCATTGGAACTTGCCATAAATCATCACCATTGTAAAAAGTGCGAGCATCTGTAACATGATAACGAAGTATCTGCTGAACTTGTAGATTGAACAACTCAATAGGTACTCTTAGATGTTCCTTAACTTCTACTGGCATTTCATTTATTGGTTTAAATAAGCGTGGAAAGATATCACTCCATGCCTTAATTAAGGGATCCTTAGGCTCACTTATATACATCTGAATACTTCCATTATAGGAATCAATAACAGCTTTTACTGAATTTCTTATATATCTAATTGGGTTGCCATCAGGAAGCTTTGCTGCATATGGATAAGTAACAGAATTTGTATAGCCTTCTACAATCCAATATTGTTTTTGATTATTATCGAAGTCCTTTGATGTTTCTGGTATTGATATTGAAATTAAATAAGGTTCACCTATTATATCTAAAAAAGGAGCAATTGCTTTTACCCTTTGTCGTACTTCTCTTTTTAACAACAGCTTAGAATTTGGTGTCAAAGATCCAGTATTTAGAAGTCGTGGTTCTTTTAGATATATTGCCGCACTTAATCTTTGTAAAAGATTACGGAGGGGAACTCCTCCTTTGCCTTCATAGTGATTGAAGATATTCTTGTCTCCTTGAGGGTAATCTAACTCTTTAATATTTGAGGGTGCAATCACATAAGAAGATGGCAGCATTCCATAATAAATAGCTGCTTTTCCAATTGGTAATGAACTCTTTACATCTTCTTTAGTGATATTCAAAAATTTACTACCTTGTATTTTGGCGGATTCGCCTAAATCACTAATAAAATATTCTGGTAGTCCATCCTGAGCTTTGGTATTAATAGGACTTACAGTAAACCCATATCCATGAGTAAATACAAAGTGCTTATTTAGCCAGGTTCTGGAACTTTTAGGTAACTGATTATGATCTAGTTCTCTTGCTGTAATCATGACTTGTTGCCTATCAATAGAACTACTTTTTAGTCGATATCTATCTATAGCTACATTTGTAAATCTATAATATTGTCTTAATTGCTGAAGTTGCCTATTGGTATCTAGCAAAGGTTGACTATCCCATAGACGTATGTTCTTTAGTGTGCTTTCTCCTAATAATAAATCTCTTTTTGTGATCCTAGAATTTGGATTGATTAACTTAGTTTTTATAGAATCTAATTGGAATGCATTTCTTGTCGCCTTTATGGCTCTTTCTAAATATGGACTTTCTAACTTCAGTTCTCTCGGACGTACTACTATCCACTCTAAAATAGGTGTAAGAATTAGTTCGCCTATTATACTGGTAAGAAATAGAAATGTAGATATAATTCTTATGTTTTTTTTCCTCTTATAATTAATAGGTATTAGGTTGATTAGTAAGAAAATCAAAAACAATGAGGATAAAACTCTTAATGGAATATTAAAATGAATATCTAACCAACCGGCTCCAGGAACAATTCCCCTCTGAGTCCAAAGAAATTGATGTCTAGATAGCCATGTTATTGAAAGAATGTTTAGAATTAATGTGGCAATTATTGGCCTAAGCAGGTTCTTAGATCTTTCGGATAATATAGGGGCAGCCCAGTCAGAAAATCTACTCATTGATGTTAGGTATATCCAACCAGATAGACCTAATGTTGAGGTTAATAATAGAGTAATTAATGTAAATACAAATACCAAAGCTGGATATATTGCTAATCCAAAGCTTATGTCAGAACCGAAGAGAGGTTCATTTATACCAGTTGGTGAAATATTCAATGCAAGGGACCAGACTCCCCATGAGCGTGTAAATATAGTTATGAACAATATTGAATAAATAGTTTGAAGGTATAGAACTCCTTTTCTATTAATGAGAAGTAAAAGAAGTGTAAAACTAAGAATCGAGGTTACAAAAGTAACTGTTTGGTCTATATTTACTATATATGTCCACCAATATGGAGTTGTCAATGGATTTACAATAGAAACCCAAGCTACTAAAAACATTAATATTAATGAGATAGCTATTGAAGATAATCCTATTATCAAGGAGCAACCATAATTTTTGCCTCTTATTTGATTCTCTTGTTGGCTATTGTCTTCTCCGTAGCAATGATTTTTCCAATGTAATTGCCATTTTATCATTAAGTATGAAATTAAACTTCCAACTATAAAGTAACTAATTTGGAGAATTATTCGTTTGACAAAGATGGATTGTAATTGAAACTGTTCAAACCAAAGCCATTCAATATGTAAATTGGCAATTAATAAGGTTGTAAAAATACCCAAAGAGAAGTAAATAGATAATTTTTTAAGACTACTTTTCATGATTCTGATGAAGTATTACATAAGACTGATGTATAGATCATAATTAACTAGTTGTTAGTTCAGTAGTGCCTATTAAAGAAAGAAATTTCTCACAACTTAATGTTTCCTCCTCTATCAATGCTTCAACTAATTGGTCCATTAGTTCACGACGTGATGATAATAGTCTGATAGCTTTTTCCAATGCACTCTTTGCGAGGAATCTAACTTCCTCGTCTACAGATTTACTTGTTGATTCTGCACAATTTAATTTATTTTGGATTAGACTCCTTCCTAGGAAAACCTCATTCCTTGATTCAGTAAGTGATATGGGGCCGAGCTTTGAAAATCCAAAAGTCATTACCATCTC